>NZ_JBKFFO010000029.1:0-52865 GCF_046506645.1 Streptomyces sp. 5K101 | reverse complement strand
CTGGCGGGGGCGAAGGTCCGCCGGGTGCTGACCAACGACCCGGGCATGGGCGTCATCCGTCACGTCGACGCCGGCTACGACATCGCCGACACCGTCGCCACCGACAAGGGCGTCCGCATCCCCATGCAGGAGAACGCCCCCGCGTAGCCGGCCGAGGGCCCCGCGGCTTCCCGAGCGTACGGCTCGTCGCGGCAGGGGCCTGGTTCATGGCGGAAGCAGTCTCCCGGTCCCGCCCGTCCGGCGCCGCGTGGCCGGACGGCCGGGCGGCGGCGCGAGGCGAACGGACCCAGAGGTGATGGACGACCGCGAGCAGTGCCAGCCACACGGCACCCACGATCAGCGCGATCCGTGTGGTGTCGGAGAAGGCGAGGAGCACCATGACGCCGACGAGGAACACGAGGGTGACGATCTGCCCGTACGGCCAGAAGGGCGCGGGGTGGGCGAGCGCCTCGTACTCCCCGCGCGGCATCATCCGGCGCGCCCGCATCTGCGACAGCAGGATCAGCAGCCACACCCAGACGGTGGCGAACGTGGCGACGGACGAGACGACCAGGAAGATCCGCTCGGGCATCGGATCCGAGAACCCGAGGCGTCCGCGCTGGCCCGCGTCGGGGTGAGCGGCGTGTAATGGGCCCGAGAGCAAGGAGACCGACCGACATGACCCTCGCCGTGGACGTGACCCCCCAGCCCTGGACCGGCCGTGACGACGGGCCGGGTGCCGACCTCGTGCGCTGGCACCACGCCGTCACCGGAGCGGCGGACGGCCGCGGTGGCCAAGCCGGTGCCGGACCGTGGCACGCCGCGTTCGTGGGGTTCCGCAGCGACGCGGGCGTGCGCAGGAACCAGGGCCGGCCCGGCGCGGCCGACGGCCCGGGCGCGCTGCGCCGGGCGCTCGCGCCGATGGCTCTGCGGCATCCGCTGCACGCGGTGGACGCGGGAGACGTCGAAGTCCGCGGCGACGACCTGGAGTCCGGGCACCGGCGCCTGGGCGAGGCGGTCACCTCGCTGCTCGACCGCGGCGGCCGCCCGGTCGTCGTGCTCGGCGGCGGTCACGAGGTCGCCTACGGCAGCTACCTCGGTCTGGCGGGCAGCCGGGCCGTACGGGAGGGCGCCCGGGTCGGCGTCTTCAACCTCGACGCCCACTTCGACCTGCGCGACGACGCGCGACCCAGCTCCGGCACGCCGTTCCTCCAGATGGCGCGGGCCGAGCAGGCCCACGGCCGCCGGCTCGACTATCGGGTGCTCGGCGTGAGCCGGCCCGCCAACACCCGCAGGCTCTTCGACACGGCGGACAGGCTCGGCGTCCGCCACCTGCTGGACACGGAGTGCGGCGTGCTCGACCGCGACCGGGTCGACGCGTTCGTCGACGGGTTCCTGGCGGACTGCGACCTGGTGCATCTGAGCATCGACCTGGACGTCCTGCCCGCCGCGGTGGCCCCCGGGGTGAGCGCGCCCGCCGCGTACGGCGTGCCGATGGAGATCGTGGAGCGCGTGTGCGCGGCCGTGGCGGCGAGCGGCAGGCTCGCCGTGTGCGACGTCGCCGAACTCAACCCCGCTCTGGACGTCGACGACCGCACGGCCCGCGCCGGCGCCCGGCTCGTCCACCGCATCCTGGACGCGGTGCCGCCCGTGGCATGACGTAAGCGCAGACAGCCGGGGGCAGGACGAGCCCCCGCCCGGAGGTCCGGGCGGGGGCCAAGGCGTCTGTGAGGGGCAGGACTACCCGCGTCAGTAGACGCTGACTCCGTACGCGCTGAGCGCTTCCTTGACCGGCTGGAAGAAGGTCGTGCCGCCCGTGGTGCAGTTGCCGCTGCCACCGGAGGTCAGGCCGACGGCCTGGCTGCCGGAGTAGAGCGGGCCGCCGCTGTCGCCCGGTTCGGCACAGACGTTGGTGCGGATCATGCCGTAGACGATGTCTCCGCCGCCGTAGTTGACGGTGGCGTTCAGGCCCGTGACGCTGCCGCTGTGGGTGCCCGTCGTGGAGCCGCGGCGGGTGACCGGCATCCCGACGTAGGCGTCGGCGGCGCTGGTGATGTCGACACTGCCGACGGTGCCCGGGTGGGACAGCGAGGTGTTGGAGTAGCGGACGATGCCGTAGTCGTTGCCGGGGAAGCTGGATCCGGCCGTGGGGCCGATGGTGGTGGTGCGCGAGGAGTTGGTGTACCAGGTGCCCGCGCCGTCGGTGCAGTGACCGGCGGTCAGGAGGTAGTACGTGCCGCTGCCGCTGCGGACGTTGAAGCCGAGGGAGCAGCGCCAGCTGGAGGCGTAGATGGCGTCGCCGCCCGAGATGAGCTTGGAGAAGGTGCCGGGCGTGCGCTCGATGCGCAGGGCGCCGGCGTTGTTTCCGGCTTCGCGCTTGATCCGGGCGATCTCGGCCCGGGAGACGGTGCTGTCGGCGGTGACGACAAGGGTGTTCGTGGCCTTGTCGACGTGCCAGGCGGTACCGGCCACGTCCGCTTCGAGCACGGCGTCGCTCGCGGCGGAGAGCCGGCTCGCGCTGTAGGTCTGCGCCGGGTCGGCGCTGGCGGTGGCGGTGGTGACGGCCAGTGCCGCGACCGCGATCAGGCCGGTCGACACGGCGAGCAGGCGGGTGCGTCTGCCGGTGGTGGTGCGGGGGATGGTGCGCTTGATCCTCACTTGTCGTTCCTCCCGAGGGGAAAGGGGGCCCTCTCGTGGGGTCGGGGCCCGGTGAGGCGCAGCCATGAAGCGCGGCGGCCCGTTCGAAAACCGGACATCGCCGTGTTCCTGACAAGCGCTGATCGGGAGTATTCGCGGCGTCAACCAACGGCACAAGGGCGGCTTTCGGCCGCCGTGCACATGCCGACGGCCGACCCCGGCGGCGGTGTGCCGCGGGGGCCGATCCTGCTCCGCTGTGCTCGGGTCGCCCGCCAGGACGGATCAGCCGCCCGCGTGGTTCCGTTCGCCCGCTTCGATCGCGACGAGCAGGGTGTTGCCCGGCGGCCTCGACCGCCGCCTCGATGTCCCGGAACGCCGTGCGGACCGGCGCGTCCGGGTCGAAGTCCCGTATGGCACAGACCCTTTCTCGTCGCATGACGGCCAGGCGCCGGTCGCCGTGCGCCGCCCGGGAACCGGGGATGGGCGTTGGTCGGCTTCGCGCCGGGAAGCGGCTGGTGAACGGCCGGTGGAGGCGTCCTCGGCCGTGGCGGTGACCACCACCTCGTCCCCCTCCTCCGCCCATGTCCCCGGCACGGCCGGAATTTACCCCTCCGGATGGTCGGAGGGCTGAGGGTCCGCCGAAGGCAGGGGGAAGGCGCCCGTGCGGGACAGCGGAGCGTACGGCCCGGCGACCAGGGCGACGCGCCGCTCGTGCCGGCCCCACCCGCGCTGATCGTCGTGCCGACGTGCCGACCTGACGCCCGTTCAGCAGTCGCAGCCGCAGTCGCAGCAGTCGCAGTCCCGGCAGCAGCCCTCGCGCTTCTTGCGGGACCAGGGCCCCTCGTACTCCTTGGCGCAGCAGATCTGGCAGGTGCAGAAGAGGCCGACGAAGACGGCGCAGCCGGCCCAGAAGCCCCGGCGCTTGGGCGCCGGCGGCGGGCCGCCGAACTGCGGCGGCAGCCCGCCGGGCCCACCGGGCCCGCCGGGCGAGCCGCCGCCGTAGGGATTCCCGCCGTAGGGGCTGGAGCCGTAGGGATTGCCGCCGTACGGGTCGGAGCCGTACGGGCCCGGCGCGCCGCCGGAGCCGTACGGGTTGCCCTGCGGCGGCTGCTGACCGCCGTGTCCCAGGTGCGAGCACGTCGTCGTGCCGAAGGTGCGGTTCACCGCGGTGCGCAGCTCGTGCGCGAGCAGCACGTGCACCAAACGGTCGTCCACGAAGCGGGCGTCCTTGAGCGCCAGCCTGATCCCGTGCACCGCGTCGTCGGCGAGGCGGCGGGCCTCGGCGAGGGAGGTGCCGGTGGCGGTGAGCGGGTTCCAGGCACCCGACGCGACGTCAGACGCCTTGTCCTCCACGGCGTCCAGCAGGTGCGCGAGCCGCCCGAAGAGGCGTCCGGCCTCGGCGAGCGGGGCCGTGTTCTCGGGGCGGCCGGCGAGCACCGCGGTGTGCGCGAACGCCGCGGCGGTCGCGGTCTCGGTCGGCTCGGTGACGGCGAGGAGCGGCGTCCCGGGGCCGGCCAGCGCCTCGATCCCCGTCTGCCGGTCGACGGCGTCGACGAGGACGGCCGTGTCGAAGCCGAGTGCGGCGCCCGAGCGTGCGCCCGCCCTGTCCCAGCCCGCGGCGACGCGCCGGGCGGCCGCGGCCACCGGCCTGCGCGCCAACACGCCGTCCCCGTCCGCGACGTGGTCGCGGACCTTCGCCGATGCGAGGACGAGCGAGACGGCCGCGGCGAGCTTCGCGCCCTCGCCCCGGGCGACGGGCGCCGTGCGCATGGCGCGCAGCGGGCAGGGCCCGGCAGTGCGGCGCTGTGCGGGAGTGCGCTCGGTCTGAGCCTCCGTCAGAACCGAGACGACGAGGCCGTCGTAGTTCGTCACGACGCGGGCGAACTGGCCGTGGTCGGCGCGAAGCGCCAGGCAGAGCCCGCACAGATGCGCCATCCACTCGGTCTTCAGCGCGTCACCGAGCCGGTGCGAGCATGGCCTGACTATTCCGAACATGACGGTCCCCCGGGAGTCCTTCGACAAGATCGGGGGCATCGTACCGACGGGCCGTTCACCCGTACGTCCCCAACGTCACCCGTCTGGTCCGACTTTTGTATTTTGATCCCTCCATGGCCCCTGCCCAGCAGGAACCTTGACGAATCGCCACATGTTCTGCACCAGTACCGTCACGAATCCTCTGCGCGGCGGCTATCCACTTGGCGCGCGATCCGCATGATGGACGACCATAGGGGTGCGGAAACGACAGAGACCGCAGTGAGACCACTGCAGCAGCGGAAGGAGGCGTCCATGGGTTCGGTACGCAAGGCGAGCGCCTGGCTGGGACTCGTCGAGGACAACGACGGGCGTTACTACGACGACGAGTACACCGATGGCGCGGAGGCGGGTGACGCGTGGGTCACCGACCCGCGGGTGCGCGTGGCCTCCGAATCCGCGCAGCAGGAGGGCCGGCGGATCGCCACGGTCTCCCCCGACGGCTTCCGGGACGCCCGGGGCATCGGCGAGCTCTTCCGTGACGGCGTTCCCGTCATCGTGAACCTCACGGCGATGGAGCCCGCCGACGCCAAGCGCGTCGTGGACTTCGCGGCGGGCCTCGCCTTCGGCCTGCGCGGTTCGATCGAGCGCGTGGCGACGCGGGTCTTCCTGCTGACCCCCGCCGACACGCAGATCGTCAGCGGGGACCCCTCGGGTCGTTCGCAGGACGGTTTCTTCAACCAGAGCTGAGCGTGGGGGCACCCCTGAGGACTTCGTCCGGGGGCACCCCCACCCGGCGGCACGGGCTCGTCGGTCCGCCTCCGGTACCCGGTCTACCGGAAGGCGTCGAGCCCGGTGAGCGCCTTGCCGAGCACGAGTTGGTGCATCTCGACGGTGCCCTCGTAGGTGAGCACCGACTCGAGGTTGGTCGCGTGCCGCATGACGGGGTACTCCAGGGAGATCCCGTTCGCACCGAGGATGGTGCGTGAAGTGCGGCAAATCTCGATCGCCTCGCGCACGTTGTTGAGCTTTCCGAAACTGACCTGCTCCGGCCGGAGCTTCCCGGCGTCCATCCGCCTGCCGAGGTGGTGGGCGAGCAGGATGCCCTTGTGCAGCTCGACCGCCATGTCGGCGAGCTTGGCCTGGGTGAGCTGGAAGCCGCCGATCGGCCGGCCGAACTGCTCGCGCGTCTTCGCGTACGCCACCGCCGCCTCGAAGCTGGCGCGCGCGGCGCCCATCGCACCCCACACGATCCCGTAGCGGGCGTGACTCAGGCAGCTGAGCGGTCCGCGCAGGCCGGTGACCTCCGGCAGCACCGCGTCGGCGGGCAGGCGTACGTCGTCCATGACGAGTTCGCTGGTGACGCTCGCGCGCAGCGACCACTTGTGCTTGATCTCGGGCGCGGAGAAGCCCGGGCTGTCGGTGGGCACGGCGAAGCCGCGGATGCCCTCGTCCGTCTGCGCCCACACGACGGCGACCGAGGCGACGGAGCCGTTGGTGATCCACATCTTGCGGCCGCTCAGCACCCAGTCGGAGCCGTCGCGCTTGGCGTACGTGCGCATGGCGGCCGGGTCGGAGCCGTGGTCGGGCTCGGTCAGGCCGAAGCAGCCGATGGTCTCGCCCGCGGCCATGCCCGGCAGCCAGCGCTGCTTCTGCTCCTCGGAGCCGTAGCGGTGGACGGCGTACATGGCCAGGGAGCCCTGGACGGACACGAGGGAGCGGATGCCGGAGTCGGCTGCCTCCAGCTCCAGGCAGGCCAGTCCGTACTGGACGGCCGTCGCGCCCGCGCACCCGTATCCGTCGAGGGACATGCCGAGCGCGCCGAGGGAGCCGAGCTCGCGGGCCAGCTCGCGGATACCGGGCAGCTCGCCGCGCTCGTACCAGTCGGCGATGTGCGGCAGGACGCGGTCGACCGCCCAGGAGCGGACGGTGTCGCGGATGGCGAGGTCCTCGGGGTCGAGCAGATCGTCGATGCCGAGCGGGTCGGCCGGGTCGAAGGGCGGAAGCTTCGAGGGTGCGGACATGAGGTGGCCTCCGGCGGCTCTCCCGCAGCTCGGCGCTGCGGAACACTGGTGACGGTCCCGAAAACTAGCAGCGCTAGTTACGACGGGAGCGACGTTACGGCCAAGTGTCCCGCGCGTCCAGACCCACCGGGGCGGACGGCATGCGCTTGTCCCCGGTACGACGACATCCGCAGCGCCGATACACCCCGGGGCCGGGGCAGGCTCAGGCAGGGCTCTTGGGCCTGCGGCCGGCCGGAACGGGCTCGGCGGGCGCGGTCGGCCGGCGCACGGCAGGCGCTTCCGGGCGGCGGGCCGCCGGGACATCGGCTTCGCAGCGCTCCTGTGCCGCGCACTCCATCACCCGGGGCAGCCGCAGCGCGGCGAACGCCCCGAGGAGCAGGAGACCCGCGCTGACCAGCAACGTGATGTGCAGGCCGTTCACGAAGGAGTGCCGCGCGGTGGTGCGCAGCAGGTCACCCACGGGGCCGCCGAGGCGCTCCGCCTCCTGGTAGGCCTCGCCGAGCGAGTGCGCGGCGGCGGAGCTCGCGGACGCGGGCACCCCGGCGAGGGAGGCCACGGAGGGCCCGTACGCCGCGTTCATCACGCTGCCGAGCAGCGCGATGCCCATGCCGGCGCCGAGCTGGTAGGAGGTCTCGCCGATGGCGGCCGCTCCCCCGGCCTGCTCCGGCGGCGCCTCGCTGAGCATCGACTCGTACGCGGCGAAGAGCGTGGTCTGCAGGCCGAAGCCGAGCAGCACGAAGCCCGCGGTGAGCAGCAGCGGCCGGTCGTGCTGCCCCATCAGGACGAGCAGCAGCACGGCGGCGGCCGTGAGGACGAAGCCCCAGCCGACCATCCGGCGCGGCCCGACGCGGCGCAGGGTGTACGAGCCCGTGGCGCCCGCGGCCATCGCCGCGAACGTCAGCGGCAGCAGGCGCAGCCCGGTCTCCAGGGGGCTGAGCCCGAGGACCAGCTGAAGGTACTGGACCGCGATCAGCTCCAGGCCGACCAGCGCCAGCATGGCGAGGACGATGCAGCCGACGGAGGTCGAGAAGGCAGGGCGCGCGAACATGCGCATGTCGATGAGCGGGTGCTCGCGCCGCTTCTGGCGCCGCACGAAGAGCACGAGCAGGACGGCGCCGAGGAGCAGCGGCCCCACGGCCCTGATGTCGAGCAGTCCGTCGCCGGCGCCCAGGCGCTTGACCCCGAGGACCACCCCGAGCACACCGGCCGCGGCCGTCAGCGCGCCGAGCACGTCCCAGGGGCCGTCGTTCCCGCCGCGCGACTCGGGCAGGAGCCAGCGGCCGACGGGCAGCATCAGGGCCATCAGCGGGATGTTGACGAGGAAGACGGAGCCCCACCAGAAGTTTTCGACAAGGAAGCCGCCGAGCACCGGTCCGGTGGCGGCGCCCACCGCGGCGACCGCCGTCCAGATGCCGATGGCCGTGGCCCGCTCGCGCCGGTCGGGAAAGACGGCCCGCAGGATCGAGAGCGTCGCGGGCATGATCATCGCGCCGCCGACACCCAGCAGCGCGCGGGCGCCGATCAGCACCGCCGGGCCGGGCGCGAAGGCCGCGACGAGCGAGGCGAGGCCGAAGAGGCCGTAGCCGATGAGCAGCAGCCGTCTGCGTCCGACGCGGTCGCCCAGCGTGCCGAACATGATCAGCAGCGAGGCGCAGACGAGTGGATAGGCGTCCACGATCCACAGCAGCTCGACGCCGCTCGGACGCAGGTCCTCCGTGACCGCGGGGACGGCGACGTGCAGGACCGTCGCGTCCAGGGCGACCAGCAACAGGCTGATGCAGAGGACTATCAGGACGACCCAGCGGTTGGCACCGCCGCCGGCGGCACGCAGGCGTGCCCCGGCCGTGGTCGTCACGGACATGTACGAACCTCCCAGTGAAGCCTCGCGCTCGGTGGACCGGCCGGGGACGGTACTGGTGGCTGGTCCCGCAGGGCGGCCCGGCATCGACGGGCGAGTGGCGCCAGCGTACGCGAGTTCGCGGGCGGAGCGCGTGGCCGATCTCTCACCTCCACTCACGGCCGGGTGTGGCGTACGCCACTCACGCCCGCGTCCGGGGCACACTCGGAGTCGTTCTGAACGGCACGGAAATTCCGTGCATTACCCCGGTGAATGATTTCCGGCACGCTCCGTGAATCACTCCGGGGAGATCGTCCGATAAATAGGGAACAAGCTCAGCGGTTTTTCCTGACGGGCCGTGAATTGACGGGGATCTGAGAGAAACTCCACATCACATAGGCATCACGAAAGGAGTGGATCGACCGGACCGACCACTCACTCGCTGTAACGTCGATTGGGTGCGTACCGACATCTTTGCCCGGCTGGACCGGGAGCCGGAACCGCCGAAGACAGAGATCCCGCGGATGAGCCGCACGCGTCTCGCGCTCTTCGGCGGGACGTCCGCGTTCTACGTGGCCATCGTGGTCGCCGTCCTGGCGTCGACGTGGCTCGTGGCCCTGGACTGGAAGCTCATGCTCTTCCGTCCCTACCAGCAGTGGCCCGAGCAGCACGCGTTTCTCGACTACTTCGTCGTACTCGGCCAGCGCGGCCCGACGGCCGTCATGGTCGCGGCGTGGCTGGGCTGGCGCTCGTGGCGTCAGCACACCCTCAGGCCCCTGCTGGTGCTCGGCGCGGCTCTGCTGCTGCTGAACGTCACCGTGGGCGCGGTCAAGATCGGACTCGGCCGGCTCGGCCCCCACTACGCGACGCAGATCGGCTCGGCCGAGCTCTTCGCCGGCGGCGATATATTTCCTTCCGGGCACACCGCCAATGCCGTGGTGACCTGGGGCATTCTGGCGTATCTCGCCACCACGCCCCGGGCCCGCCGGTATCTGTCGGCCCTGTCGGCCGTCGTCTCCCTCGGCGTGGGGCTGACCACGGTCTACCTCGGTACGCACTGGTTGAGCGACGTCCTGCTCGGCTGGGCCGCGGGACTGCTGATCCTGCTGGGACTGCCCTGGTGCGAGCCGGTCATCGCGCGCGCCGAGAGGATCATCCTGGGGCTGCGCGACCAGTGGCGCTCGCGCCGGACGCTGTCGCCCTCCCGGCCCGTCGCGGCGGGCGGCCCGCGGCACGCGGTCCTCACGAGCCGCGTTCCCGCGCTCGTGGCGGACGATCCGTCACGGGAGCCGGTGGCCGTCGCCGGTGCGACCCGGCCCGGTTCGCCGGTCGGCACGAGGACGACGGCACACCCGGGCACGGCGCATCCGACGGCGAAGCATCCGCAGCGGCCGCACCCCGTGCGCTCCGAGCGCTCGCCCGTCACGCCGTCGGGCAGCAGACGCCCGCCGCACTCGCGGCCCGGCACGGGCGGCACGGTGTAGGAGCGGCGGCAGGGTCACGGTGCGGGAAGGCCCCGGCACATCGGTGCCGGGGCCTTTCGCGCGTTCCGCCGCCTGGTGTCGGTCAGCCCTTCCAGCAGCGAATGACCACGTCGTCGCGCACCTCGAAGTTGAGCCGGCCGGCCAGGAACTCCATCGTGATGATCGAGCCGGGGGGCAGTGCTCTGACGGTCGTCCAGCCGCGCTCGCGGGCCTGCTGCTCGGCCTCCCGGGCGCCTAGGCCGACATAGGAGTCCGGCGCATCGTCGGGCTGCTCGGAACGTGTCGGTAGGGGTGCCATGCACTCCACCGTAGGCGGCAGCGGACGGTGACGGAAGGCGGGAAGTCGATCACCCAGCAGCCCCGAGTACCTCACCGGTCACGCTTCTGTCACAGGATCTCGACATCAGTTGGGAAGGGCTTCGCCGCGAACCGGTTCACCCGAACGGGTGCTCCGCGCGTGTTCTGCCGAAATTCAGCGAGCCATTGGCGGTCAAGAGAATTCTCCCGTGGAATTTCCGGAGCCACCCCGGGGGGACGAATTGACGTGGCAAGGTGAATTCACCACTCCCTCACAGGACCCCCATCATCTGTTCCCGTGCCGCGATCTGTCCCGGGCGCCAGAGCGCGCGAGAGCCGGTCGCGTACCTCCCGGACGCGGTCGGTCAGCTCCGGCGGCTCCACCACCTCGAAGTCCACGCCCATCAGCATCACGTGGATCACCAGCACGTCCAGACCGGCGGCACCGGTGCGCAGCAGGCAGTGCGACGCGTCGACGGGCTCCAGTACCCCGTCGGACGGCCCGATCACCTGGGCCGCCCGCTCGGCGGAGGTGTGGAGTCTGATCACCGCACGGGCCGCGTACGCCTGGGTGGAGACGCCCTGCGAGACGTAGGCGGCCAGGTCGTCGGCGGGCGGCTCGCGCGGGGTGAAGCGCGGGCCGTGCGGCGGCTTCGGCGTGATCCGGTCGGCACGGAACGTGCGCCAGTCGTCCCGCTCGACGTCCCAGGCCACCAGGTACCAGCGCCGTTCGGTGCACACCAGGCGGTGCGGCTCGACCGTGCGGCGCGTCGTGGCACCGGCGTGGTCGAGGTACTCGAACCGCAGCCGTTCGCTGTCGCGGCAGGCGTTCGCGAGCTCGGTCAGGACGGACGGTTCGAGCCGGGCCTGCGGCGTGCGCAGCATCGGCACCGTGAAGGCGTTGAGCGCGCTCACCCGGCGGCGCAGCCGGGCCGGCAGCACCTGCTCCAGTTTTGCGAGGGCGCGTACGGACGTCTCGCCGATGCCCTCGATGCCCTGGCCGGCCGCCGTGCGCAGGCCGACGGCGACGGCCACCGCCTCGTCGTCGTCGAGCAGCAACGGCGGCAGCTCGGCGCCCGCGCCCAACTGGTAGCCGCCGCCCGTGCCGGGGCTGGCGTTGACGGGATAGCCGAGCTCGCGCAGCCGGTCCACGTCACGGCGCACGGTGCGCGGTGTGACACCGAGCCGCTGGGCGAGGTCGGCGCCCGACCATTCGCGATGGGCCTGCAGCAACGAGAGCAGGCGGAGGAGTCGTGCCGAGGTCTCCAACATGCGCCCGAGTCTGCCAGCGGTTGCGGACAGGCCCTGTCCGCGGGGCCGGGTGCGCTGCGCGGGCGAGTCCCTCGGGTGCTCCGCCCCCGCACCCCCGCGCCTCAAACGCCGGCGACGCTGAATTTCGCGCCCCCGGCATGCGAGGCGGGCCACGCCCACGGGGCACACGTCCGCGTGAGCGGGCGTGCGCGCCGGGTGTGCTGCCCCGGACCCGTACCGCCTCCACGCGGCATTCGGGGGCTCCACCCCCGCACCCCGCGCCACAAACGCCGGCGAGGCTGGATTTCATGCGAGGCGGGCCACGCCCCACGGGGCGCAGCCCCCGCGTGAGCCGGCGTGACGCCGGCTACGGGCGTGGGGGCCGGATGCGCGGCGTGGGGGCCGGATGCGCAGCGCGAGCGCCCTCGCGGTCAGCACGTACCGCGCGACGCGGGTGCCCCCTCCCGCGGCGTACCCATGAGCGCTACGCGCCCCGGCGGGTCACCCCCGCCGCGGCGCCGCGCAGGCAGCTGACGCCGTCGTAGAGCGCGCTCGTGCCGCGGTGCACGGCCTCGCGCAGCGCGCCGTGGGCGTCGGCACGTGCGCCGCGGGCGACAAGCTCGGCGAACAGGGCCTCGTGGCGTTCCGCGACCCGGACCGGGTCGAATCGGGCGGAGGCGTCGCGCGCCGCCTGCCCGGCCCGCCGACGCCGCTCGTCGTCCTCGATCAGTCCGAGCAGCGCCGCGGCGACCGCGTCCACGTCGCCGACCGGCACGAGCCGCCCGTCGACGCCGTCCTCGATGATCTCGCGCGGCCCGTGCGGGCAGTCGGTCGAGACCACCGGGAGGCCGCAGCGCATGGCCTCCACGATGGTCATGCCGAAGGACTCCGCCGTGGAGGTGACGGCCGCGATGGAGCCCTTGGGCCACTCCGATTCCATCGAGTTCGCGGTGCCCATCAGGAAGACGTGGTCCTGCAGGCCGCGCGCCTTCGTCAAGGCTGCCAGGGCGTCCTTCTCGTTGCCGCTCGCATCCCCGCTGCCGTAGATCCGCAGCCGCCAGTCCGGCCGGGCGGCGACCACCTTGGCGAAGGCCTCGATGAGCACGTCGTAGCGCTTGACGCGGGTGAGCCGGCCGGCCGCCACGACCCACTTGGCGCGGGAGTCGGCGGGCGCGGACGTCGGTGCGGGCACGCTGTTGGGCACCGCCTCGATGCGCACGCCGGGCAGCGTGAACCGCTGCCGGTACGTGCGGGCATCGGCCTCCGTGACGGTGGTGACCGCGTCCAGCAGCGCGTAGAAGTGCCCTATGTCCCGGCGCAGCCGGTAGCCGTGGCCGTCCACCGCCAGATGTCCCTGCCCGACCTTCACGATCCCGCGGGGAGCCTGCCGGGCGATGTGCACATTGAGGCCGGGCCTCGTACCGACGACGACATCGGCCTCCAGCTCCTTCAGATGGGCTCCTATGCGGAGGTCGGTGAGGCGGCTGTACTGCTTGTGCCGGCCGTCGCCGCGGGGGAAGACCTTCGCGGGCCGCTGGGCCAGGGGATCATCGCCGTCGAAGCCGGGGCTGTTCTTGCGCCGGTCGACCAGGTACGACAGCGTCACGCCCTTCGGCGCACCCAGCCTCGGCACGTCGCGGTGGCGGAAGACGGACGTGATCTCGACGTCGTGGCGCTCGGCGAGCGCCTCGGCGAGATTGAACGTCGACCGGATGGTCCCGCCGATGCCGTAGGCGTTGTGGAGCAGAAATGAAATACGCATGCGCGACGCGTCCCCCTCGGTCTGTCGCTGCGCCCCGGGTCGTGGAGGGCGCACCTGTTGAACTGTACTGGCCGGAAGCAGAAGGGGCCGCCTCGGTGGCCGGCGGCCGGCCCGCCCGTGACGGAACCGGGCGCCCGGCCCCTGACCTGCGCCGCCGCCGGATGCCCGCGATTCGGTGCCGCCTCGCGCGTGACCCCTGCCGCATATCACCCGTTGACCCGTTATGAGCCGGGACCCGCCCGGCGCACGTGATCAAGTCCGAGGAGCCTCCCGTGCCGCGCATGCTCGACGTCAGCGAGGACGTACGCGCCGAGATCGGCGACGAAGAAGCCGACCGGCTGCTCGCCGGCCACAACGCCCCGGGCAGCTACGACTGCACCTCCTGCCGTACCCCGGGCGACTCCGAGCAGGAACGCACCAGCACGGTGCTGTTCGTCGGCGAGGAGACCGCCGTTCTCGCCTTCGCCCACGCCACCTGCATCCCCTCGCAGGTCGTCCAGGTCGCCGAGAACCAGCTCCAGGGCGCCGTCCGGTCCATCACCGGCGAGGAGCCCCGGATTCCGGGAGCGGCACCCGAGCAGGCGGTGCTCGGCGTCACCAGCGGTCTGATCCTGATCAACGGGGAGCTGCACCCCGCGCTCGTGGTCGAGCCGACCGCGCCCATCGCCCGTGCCGGCACCCCCGGCACGGCCGGGGACGAGTTCCTCCCGCTCCTCCTGGAGCAGGGCTTCCAGCCGGTCTCCGACATGAACCGGGTGCCGGGGCGGCTGCCCGGCTGGTCGGTGCTGGTCGCCATGGGGCAGCTGCACGCCGTGCTCCAGCCCGGCACGGGAGGCGGCGGCCAGGTCGCCTGGTGGCAGGCCCACCAGCCGCTCCAGGTCACGGAGGGCTGGCGTACGGCGGCCAACAAGACCCACACCGTGCTGGTGTACGCCGCGCCGGTCGGCTTCATCGGTCAGCAGCCGCGCGAGGACCTGCTGCGCGACGCCCTGGAGAAGGCCGCGGCCAACGGCCGCCTGGTGGCCGCCGCGATGCCGCTCGCGGGCACCTGACCGTTCCCCGCCGATCCCCCGGTCGGCACACCGCGCGCCGACGGCCCACGACGCACTGTGCCGTAAGCGACGCGCGGGCACGCGGACGCACGCCCGGAGAGCCTTTCGTCCCGGGCGTGCTTCCGTGTGTCCGGGCGCGGCCGCATGGGCTCTCGTCCCCCGGAAGAATGCAGCTGGTCCCAGCCCGCATCCGCAGGACTCCCGCGTCGTTGCAGGGTACGTGCACTCATACGACCCCTCCCGCCAGCCTTACCAGAGCCACATTCCCGCGATGCGCCCGGCGCGTGACGGATCGTCGGGCCACTCGGCCACGCCGATCTACGACGCGCTGTACTCGGAGTACCTGAGGTCGTTCAAGGCGCTGCCGGGTGACCGCAGCGGCGAGGAGGATCTCGGGTTCCGGGCCTTCGGGGCGACGGGACTGCACAGCACCCGGGGCGGCTTCGGCGCGTACGGCGGCTACGGCGGCCAGACGGGGCATCTCGACTCCTCGGCGCACCAGGACGATGCGCAGCCGTACCGCCAGGTCGGCCGGCACAGCGCTCAGCCCGCCGCCCTGCCGCCGGCGCCGCGCCGGGGGGAGTGACCCGGCCCGCGACACGTCGAAGGGTGCCGTTGCCTCGGCGACGGCACCCTTCGACGTGTCAGGTCACTTCTTGCGGCTGCGCTTCTCGCGCACCCGCACCGAGATGTGGATCGGCGTGCCCTCGAAGCCGAACTCCTCACGCAGGCGGCGCTCGACGAAGCGCCGGTAGCCGTGCTCCAGGAAGCCGGAGGCGAAGAGGACGAACCGGGGCGGCTTGGTGCCCGCCTGCGTACCGAACAGGATGCGGGGCTGCTTGCCGCCGCGGATCGGGTGCGGGTGGGCCGCGACGAGCTCGCCGAGGAAGGCGTTCAGCCGGCCCGTGGGGACGCGGGTCTCCCAGCCGGCGAGCGCGGTCTCGATCGCGGGGACCAGCTTCTCCATGTGGCGGCCGGTGAGGGCGGAGACGTTGACCCGCGGCGCCCAGGCGACCTGGCCGAGCTCGGTCTCGATCTCCCGCTCCAGGTAGTAGCGGCGCTCCTCGTCGAGGGTGTCCCACTTGTTGTACGCGATGACCATGGCCCGGCCCGCCTCGACGGCCATGGTGACGATGCGCTGGTCCTGAACGCTGATCGACTCGCTCGCGTCGATCAGGACGACCGCGACCTCGGCCTTCTCCACGGCGGCGGCGGTGCGCAGGGAGGCGTAGTAGTCCGCGCCCTCCTGGAGGTGGACGCGGCGGCGGATGCCGGCCGTGTCGACGAACTTCCAGGTGACGCCGCCGAGTTCGATCAGCTCGTCGACCGGGTCGCGGGTGGTGCCCGCGAGCTCGTTGACGACGACGCGCTCCTCACGCGCGACCTTGTTCAGCAGGGAGGACTTGCCCACGTTCGGGCGGCCGATCAGGGCGATGCGGCGCGGGCCGCCGACCACGGTGCCGAAGGTCTGCGCCGGGGCGTCCGGCAGGGCCTCCAGGACGGCGTCGAGCATGTCGCCCGTGCCGCGGCCGTGGAGCGCGGAGACGGGGTGCGGCTCGCCGAGACCGAGCGACCACAGGGCGGTGGCGTCGGCCTCGCCGCTCGGCCCGTCGACCTTGTTGGCGCACAGCACGACGGGCTTGCCCGCGCGGCGCAGCAGCTTGACGACGGCCTCGTCGGTGTCGGTCGCACCGACGGTGGCGTCGACGACGAAGACGACCGCGTCGGCGGCCTCGATGGCGTACTCGGCCTGGGCGGCGACGGACGCGTCGATGCCGAGGACGTCCTGCTCCCAGCCGCCGGTGTCGACGACCTTGAAGCGGCGGCCCGCCCACTCGGCCTCGTAGGTGACGCGGTCGCGGGTGACGCCGGGCTTGTCCTCGACGACCGCCTCGCGGCGGCCGATGATGCGGTTCACCAGGGTCGACTTGCCGACATTGGGGCGGCCGACGACGGCGAGGACGGGCAGCGGGCCGTGGCCCGCCTCCTCGATCGCGCCCTCGACGTCCTCGACGTCGAAGCCCTCTTCCGCGGCGAGCTCCATGAACTCCGCGTACTCGGCGTCGCCGAGCGCTCCGTGGTCGTGCTGGTCGTTCATGAAGTCCGTTCCTCGTTCGTCACTGGGCCGCGTGCTCCGCGGCCCATTACTCAAGTCTGGCCTAGCGCCCGGTCAGGCGCTTTGCGTTTTCCAGGTGGGCGGTCAGCCGCTCCTGGATGCGTACGGTGGCCTCGTCCAGCGCCTTGCGCGTACGCCGTCCACCGCTGTCCCCGGCCTCGAAGGCGTCGCCGAAGACGATGTCGACCCTGCTGCGCAGCGGCGGCAGTGCCCGTACCAACCGTCCGCGGCGCTCCGTGCTTCCCAGGACGGCGACCGGCACGATGGGCGCGGCGCTGCGGACGGCGAAGTACGCGAGGCCCGCGCGCAGTGAGGCGAAGTCGCCCTCGCCCCTGGTGCCCTCGGGGAAGATGCCGAGGACGCCGCCGTTCTCCAGGACGCCCAGCGCACCCGCGATGGCCGTGCGGTCGGGGGCCGTACGGTCCACCTTGAGCTGCCCGATCCCGGTCAGGAAGGGGTCCAGGGGGCCGACGAACGCCTCGTTCTTGATCAGGAAGTGCACGGGACGGGGGGAGGTGCCCATGAGCATCGGCCCGTCGATGTTGTGCGCGTGGTTCACCGCGAGGATGACCGGGCCGGCGGCGGGGACCCGCCAGGCGCCCAGGACGCGCGGCTTCCACAGTCCGTACATCAGGCCGATGCCGATGCGCCGTCCGACGGCCGCGCCCTTCTTGGAGGGGACGGTCACTTGGCGGCCCGCTTCTCCTCAACCAGGGTCACGACGCACTCGATGACCTGCTGGAGGGTGAGGTCGGTGGTGTCGACCTCGACCGCGTCGTCCGCCTTGGCGAGCGGGGAGGTCTTGCGGCTGGAGTCGGCCGCGTCGCGCTTGATGAGCGCCTCGCGGGTGGCGGCGACGTCGGAGCCCTTGATCTCGCCGCTGCGGCGGGCCGCCCGCGCCTCGGGCGAGGCGGTCAGGAAGATCTTCAGGTCGGCGTCGGGGAGGACGGTGGTGCCGATGTCGCGTCCCTCGACGACGATGCCCTTCTCGGCGGCGGCGGCGATGGACCGCTGCAGCTCGGTGATCCGGGTGCGCACCTCGGGCACGGCGCTCACGGCGCTGACCTTGGAGGTGACCTCCTGCGTACGAATGGGGCCGGTGGCGTCGAGGCCGTCGACGCTGATCGTCGGCCCGGCCGGGTCGGTGCCGGACTCGATGACGGGCTTGCCGGCGGCGCTGGCGATGGCGGCCGGGTCGGCGACGTCGATGCCGTTGCTGATCATCCACCAGGTGATCGCGCGGTACTGGGCGCCGGTGTCCAGGTAGCTGAGGCCCAGCGCGGAGGCGACGGCCTTGGAGGTGCTCGACTTGCCCGTGCCGGAGGGGCCATCGATGGCGACGATCACGGATTCCACGGTGTCGGACACCTTTCGGGTTCGCGGGAAGGGGGCGGCGGGACTGCCGAGGGCCCCGCCACAAGGTTACCGAGTGCCGGACAGGCTCTTTACCCGCCCGCCCGGGCGGGGGTCGGGCCGGGGCGCGGCCGACGCCCGGGCGGGGCCCGTCCCAGGCAGGACCATGTATACGGGCCGCGTCCAGGGGCCCGAGGCTCGGTCGGCCCGGGGACGGGCCGACGCACGGACGGGCTCGGGAGCGTAAAGCAGCCGCGGCCGCCCGAGTCCCCGGGCAGAAGGCGGCCGATCGGGGTGCAGGGGCCATCGGCACGGGGCCGGCACGTGGGTGTGGGGCCCGAGGGCCACGGCCCACGTGCCGGCGGCGCGCCCCGTGCTACTGGCGGAGCGCCCAGCCGCGTTCGCGGAGGGAGGCGCTCAGGGGCTGGGCCGCCGTCGGTTGGACCATCAGCTGGACGACGCCCGCCTGCTGACCCGTCGCGTGTTCGATGCGGACGTCCTCGATGTTCACGCCCACCCGGCCCGCGTCCGCGAAGATGCGGGCGAGTTCGCCGGGCTTGTCGCTGATCAGGACCGCGACGGTCTCGTACGCCGCCGGTGCCGCGCCGTGCTTGCCGGGGACGCGGGCACGGCCGGCGTTGCCGCGGCGCAGCACGTCCTCGATGCCCTGCGCACCGGTGCGCCGCTTGGACTCGTCCGCGGCCTGCAGCGCCCGCAGTGACTGGACCGTCTCGTCCAAGTCCGCGGCCACGCCGGCCAGCACGTCGGCGACCGGTCCCGGGTTCGCGGACAGGATGTCCAGCCACATCCGGGGGTCGGACGCCGCGATACGGGTCACGTCCCGGATGCCCTGGCCGCACAGCCGTACGGCGGTGTCGTCGGCCTCCTCCAGGCGGGCCGCGACCATGGACGAGATCAGCTGCGGGGTGTGCGAGACGAGGGCGACGGCGCGGTCATGGGCGTCGGCGTCCATCACGACGGGGACGGCCCGGCACAGCGCGACCAGTTCCAGCGCGAGGTTCAGCACCTCGGTGTGGGTGTCGCGGGTGGGCGTGAGCACCCAGGGGCGGCCCTCGAAGAGGTCGGCGGTGGCCGCCAGCGGGCCGGAGCGCTCCTTGCCGGACATCGGGTGCGTACCGATGTACGCCGAGAGGTCCACACCCAGCGCCTCCAGCTCGCGGCGGGGTCCGCCCTTGACGCTGGCGACGTCGAGGTAGCCGCGCGCGACGCCCGCGCGCATCGCCTCGGCGAGCGCGGTGGCCACGTGCGCGGGCGGCACCGCGACGACGGCGAGGTCCACACGCCCCTCGGGCGGCTCGTCCGTGCCCGCGCCCAGCGCGGCGGCCGTGCGGGCCTGCGCCGCGTCGTGGTCGACGAGGTGCACCTCGACGCCGCGCCCCGCGAGAGCGAGCGCGGCGGACGTGCCGATCAGTCCTGTTCCGATGACGAGCGCGGTTCTCACTGGGCCATGTCCTTGCGGTGTCCTTGCCTGGGTGACGCGGAGCGTGCTGCGGCGTCTGCGTGGGGCTGCTTCGTTCAGCCTAGTCAGCGCGCCCGCGCCGGGCCGCGACGCCCGCTGCCCGAGACACCGGGCCCGGCGCCTGCGCTACAAATGGCGCATGCTCTTTCATGTCGTGCCGGCGGACGAGTGGACCGGCGACGTGGCCGGCCCGTACGCCCCGGCCTCCCTCACCGCCGAGGGCTTCGTGCACTGTTCCGCGGACGAGTCCGCCGCGCTGGCCGTCGCGGACGGCCCGTACCGGGACGTGGCGGACCTGCTGGTGCTGGTCATCGACGAGTCCCTGCTCAGCGCCGAAGTCCGCTGGGAGGGCTCGCGGGACATGGTCTTCCCGCATGTGTACGGCCCGGTCGAGCGGGCGGCCGTGACGCAGGTGCTCGCCGTACGGCGGGACGAGGACGGCCACGCCCGGGAGCTCACCCCCTGGGACTGACGGCGCGCCCTCGGCTGGGCCGCGGGACGGACATGCCCGCGCGGTTGCTTCACCGGAGGTGCGGGGAGCGCGAGGATGCTGGTGCCCCGGTGGTCGGGGCGAGGAGCGTCCCGAACCGAGGGAGAGTGGCATGGACACGCGCAGAAGGTCGGTCCTGGCGGCGGGAGCAGCGGGGGCCGTCGCGCTGGTGACGGGCTGCGCGGACGGGGACGGGGGCGACGCACCGCAGTCCCCCGCGGAGGGGGCCGCGACCGGGAACACGAAACCGAAGGACGGCGCGCTCACGGCGTCGCCGGACGGCGAGGAGCTGGCCAGGACCGCGGACATCCCGGTCGGCGGCGGAACCGTCTTCAAGGAGCAGGAGGTCGTGGTGACGCAGCCGACAGCCGGGCAGTTCAAGGCGTTCTCCGCGATCTGCACGCATCAGCGGTGCGCGGTGGGCTCGGTCAGCGACGGCCTCATCAACTGCGCCTGCCACGGCAGCAAGTTCCGCATCGAGGACGCCTCGGTCGCGGCGGGCCCGGCGACACGGCCGCTGCCGGCGAAGCAGATCACCGTCGAGGGGGACTCCATCCTGCTGGCATGACCGCGGACACCGTGTCGTAGCCTCGCGCGCATGACTCCAGAGGCTCTCGTCCGCGATCACACGATCTACTCCTGTGTCATGGGATCGCGGGCGTTCGGACTGGCGACGGAGTCCAGCGACACCGACCGCCGCGGGGTCTTCCTGGCCCCGACCGCGCTGTACTGGCGGTTCGCCAAGCCGCCGACTCATGTCGAGGGCCCGGCGGAGGAGCAGTTCTCGTGGGAACTGGAGAGGTTCCTCGAACTGGCCCTGCGCGCCAACCCGAACATCCTGGAGTGCCTGCACTCCCCGCTCGTCGAGCACCTCGACGACACGGGTCGCGAACTGCTCTCCCTGCGCGGAGCGTTCCTGTCCTGCCGGGCGCACGAGACGTTCGTGCGGTACGCGGACGGGCAGCGCCGAAAGCTGGAGGCGGACGTACGGCAGTACGGCGCTCCCCGCTGGAAACACGCGATGCACCTCCTCCGCCTCCTCACCAGCTGCCGCGACCTGCTGCGCACGGGCCGGCTGGTGATCGACGTCGGCCCTGACCGCGACCGGCTCCTGAAGGTCAGGCGGGGCGAGGTGCCGTGGGAACGGGTCGAGTCGTGGATGACCCGCCTGTCCGACGAGGCCGACACGGCGGCCCGCACGACCCCGCTCCCACCGGAGCCGGACCGGGCACGGGTGGAGGACTTCCTGGTACGGGCCCGGAGGGCGTCAGCGGGGTGAGGCGGCGCTCGGCCCGGCAAGGGCTGCGCAGATCGGCCTGACGCACAGACCGAGGTCAGGCGTCCCAGAGCGCTCCCAGCGCCAGCAGCTCCTCTCCGTACTCGATCCGCTCCGCCCATTCCTTCGGCCACGCGTCCGCTCCCAGGTGCGCGCCCGCGAACGCGCCCGTCAGACAGGCGAGCGAGTCCGAGTCGCCCTTGGTGCAGGCGGCCCGGCGCAGGGCCGTGAGCGGGTCCTCCGGGAACATCAGGAAGCACAGCAGCGATGTCGCCAGCGCCTCTTCCGCGATCCAGCCGTCGCCGGTCGCCAGACACGGGTCCAGCTCCGGCTGGGGCGAGCGCAGCGCGGCCGCCAGCCGTTCCAGGATCTGCAGGCACTCGTCCCAGCCGCGGGCGATGAAGGCCTCGAGTGTCGGGTCGTGGGAGTACGTCCAGAGGTTGCCGAGCCAGCGCTCGTGGTAGCGGCCGCGGTTCTCGTACGCGTACGAGCGCAGGTGTCCGACCAGGCCGGTCGGCTCCGTGCCCTGGGCCAGCAGGTACACCGCGCGGGCCGTCAGGTCGCTCGCCGCGAGTGCCGTGGGGTGCCCGTGCGTGAGCCCGGACTGCAGCTGGGCGGCGCCCGCGCGCTGGTCCTCGTCGAGGCCGGGTACGAGGCCGACCGGCGCGACGCGCATGTTGGCGCCGCAGCCCTTGGAGCCGGTCTGGCTCGCCGCCTGCCAGGGGCCGTCGCCGTCTAGCTGCCGGCAGGCCACCAGGCAGGTGCGGCCGGGGGCCCTGTTGTTCTGCGGCGAGTGGTACCAGTCGACGAACTCCTCGCGCAGCGGCCGCTGGAGTCGGGCGGCGACGAGCGGCCCGTGCTCCATGGCGGTGCGCAGGGCCCGGCCGAGCGCGAGCGTCATCTGGGTGTCGTCGGTGACGACGGCGGGCTTCGGCAGGTCCATCTCCCGCCAGGGGCCGCACTTGGCCAGGATGGAGGGCACGTCGTTGAACTCGGTGGGGAAGCCCAGCGCGTCCCCGAGAGCCAGGCCGACGAGTGATCCCGTGGCGGCCCGCTTGGCGGTGGTCATGGCTGCCGTCCTTCCGGTCGCAGGAGTGGTGGGTGCAGTGCGGAGGCGGTGCCCGCCCGGTAGAGGGCGGCCGGCTTCCCCCGGCCGCCGGTGCGGCGTGGTCCGCCTTCGACGGCCTCGACGAAGCCGGGGGTGGCGAGGACCTTGCGCCGGAAGTTGGGCCGGTCGAGCGCGACGCCCCAGACCGTCTCGTACACCTGCTGCAGTTCGCCGAGGGTGAACTGCGGTGGGCAGAAGGCCGTGGCCAGGCAGGTGTACTCGAGCTTCGCGCCGATCCGGTCGTGCGCGTCGGCGAGGATGCGGTCGTGGTCGAAGGCGAGCGGCGCGGCCCGGCCGAGGGGCGCCCAGCGGGCGTGGGCGGCGTCGCCGCCGCCGCGCGGTTCGGGCAGGCCCGGTACGAGCGCGGTGAACGCGACGGAGACGACCCGCATCCGCGGGTCGCGGTCCGGTTCGCTGTAGGTGCGCAGCTGTTCCAGGTGCAGTCCGGCCGCGGTGTGCGGGGACAGGCCGGTCTCCTCGGCCAGTTCGCGGCGGGCGGCGGTCTCTGCGGACTCGTCGGGCAGCAGGAACCCCCCGGGCAGCGCCCAGGCCCCGCGGTAGGGCTCCTGCCCCCGTTCGACGAGCAGGACGTGCAACTCTCCCTCGCGGACGGTGAAGACGGCGAGGTCGACGGTGACGGCGAAGGGCGGGAAGGCGCTCGGGTCGTAGCCCTGCATCAGCGCCGCTCCGGCAGAGGGTCGGCGAGCTGCCGGCCCTCGCCGATCAGCGTGTCCACGGCGGCGACGGCCCGTGCCGGCCGCTGTTCGTGCGGTCCGGTGAGTTCGACCGTACGGCGGCCGGTGCGGGCCAGTTCCTCGCGGAAGCGGCCGGTCATCCACGAGCGCAGGTGCTCCCCGTCGCGCAGGCCGTCGTCCTCGAAGGCGACGTCCGGCCAGTCCGCTCCGGGCCGTACGGCGCGCAGTGCGGCGAGTTTGCGCTCGCTGTACTCGGGCACGCACCGGGTCCGCGCCCACACACCGCCGCGTGCCCGGTAGTGCTCGCCGAGCGCCTGCGCCATGGTCGTGGTGCCGGTCGACTCGGCGCCGAGGACGACCACACGGCGGGCGAAGGCGGCGCGCACGGGGGCTTCGAGGAAGTCCCAGCAGCCGACCGGATCCTTGCGTACGGCGGTGCCGGAGACGGGGTGGTGAACGCGGTCGGGGTCGACGCACACGGACGCGGCGCCGAAGCGGCGGCCGAGTTCGTCGCCGTACGCCTCCGAGGTGAAGACGGCGTCCACGGGCTCGGGGACGGCGGTGCGGAAGACGGTCATGTGCGCGTCCCAGACGGCGGGGTCGGAGACGTCCACCGGGATGTCGTCCACGGCTCCGACGACGCGCACATCCGGGTGCACCTCGCGCATCCGGGCGACGCGGTCCGCGAGCGGGACGCTCTCCACGGAGGCGGCGCACACGAGCACCGTGAGCCGGTCGCAGCGGCCGGCCGCGGTGCGGACGAGATGGTGGTGCCCGGCGTTCGGCGGATAGAACGTGCCGAGCACCAGTCCGTGCCGGAAGCGGCTCATGCGGTGGCCTCCGCGACCCGCTGCCGCCCGGTGCCCGCATCCCGCGACCAGTTGCGCAGGCCGATGACGCAGAGCGTCATGAAGCCGACGTACAGCAGGGCGGTCAGGTACAGCTCCTTGTAGGCGTAGAGCGGGATGTAGACGACGTCGGCCGCGATCCACAGCCACCACGACTCCAGGCGCTTGCGGCACTGGCCGTAGGTCGCCATCAGGGACAGGGCGGTGGTGAGTGCGTCCCAGAAGGGCACGGTCGAGTCGGTGGCGCGGTCGAGCAGGAGTGTCAGCGCGAGGGTCCCCACCACCCCCGCCGTGAGCAGCCACGTCCACTCGGTGCGGGTGGTGCGTCGCACCGGCAGCGTGCCGGAACCTGGTCCACCCCCGTGGGTCCAGGTCCACCAGCCGTACACGGCGAGGGTGATGAAGACGACCTGCAAGCCGGCGTCGGCGTACAGGCCCGCCTGGGAGAACAGCAGGATGAACAGCACGTTGTTGGCGATGCCGATCGGCCAGTTCGCGATGTGCTGCCGGGCGACGAGCCAGACGCAGAGGGCGCCACTGCCGAATCCCAGGAACTCGGTCGAGCTCACCGGCGTGCCGAGCACGGTGAACAGCGGCTGCTGCAACGGTTCGACGATGTCCGCGAGACTCATGCCCACCCCTTAATAGTCATGATGACTATAAAGGCCTCCGGGCGCGTCCCGCAAGACGCGGAAGAGCCCGCGACCGGGAACGGTCGCGGGCTCTTGCGGCGGTGCGCGGCTTGCGGCGGTGTGCGGTGCTACAGGCCGGCTTCCTTCAGCGGACTACAGGCCCACTTCCTTCATCAGCATGCCGACCTCGGTGTTGGTCAGACGGCGCAGCCAGCCCGACTTCTGGTCGCCGAGCGTGATCGGCCCGAAGGCGGTGCGCACGAGCTTGTCCACCGGGAAGCCCGCCTCAGCCAGCATGCGGCGCACGATGTGCTTGCGGCCCTCGTGGAGGACCACCTCGACGAGGTAGTTCTTGCCGGTCTGCTCGACGACCCGGAAGTGGTCGGCCCGGGCGTAGCCGTCCTCGAGCTGGATGCCCTCCTTGAGCCGCCGGCCGACCTCGCGGGGCAGGGGGCCCTGGATGGCGGCGAGATATGTCTTCTTCACGCCGTACTTGGGGTGGGTGAGACGGTGGGCCAGCTCGCCGTGGTTGGTGAGCAGGATGATGCCCTCGGTCTCCGTGTCGAGGCGGCCGACGTGGAACAGCCGCGTCTCACGGTTGGTCACGTAGTCGCCGAGGCACTGCCGGCCGTCCGGGTCCTCCATGGTGGAGACGACACCGGCGGGCTTGTTCAGCGCGAAGAACAGGTACGACTGGGTAGCGACGGTCAGGCCGTCGACCTTGATCTCGTCCTTCTCGGGGTCGACGCGGACGCCCTGCTCGATCACGATCTCGCCGTTGACCTCGACACGGCCCGCGTCGATCAGCTCCTCGCAGGCCCGGCGAGAGCCCATGCCGGCGCGCGCGAGCACCTTCTGCAGCCGTTCGCCCTCCTGGTCCCCGAAGGTCTTGGGGGTCTTGATCTGCGGCCGGTTCTCGTACCGCTCGCGGTTGCGCTGCTCGGCGCGGGCGTCGTACTCGCGCGAGCGCGCGGGAGCGGTGCGGCCGCCGCCGCGCTGGGGGGACTGCTTCGGGCCGCCCTTGGCGCCGCCGCGGGCCGCGCCGCCGCGGCCCTTCTTCGGGTCGTCGGAGGGCGTGCCCACGTCGTAGCGACGCTCCTCGGGACGGGGCTTGCGGGGCCGGCCCTGCTTGTCGTCGCGGTTGTTGCCCGCGCCCCGGTAGTTGCCGCGCCCACCGCTGCTGCCGCGGCCGCCGCTGTTGCCACCACGGCTCCCGCCGTTGTTTCCGCTGCTGTTCCTGCCGCTGCTGCTTCGCATCAAATTTCCGTCTTGTCGTCTGCGTCCTCACGATCCGGTGCATCCGGATCGAACGACGGGAGCCCTTCCTGCGTCTCCGCCTCGATCGCGTCCACCTCGGGGAGGAAGGGCGCGAGCTCCGGGAGCTCGTCCAGGCCGCGCAGGCCCATCCGCTCCAGGAAGTAGTTCGTCGTCCTGTACAGGATCGCACCTGTTTCGGGTTCCGTGCCCGCCTCCTCCACCAGACCCCGCTGGAGGAGGGTGCGCATGACGCCGTCGCAGTTCACCCCGCGCACCGCGGAGACCCGGGAACGGCTGACGGGCTGGCGGTACGCGACGACCGCGAGCGTCTCCAGGGCGGCCTGCGTGAGCCGGGCGTGCTGGCCGTCGAGGACGAAGCGCTCGACGGCGGCGGCGTGCGCGGGGCGGCTGTAGAACCGCCAGCCGCCCGCGACGAGCCGCAGCTCGAATCCGCGCCCCTGCACGGTGTACTCGTCCGCGAGCTCCCGCAGGGCGTCCGCGACGGCCCTGCGGGGCTGCTCCAGCACCTTGGCGAGGTGCTCCTCGGTGGCCGGCTCGTCGACGACCATGAGGACGGCCTCCAGCGCGGGCTTGAGCTCGCTCACTCCTTCTCCTCCACAACCTGGTCGAACTCGTCGGTGACGGTCACCGCCGCGGTCCCGTCGCCGGCCGCCCACGTGACCGTGAGCTCCCCGAGCGCCTCCTCCTGGTCCAGGACGAGGGCCTTCTCGCGGTACAGCTCCAGCAGCGCGAGGAAGCGCGCGACGACGGTCAGGGTGTCGTCGACGCCCTCGGTCAGCTCGCGGAAGGTGACTCGGCCGCGCTCCCTGAGGAGGGCGACGACCACCTCGGCCTGCTCGCGGACGCTGACGAGGGGCGCGTGGATGTGGTCGACGTACACCTGCGGCTTGGGCTTCGGCTGCATCGCCTTGACGGCGAGCTTCGCGAAGCCCTCGGCGCCGATGCTGATGACGACGTCGGGCAGCAGCTCGGCGTGGTGCGGCTCCAGCCCCACGGTCCGCGGGAAACGCCGGGCCTCGTCGTCGAGCCTGCGGTCGAAGATCTCGGCGATCTGCTTGTACGCGCGGTACTGGAGCAGCCGCGCGAAGAGGAGGTCCCGGGCTTCGAGCAGCGCGAGGTCGGCCTCGTCCTCCACCTCGGCGGCGGGGAGCAGGCGGGCGGCCTTGAGGTCGAGGAGCGTCGCGGCGACGACGAGGAACTCGGTGGTCTGATCGAGATCCCAGTCGGCGCCCATGGCCCGGATGTGCGCCATGAACTCGTCGGTGACCTTGGAGAGGGCGACCTCGGTGACGTCGAGCTTGTGCTTGGCGATGAGCTGCAGGAGGAGGTCGAAGGGCCCTTCGAAGTTCACCAACCGCACGGTGAACCGCCCACCCTCGCCCACGCCTACGCCCTGCGGGACGTGACCCTCCCCCGGGCTCCCACCCGGACCGGACGCCGCGCCGCCCGCGGGCTCACCCACGGAATCCGGCCCACCGGCGGGGCCGGTGAGCAGTTCGCCCGCGGCGCGCGGCGCACGCGGCTGGGGGGACGCGGGAACCGCCCCATCGGCGGCACCGGCGGGGCCGCTGGCCAGCCCCCCGGGGCCCGCCGCCGCGGGTTCACCCGCGGCGCGCGGCGCACGCGGCTGGGGGGACGCCGGATCCCCCCCATCGGCGGCACCGGCGGGGCCGCTGGCCAGCCCCCCGGGGCCCGCCGCCGCGCGTTCGGCTGCGGTGTGCGGCTGGGGGGCCGGGGGCTTGACCCCGGTTTCGGGGAGGGGCGGGGGAGGGGAAACAACCCCCACCGAACGCCCACCCGGGCCTTCCGCATCCGCCCCGCCCAGGGCGTCCGCGGCGCGCGGCTCGGGGGCCGGGGGCTCGACCCCGGTTTCGGGAAGGGGCGGGGTGGGGGACGCCGGCCGCGGACCCGTGCCCGGGCCGCGGCCCAGCGCGCGACGGCGCGACGGGCGGGGCGTTTCGTCGGTCGGGGGCATCGTGGTCCAGGAACAGGCAGCGGCGGCGCAGGCGGGCAGGCCCGCAGGCTACCGCGTCAGCGTCCGCGCAGACGCCGCACGAGGATGCTCGCGTCGCCGCGCTGCTCCAGGTCCGCCAGCACCACCGCCACCGCCTCGCGGACGATGCGCCCGCGGTCGACGGCCAGCCCGTGTTCGCCGCGCAGCACGAGCCGCGCGTGCTCCAGGTCCATCAGTTCCTCGGCCGAGACGTAGACCGTGATCTTCTCGTCGTGCCGTTCACGGCCACTGGGCCGGCGGTTGGCCCCGCGCCCCCGCCTGCGCGTCGCACCGGCGGCACCCGCCGCCTGCGCCTCGCCCGCCGGCGCCCGGCGTCCCTTCACCCCAGCCGCACCCGCAGCCGCACCCCCAGCCGGCGCCGCCTCCGCGGCCTCCGCGCCCCGGCTGCGTTCCTCGACGGGCGCCTCCGGCTCGGCGGCCGCGGCGTGCTCCTGCGAACGGGACGACGGCGTGCCGTCCGCCGCAGGGTCGCTCTCCCCCGCCGGCGCCGGCACCCGCGGCTCACCGTTCGTCTGCCTGCGCGGGGTCGACGCCTGCAGCGCCGTGCCCCCGGTCGTACGGAACAGCTCGTCGGCCCCGGGCAGACTCACTCGGCGTGACACCGGGCGAGCACCTCCCTGGCGAGCTGGCGGTAGGCGGCGGCACCGACGGAGTTGGACGCGTACGTGGTGATCGGCTCACCGGCGACCGTGGTCTCCGGGAAGCGCACGGTCCGGCCGATCACCGTGTGGTAGACGTGGTCGTCGAAGGCCTCCACGACGCGCGCCAGCACCTCGCGGCTGTGCACGGTCCGGGAGTCGTACATCGTGGCGAGGATGCCGTCGAGCTCCAGCTCGGGGTTGAGCCGCTCCTGGACCTTCTCGATGGTCTCGGTCAGCAGCGCGACACCGCGCAGCGCGAAGAACTCGCACTCGAGCGGCACGATCACCTTGTGAGCCGCCGTCAGCGCGTTGACGGTCAGCAGGCCGAGCGAGGGCTGACAGTCGATCACGATGTAGTCGTAGTCGGACATCAGCGGCTTCAGCGCACGCTGCAGCGTCGACTCGCGCGCGACCTCGCTCACCAACTGCACTTCCGCGGCCGAGAGATCGATGTTGCTCGGCAGCAGGTCCATGTTGGGGACGGCGGTCTTGAGCAGCACCTCGTCCGCGGACATGCCGCGCTCCATGAGGAGGTTGTAGACCGTCAGGTCCAGCTCCATGGGGTTGACCCCGAGGCCCACGGACAGCGCGCCCTGCGGGTCGAAGTCGACGAGCAGCACCCGGCGTCCGTATTCCGCGAGTGCCGCGCCCAGGTTGATGGTCGACGTCGTCTTGCCGACGCCGCCCTTCTGGTTGCACATCGCGATGATCTTCGCGGGTCCGTGATCGGTCAGCGGGCCCGGGATCGGGAAGTACGGCAGGGGGCGCCCGGTGGGGCCGATCCGCTCGCGGCGCTGGCGGGCGGCGTCGGGCGCGAGGGTGGCCGCGTACTCGGGATCGGGCTCGTACTCGGCGTCGGGGTCGTAGAAGTGCCCTTCGGGGACTTCCTCGTAGGCGGCGAAGTGGGTGGACTCTCGGCCACTCTCGTTGCCGGCCATGGCGTTCACGTGTTGGCCGTCCATCATCTTCATCGTGTGGGGTGTCGTCATGTGCGTCGTGTGCTGGTGCGTCGCGAAGGGGCGGACAGCGACGGAGCCGACAGCCTCGAAACCGGTCGACGGGTCCTGGCCCGCAGAAGCCGTTCCTGGTTGACCACCCCCGGGAGTAAATGTCGACTCATTCACAAGTCGTCTTACCTCCTTGGACGTGACCAGGAAACTTATCGATAGGTCAGCGTGGCACCATGCCGACGGTTGGCGACTCTATGGCGTGTCACCGGTCCGCAGCAACACAATCCGCCGGACCCGGCCCGATGTGTCGGCAATCGAACACGCCGATGTCAAGGGCGCAGAGCCCTTTCCGCGTGCTTCCGCGCACAGGTTTCGGTGGCGGGCAAGATGGTAAAGGGCTGCGTTCGAGGCGAGTTGAGCAGGCGCGGCGATCCGGGCCGGAACACGCGTCCGGCCGGACCTCGGGCAAGGTCCGGCCGGCTGCGTGACGTTGACGACGTCGGTTGACCCGTCAGCCGAGCAGCGTGCTCAGCTCGACGCTCTCGAGGCCGTGCGCCTCAGCGACCTCGGCGTAAACCACCTTGCCGTCATGGGTGTTGAGGCCCTTGGCGAGCGCGGCGTCGCGACGGAGCGCCTCGACCCAGCCGTTGTTGGCCAGCGACACGATGTACGGGAGCGTGGCGTTGGTCAGCGCATAGGTGGAGGTGTTGGGCACCGCGCCGGGCATGTTGGCGACGCAGTAGAAGACCGAGTTGTGGACCTGGAAGGTCGGCTCGGCGTGCGTGGTGGGACGCGAGTCCTCGAAGCAGCCGCCCTGGTCGATCGCAATGTCGACAAGGACACTTCCGGGCTTCATGCGGGACACGAGCTCGTTGGTGACCAGCTTCGGGGCCTTGGCTCCCGGGATCAGCACGGCGCCGATGACGAGGTCGGCCTCGAGGACGGCCTTCTCCAGCTCGAACGAGTTGGACATGACGGCCTTGACCTTCGTACCGAAGATCTTGTCGGCCTCGCGCAGCTTGTTGATGTCGCGGTCGAGCAGGGTCACCTCGAAGCCCATGCCGACGGCGATCTGCGTGGCGTTCCAGCCGGAGACGCCGCCACCGATGACGACGGCCTTGGCCGGGACCACGCCCGGGACGCCGCCGGGGAGCACGCCGCGGCCGCCGGCCGAGCGCATCAGGTGGTAGGCGCCGACCTGCGGGGCCAGGCGGCCCGCGACCTCGGACATCGGGGCGAGCAGCGGCAGCGCGCGGTTCGCGGTCTCCACCGTCTCGTACGCGATGGCGGTGGTGCCGGACTCCAGGAGGGCGTCCGTGCACTCGCGGGACGCGGCGAGGTGCAGGTAGGTGAAGAGCGTCTGGTCCTTGCGGAGGCGGTGGTACTCCTCGGCAATGGGCTCCTTGACCTTCAGCAGCAGGTCGGCGGTGGCCCAGACCTCGTCGGCGGTGGGCAGGATCTGCGCACCGGCGGAGACGTACTCGTCGTCCGTGATCGAGGAGCCGACACCGGCGTTCTGCTCGACGAAGACCTGGTGGCCGTTGCGCACCAGCTCGTGCACGCCGGCGGGGGTGATGGCCACCCGGAACTCGTTGTTCTTGACCTCGCGGGGGATACCGACCTTCACGTCGATCACGGTCCTTGACTCAGGGGATATTTCGGTCAATGCCATAGATACCCAGGCACACAGCGCGCACCGGGACACACCACGAGAAGACGTGGTGCGACCAGTCTAATGAAGGATTTCTCGCTGTCTAGCCTTACAAAGCATCAATCTTTCTCCGGAGCACTACGGATTTCGTAGGTGGAAGCCTCGGTTCCCAGCAGTCTTTCCGAAGTCAGCCGGTGCAGCCGCGCCGCGGCCGGGTCGCCGAGACGGTCGAGTGTGTCGGCGAGCCTGAGCTGCAGCGCGGCCTGCAGACGTACGTCGCCGGCGCGCCGCGCCCATTCCACGGCCTCGCGGCAGGTGTGCAGCGACTCCTCCGGCCGTCCCGCGTACTCCTGCACCCGGGCCGCCTCGCTCAGCGCCCGCGCCTGGGCCGGGACGTCGCCGAGCCTGCGGTATCCGGCGGCCGCCGCCCGCCAGCTGCGCAGCGCTTCTCCGTAGCGGCCCGCGTAGGTGTGGGCCGTGCCGAGGCGTCCGTACAGCCGGGCCGCGTCGGCCTGCTCGCCGCGTGCCTGGCGCTGGGCGAGCGCCCGCCCGTACCAGTCGGCGGCCCGCTGCCAGTCCCCCAGCTCCTGGTAGGCACCGCCGACGGATTCCATCGCGCGGCCGGTGGCATAGGCGTCGTTCGCGGCCCGGCCGGCGTCCAGTGCGGCCCGGTAGCGGGCGAGTGCGTCCTCGGTGCGGCCGGTCCTGGCATCCAGGTCGGCGAGGTTCAGCAGCGCCGCGGCCCGCTCCCGGTGCAGGCCGCGGCGCTCGGCGACGCCGAGCACCAGCTGGTGCAGTCCGTACAGGTCGGGCGCGGCGGCCTCCGTGCCCTGGTGCGCGGCGAGGGCTCTGACCAGGGCCGCGACCAGTCTGCGGGCCAGCGTGTCCAGCTCGCCGTCGTCGACGGCGAGCCGCGCGGCGGCCAGCAGCGCGGGCCGGTGCGCCCGCAGCCACGCGTCGGCCTCGGCCACCGACGCGAAGCGCAGTGCACGGGGAAGCCCCGCGAGCTTCTTGCGGGCCGGTGACTCCTCGGGCTCGGTGACCGCGCGGCATGCCTGGAGACGGCGCACCGTCCGCTCCAGCATGCGGGCCCTGGCGAGCTGTACCTCTGCGGGCCGGTCGGTCGCCTCCGACAGCGCGCGCAGCAGGGGGGTGAGGCAGCCGGGCACCTCGAAGCCGTCCCCGGCGGGGTGCAGCAGGCCGAGTTCGGCGAACCCCTCGAGGGTGGCCTGGGCGGCGGCCACCGAGCAGCCGGCCAGGGCGGAGGCGGTGTGGGCGTCGGCGAATCCGGCGGGGGCCAGGGCGAGCAGGCGCAGTATCCGGGCGGCGGGCGACGGCAAGGACTCGTGGACCAGGCGGAACGCGCGGGCCAGCGGCCGTACGCCGCGTGGCTGCTCCCCGTCGTCCGGCAGGGCCCGCAGCCGCTTGGCGGCGTCGGCGACCGACACCGCCGGCCGGGCGGCCAGCCAGCCGCCGATCAGGACCAGTGCGGCGGGCTGCCCGCCGCACTCCTCCGCGACCGCCTCCGCGGCCTGCGGGTCCACCGTGATGCGGACCTCGCCGGTGAAGGCGGTGAGCAGCTCGATGGCGGCCTTGGCGTCCAGGCCGCCGACGGTGCAGGGGCGTACGCCGGGGATGCCGGTCAGCGGACCGTCGGAGACGGCGACCACCAGGCAGTCGGGGTTGTCGGGCAGCAGCAGGTCGACGTGCTCGGCGTCGTGGGCCTCGTCGACGAGGAGCAGCGCGCGCCGTGCGGCGAGGGCTTCGCGGACCATCCCGGTCAGTTCGTCGTCACCGGCCCCGGGCGGCGAGGCGATGCCGAGGTCGCCGAGCAGGTGCCGGGCCGCTTCGTCGAGCGGTACGGGCCGGCCGCCGGGCTCGGCCAGCCTGATGCGCAGAGTGCCGTCCGGGTACCGGTCGGCGAGCTGCCGGGCGAGCTCCTCGGCGAGCGCGGTCCGCCCGGAACCGGGCCGCCCGGCGATGAGGAGGACGCGGGCACGGGCGGCCTTGCGGCCCGCGAGGGTGTCGAGTCCGGCGTGCTCGATGTCGGCGTGCAGTGACTTCAGTTCCCGCTGGCGGCCGAAGAACCGGTCACCCCGGCCGGAGCGAACGGCATCGGCCCGGTCGGGGTCGCCCAAGTCCAGCACCTGATCCGTCACGGGGCACGCTCCAGTCCGTCCGCGCACGAGCCGAGCCCGCCGGGGCTCCGCACGGGCGGTTCGAGCGTAGTTCACGCTCTGCGACGAACCGCGCGGAGCGGCCGGGGAGGACGCCGCGATCGCTCGATCGGATCAACCGATCGTCACACTGGCGACGGTGAGTACCGGTCAGCCCCGGCCGGCCCGGTACGCAGGCCGCGTCACGCCTCGAACGGACGGGCCGGCCACGGTGCCTGCGCCTCGCGCAGCGCGTCGAAGCCCTCTCCCGCGCGCGCCGCCACCGCCGACAGGACGCCGACGACCAGGCAGGTGTTGTGCAGGTCCCCGGCGAGCACCGCGCGGACCAGCTCCTCCAGCGGCACCCGGTCCAGCTCCATGTCCGCCTCCTCCTCGGCGACCTCGAAGCGCTCGCCGTCGGCCGCGGACAAATCGCGCGCCAGGAAGATCCGCACGGCCTCGTCGCAGCCGCCCGGGGTGGTGTAGACGTCGGTCAGCACCCGCCAGTCCTCGGCCTTGACGTGTGCCTCCTCGTACAGCTCACGCTGGGCCGCGTGCAGCGGGTTCTCGCCGGGCACGTCCAGCAGGCCGGCCGGGATCTCCCACAGCTTGTGGCGCACGGGGTGGCGGTACTGGCGCAGCACCAGCACCCGCCCCTCCTCGTCGAGGGCGAGGACGGCGACCGAGCCCGGGTGGACCTGGTAGTCCCGCTTGACCACCGCGCCGTCGGGCATGACCACGTCGTCGGTGCGGACGCTCGTCTTGTTGCCCCGGAACGGCGTCTCGGTCGCGGTGACCCGCCACTCCTCGGGCGTGTCCTTGATGGTCATCAAAAGCGTCCTTCCACCACACACAAACGAAAACCGGGGCACGGACCCGCACGGTCCGTACCCCGGTCAACCGTATCGCCCGCGGTTACTCGCCCGACGTGCGCGCGGCCTGCTGCCGCTCCACGGCCGCCCTCACCAGGCCGGCGAACAGCGGGTGCGGACGGGTCGGGCGCGAGCGCAGCTCCGGGTGCGCCTGGGTGGCGACCAGGTAGGGGTGCACCTCGCGCGGGTACTCGACGTACTCGACGAGCTTGTTGTCGGGGGAGGTGCCCGAGAAGAGGATGCCCGCCTTCTTCTCCAGCTCCGCGCGGTAGGCGTTGTTCACCTCGTAGCGGTGGCGGTGGCGCTCCTCGACGTACGGCTGGTCCGCGTAGACCTCGCGGACGATCGAGCCCTCGGCGAGCTTGGCCGGGTACAGGCCGAGCCGCATGGTGCCGCCCAGGTCGCCCGCGCCCTCCACGTAGGCCAGCTGCTCCTCCATCGTGGAGATCACCGGGTGTGCGGTGCCGGCGTCGAACTCGGTGGAGTTGGCGTCGGGGATCTCGGCCAGGTTGCGCGCGGCCTCGATCACGATGCACTGCAGGCCCAGGCACAGGCCGAGCAGCGGGACCTTGTTCTCACGGGCCCAGCGGATGGCGCCGACCTTGCCGTCGACCCCGCGCTCGCCGAAGCCGCCGGGGATGACGATCGCGTCGACGTCGCCGAGCTGCTTCTGCGCGCCCGCCTGCGTCTTGCAGTCGTCGGAGGTGACCCACTCCACCTTGACGCGGGCCTTGTTCGCGAAGCCGCCGGCGCGCATCGCCTCGGTGACCGACAGGTAGGCGTCGGGGAGGTCGATGTACTTGCCCACCAGCGCGACGGTGACCTCGTGGTCGGGGTTGTGGACGCGGTCCAGCAGGTCGTCCCACGTGGTCCAGTCGACGTCGCGGAACGGCAGGTCCAGCTTGCGCACGACGTACGCGTCCAGGCCCTCGGTGTGCAGCACCTTCGGGATGTCGTAGATCGACTTGGCGTCGATGGCGGCGACGACCGCGGCTTCGTCGACGTCGCACATGAGCGAGATCTTGCGCTTGATCGCGGTCGGTACGTCCCGGTCGGCGCGCAGCACGATCGCGTCCGGCTGGATACCGATGTTGCGCAGCGCTGCGACCGAGTGCTGCGTCGGCTTGGTCTTCAGCTCGCCGGAGGGACCGATGTAGGGCAGCAGCGAGATGTGCACCACGAAGACGTTGTCCCGGCCGACCTCGTGACGGACCTGGCGGACGGTCTCCAGGAACGGCAGCGACTCGATGTCGCCGACGGTGCCGCCCACCTCGGTGATCACCACGTCGACGTCGTCGGTGGCCATGCGGCGGATGCGCGACTTGATCTCGTTGGTGATGTGCGGGATGACCTGCACCGTGTCGCCGAGGTACTCCCCGCGTCGCTCCTTGGCGATGACCTGCGAGTACACCTGGCCGGTGGTGACGTTGGCCGAGCCGTCGAGGTCGACGTCGAGGAAGCGCTCGTAGTGGCCGATGTCCAGGTCGGTCTCGGCGCCGTCGTTGGTGACGAACACCTCACCGTGCTGGAACGGGTTCATGGTGCCCGGGTCGACGTTCAGGTACGGGTCGAGCTTCTGCATGGTGACCCGCAGGCCCCGCGCCTTGAGCAGCGCGCCCAGGCTGGAGGCCGTGAGGCCCTTGCCGAGGGAGGAGGCGACACCCCCGGTGACGAAGATGTGCTTGGTCGTCATGGCTGTGCTGTTTCGAAAAGCAGCGGGCGGCATCGCCAAGAGGGGGCTCCCGTGGTCGCTTGGTGGGGTGCGTACCGGCGTCCGGCCCGGATTCGGGGGGGTGCCGTCGCTGCGGTTTCGGGGCCTTCTCGTAGCGGGACGGCCACCGGTCCACGGGGTACCAGGGTATCAGCGACGGGACACGGCTGCTCCGGCCACACCCGGCGACTCGCCCGGGCCGGGTGCGGACCGTTCACCGCAGCCCACCTGCCGCTCGCCCGTTCGGCGTCGTCACGTTGTCCGGACACCTGCGCGGATCATGTGCGTGCGTCGTATCCTGCTCGGACACTCGCTGCCGAGCCGGGCCGTTCGACCGGCATCTCGGAGCCCCATCACCCGGAAAAACCGGCCACCCCCCACCATGGGGGTGGCGACGGTGCCACTGTGGTGTTTGGGGTCACCGCGGCTCGTCAACGACCCTTGACTGCAGTAAGCGCCCCGCGGGGCGGACGTGGCCGTTCGACTGGAGATACACGTGGCCGGGCGCATCGAGGATTACGCACTCATCGGAGACATGCAGACCGCAGCCCTGGTCTGCCGGGACGGCACGGTCGACTGGCTGTGCCTGCCCCGCTTCGACTCGCATGCCAGCTTCGCCGGAATCCTCGGCACCGAGGAGCACGGATACTGGCGGCTCGGGCCGGCGTACAGCGTGAACGACGCACCGCCGAGCGCCGACCGCCGCCGCTACCGCGGCGACTCGCTGATCCTCGAATCGGAGTACGACACCCCCCGCGGCACGGTCCGCGTGACCGATTTCATGCCGCCCCGTGACGGCGCGCCCCAGCTGATCCGCATCGTGGAGGGCGTCAGCGGCCGGGTGCCGATGCGCTCCGCGCTGCGCATGCGGTTCAGCTACGGGCGGGTGGTGCCGTGGGTGCACAAGATCGACACCCGCACGGTGGCCGTGGCCGGACCGGACTCCGTCTGGCTGGACACCGAGGCGGAGACGTACGGCAAGGACCTGACCACCTACTCCGACTTCACCGTCGCGCCCGGCGACCGGATCGCGTTCACGATCAGCTGGCAGCCCTCGCACAAGGAGCCGCCGGGGCTGCCGGACCCCGAGGGCGCGCTGGCGGCGACCGCCGACTTCTGGCGCGAATGGGTCGACCACTGCACGTACCACGGCCCCTACCGCGAGGCCGTCGTCCGCTCGCTGATCACGCTGAAGGCTCTGACGTACGCACCGACCGGCGGGATCGTCGCCGCGCCGACGACGTCGCTCCCCGAGGACATCGGCGGCGTACGGAACTGGGACTACCGCTACACCTGGCTGCGCGACGCGGCGATCACCCTGTCGTCGCTGCTGCGCACCGGCTACCGCGAAGAGGCCCGCGCCTGGCGCGAGTGGCTGCTCCGCGCGGTCGCCGGCGACCCCGAGAACCTGCAGATCATGTACGGGATCGCGGGCGAACGGGAGCTGGGCGAGGCCGAGTTGGACTGGCTGCCCGGCTACGAGAACTCCAGCCCGGTCCGGGTCGGCAACGGCGCCGCGCACCAGCTCCAGCTCGACGTCTACGGCGAGGTCACCGAGGCCCTGCACCTCGCGCACATGACCGGCCTGGCGCGCAACGACTACGCCTCGCTGCTCCAGCTCAAGCTGATCCAGTACCTGGAGAAGCACTGGGACCAGCCCGACGAGGGCATCTGGGAGGTCCGCGGTCCGCGCCGGCACTTCGTGCACTCCAAGGTGATGGCCTGGGTCGCCGTCGACCGCACCATCAAGCTCATCGAGTCCGGCGACGCCGACGGACCGCTGGACCGCTGGCGCGAGCTGCGCGACGAGATCCACCGGGACGTCTGCGAGAAGGGCTACGACAAGGAGCGCAACACCTTCACCCAGTCGTACGGCTCGCAGGAGCTCGACGCCTCCCTGCTGCTGATCCCGCAGATGGGCTTCCTGCCGCCGGACGACAAGCGGGTCATCGGCACGATCGAGGCGATCCAGCGCGAGCTGTCGACGTCGGACGGTTTCATCCTGCGCTACCCGACGGAGGGCGCGGACGAGGGCGTGGACGGCCTGCCGGGCGACGAGGGCGCGTTCCTCGCGTGCTCGTTCTGGATGGCGGACGACCTCGCGATGATCGGCCGGGTCGACGAGGCCCGCAAGCTGTTCGAGAAGCTGCTGGCCCTGCGCAACGACCTCGGGCTGCTCGCCGAGGAGTGGGACCCGCGTCTCCAGCGGCAGGTGGGCAACTTCCCGCAGGCGTTCAGCCACGTCCCGCTGATCGACACCGCCCTGCGGCTGACGGCCTCGGGCGCGTACGGCGGCTGATCCGTGTTGTCCCAGGTTGCGCCGCCCCTGTAGCGTCCGCAGCCATGGAGACGCAGGGCGGCATCACCGTGCAGCGGGCGCTGGAGCTGCCCGGCCTCCGCAGCGGGCTGCCGGAGGTCCTGGCAGGGGCGGACCGGCTCGACCGCACGGTCCGCTGGGTGCACGCCGGTGAGGTGCCCAACATCGCCTCGCTCCTCAAGGGCGGCGAGCTGCTGCTGACGACCGGTCTGGGGCTCGGCACCCGGCCGGCCGACCAGCGCGCCTTCGTGAACCGGCTCGCCGAACGCGGGATCGCCGCGCTCGTCGTCGAACTGGGGCCGCGGTTCGCGCGCCTGCCCGGCACGATCGTCGAGACGGCCCGCACGGCCGGGCTGCCGCTGGTGCAGCTGCACCGCGAGGTGCCGTTCGTGACGGTGACGGAGGAGATCCACACCGAGATCGTCAACGGCCACTACGCGCTGCTGCGGCAGGCCGAGGAGGTGAACCGGCGGTGCACCGAGGCGCTCCTGGCCGGCGGCGGCGTGCCCCAGGTGCTCGGCATCCTCGCCTCGTTCACGGGCGACCCGGTCTTCCTGGAGACGCCCGACGGGCAGCTGCTGTACGCGGCGGACACCCCCGGCGACGCGGCGGGCGTCGCCGACCCGCTCCAGGTGTGGGAAGGGCTCCGCGGCGGACGCCAGGAGGGGCCGCCGACGAACGCCGTCCTGGTGGACGTGCCCGGCGGCGGCCGGGGCTCGGCCGCCGTACGCGCCCGGCTGGTGCTGCTGGCGGTGTCGTCCCCGCTGCTGCCCGTCCACCGCATCGCCGCGGAGCGCGCGGCGGCGTCGCTCGCGGTCGTCCTCATGCAGGCCCGCCAGGAGGAGGAGCTCGCGGCCCGCGGCCGAGGCGACTTCCTGACCGATCTCGCCGAGGGCCGCATCGCCCCCGAGGACGCCCCGGCGCAGGCCCGGGTGCTCGGCTTCAAGCCGGGCTCGGGGCCGCTGCTGCCGGTGGTGATGCGGCTCGCCGCCGAGCTGACGCCGACGGGCAACTGGGCCGTGCTCGCCCGGGCCGTCTCCGATGCGCTGGCCTCCCTCGGCGTGCCGGTCCTGCTCGGCGTGCGCCCCGTGGAGGGCCGCGTGCCGCTCCTCGTCGGCCTCCGGGCGGAGTCCGACCGGACGGCGGTCGCGGGCCGGGTCGCCGACGCGCTGCGCACGGGCGTCGAACGGGCGGGGCTCGGGAGGGCGGCGCATCCGCCGGTGGTCGTGGTGGGCGTGGCGGGCGGCTGGGCCACGGCGGGCGCGGGGCTGCGGCACGCGGCGGAGACCGCGACGGCGGCCCGCGGCCTGAGTGACCGCCCCTGGTACGACGCCCGGCGTCTGGACATCGACCTGCTGCTGTGGCGTCTGCGCGAGCATCCGGACCTGGCGGCGTTCGTGGACCGCGCGATCGGGCCGCTGCGGGCGCACGACGCGACGTCGCGCCCGCCGCTGCTGCCGACGCTGGAGAGGTATCTGGCCCACGCGGGCCGCAAGGCGGAGACGGCGCGCGAACTGCATCTCAACCGGCAGACGCTGTACAACAGGCTGGCGCGGATCGGGGAGCTGCTGGGCACGGACCTGGACGACCCGGAGACGGTGCTCTCCCTGAGCCTGGCCCTCCGCGCCCGCCGCCACGCCCCTTGACCGGGGGCCGCCGCCCCCGGCGCCCCGTGGCGGGGCTCCGCCCCGAACCCCGCGCCTCAATCGCCGGCGGGGCTGGTCTCGTACGACACCTCCGGGCTCCGCCCCTACGGCCTGGCGGCCGTGGGAGGTGCCCCCCAGCGGGGCTGGACGGGCAGCGGCGTAGCCGGCCCGTCCGGCGACCGGGGCCACCGCGCGGAGCGCGGCACGGGCTGCGCGGCGAAGCCCCGGCAGAGCGCCCCGCTTCACCCCCCGCCCACCACCTCGTCGTACACACTCAGCACCTGCGCGATCGTGTCGTCCTCCGACGGCCACGCCCCCGCCTGCACCCGGCCCGCCCGCGCCAGCTCCTCCCGGCGCGCCGGGGCCGCCAGCAGTCCCGACACCGCCGACGCCAGCGCGCCCGCGTCGCCGTACGGGACCAGTACCGCCGCCTCGCCGACCAGTTCGGGCACGCCGCCGACGGCCGTCGCCACCAGGGGGACGCCCAGCCTCAGCGCCTCCTGCGCCAGCACCGAGCGCGCCTCCCAGCGGCTGGGCAGGACCGCGACGTCCGCGGCCGCGAGGATCTCGGCCGCGTCGTCGCGGCGGCCGAGCAGCCGCACCGGCAGGTCCTCGTCCTCGATGCGCCGCTGGAGCTCGGCCCACTGAGGCCCCTCCCCCGCTATCAGGAGCAGCGGCACCGGATCCAGCGCGCGCCACTGGCGGGCGGCGTCCAGCAGCACTCCGTAGCCGCGGTGTTCGTCGAGGCTGCCGACGGCGACGAGCAAGGGGCGCTCGACGACGCCCAGTTCGGCGCGCTTCTTGTCCGGCCGGCCGAGCGCCGCGCACGCGCGGGGCGTCGCGAGCGGCGCGAGCCGGGCGTCGCGGGCGCCGCACTCGCGGGCCCGGTCGACCAGCTCGGAGCAGGTGGCGAACACAACGGCCGCCGCCCGTACGGCCCTTCGCTCGAGGAGCCGCAGGAGCCGGCGTCGCGCGCCCTCGGCGTGCCCGCGGGTGTGCCACGTGACGACGAGCGGCACGCGCTGCCCGCTCAGCGCGAGCGCGGCGCGCACGGCGGCGTGCAGCCCGTGCGCGTGCACCACGTCCGCGTCGGCGCACGCCGCGCGCAGCGCGCCGACGGACAGCGGATCGCTCCGGCGCGGCACGGGCACGAAGTGCGCACCTGCACCCACGTAGTCGTACGCATGGTCGAGTTCGGCGGGGGCGCACACCGTCACCCGCACGCCCCGCGCCACCAGCCCCGCGGCCAGCGATCTGACGTGCGCGCTGCTGCCCGCACTGCCGCCGCCCAGCACCTGGACCGTACGCAGCTCTTTCACGCGCCAAGGATGCCAGCCCGTACGGACGTTCCGGCACCGTTCTGATGTCGTGCCTGTGTCGGAACGGGGTCCTCTGTAACAGGATCACTCACATAGGTGATTCGGCCGCGATTCTGCTGACATCGGCTCCCCGTACCGCCGCCGTGACCAGGGCCGCCGCGTGCAGGAAGAGTCCGGCGCGGCCGTTGCCCGCCACGACGGCCGTACCGAGCGCCGCGCCCAGCGCATGGGCGCCGGTGTCGCCGAGCATGGTGCGCTCGCCGAGGTCGTCGGTGACGACGGCGGCCGCGGCGCCGACCGGCGCGGCGGCGAGCGCTCCCCGGCGCAGCAGGCCGGGCGCGCCGAGCCCCATGACGGCGAGGGCAGCGCGCCCCGGGGCCACGTCGACGAGGTTGACGAAGTGCGCGGAGCCGGCGATCACCACGCCGGCGAGGAGTCTGTCGAGCGGCCGTTCCTTGAGCATCGCCCCGGCGACGAGCCCGGCGGCGCCGATCCCGAACAGTTTGACGGCCCCGCTGGTCACTCCGCCCTGCCGCAGCGCGCCCAGGTGGGCACGGAAGCCGCGCCGCGAGTCGCCGGCGCCGGCCGTGTCGTCGTACGCCCCGCACAATCCGGCCACGCCGACGGCGATCGCCGCCGCGCCCCGCGTACGGGCGGGCAGGGCGCCCACCACGGACCCGACGGCGACGGCAGGTCCGGCGAACAGGTCGACGGTGCGTCCGGCGTAGTTCGTGCGCTCCCAGCGCGCGGAACCGGTGCCCACGCGCCGCCGCAGCACCCAGACGACCGACCGCGTGGCGCCGAAGGCGGTGAGAAGGGCGGCGGTCCGGGCGGGTCTCCTGATGTCCTGGCCTGCTCGCATGAGCCCCACCTTATTGATCAGGCGAGCCCTGATCACGCGCGTTCACCGCGACCGGCACCGGTGCGCACGATCACCGGGGCGACACCGGACGACGAACACGCCCGCCTCGGCCGGAGCCCCCGTCAGCCGTCCGCGCGGGCGGCCGCCAGCAGCTCCTCCGCGTGCGCCCTCGCCGTCTGCGAGTCCTCCTGGCCGGCGAGCATCCGGGACAGCTCGCGCACCCGGTCCTCCCCCTCCAGGGCGGTGACGCCGGAGCGGGTCACAGAACCGTCGTTGGTCTTCTCGACGAGCAGCTGCCGGTCCGCGAACGCGGCCACCTGCGGCAGGTGCGTGACCACCACCACCTGGGCCGACTTGGCCAGCTTCGCGAGCCGCCGCCCGATCTCGACCGCCGCCTTGCCGCCCACGCCCGCGTCGACCTCGTCGAAGAGGTACGTCGGCACCGGGTCGGTACCCGCGAAGACCACCTCGACGGCGAGCATCACACGCGAGAGCTCACCGCCGGACGCGCCCTTGGCGATGGGCCGCGGAGGCGCCCCCGGGTGCGGTGCGAGCAGCAGCTCGACCTCGTCCACGCCGTACGGCCCGTACGCCACGGTCCGGCCGCCGACCTCCACTCCGTCAGGGTCCTCCGTCTGCCGGATGGCGAACGAGACCCGGGCGTGCGGCATCGCGAGGGAGGCGAGCTCCTCGGTGACGGCCTCCGCGAACCGGGCCGCCGCCTCCGTACGCGCGTCGGTCAACGCCTGGGCCAGCTCGGCGAGTTCACGGCGCAGCGCGTCCCGCTCCGCGGTCAGCTCGCCGATCCTGTCGTCGTCGCCGTCGAGTTCGGTGAGCCGGGCCGCGCCCTGTTCGGCCCAGGCCAGCACGGCCGCGATGTCCTCACCGTACTTGCGCGTCAGCTGCGTCAGGGCCGCCCGCCGCTCCTCGACCGCCGCCAGCCGCAGCGGGTCCGCGTCGAGGTTGTCCGCGTATCCGGCGAGTTCGCCGGCCACGTCGCCGAGCAGGATGGAGATCTCGCCCATCCGGTCCGCGAGCGCGGCCAGGGCCGGGTCGTGGGCCCGTACGGCGTCCAGCGCCCGCCCCGCGCCGGCGACCAGGGTGGTCGCGTCCACGGCCTCCGGGTCCTCGGGGTTGCCCGCGAGGGCGGCGTGCGCGAGGGAGGCGGCGGAGGCGAGGGCCTCGGCGTGCCCGAGCCGCTCGGCCTCGGCCGCCAGCTCGACGTCCTCGCCGGCCCGCGGCTCCACGGCCGCGATCTCGTCAAGGCCGAACCGCAGCAGATCCGCTTCCTGAGCGCGTTCACGGGCACGTGTGGTCAGCTCGTCCAGCTCGCCCGCGACGGCGCGCAGCCGGCGGTAGGCGGCCGCGTACTTGGCGTGCGGTCCGGTGACGGCGTCGCCCGCGTAACGGTCGAGCGCCTCGCGCTGACGCGCGGGGCGCAGCAGGCCCTGCTGGTCGGTCTGGCCGTGGACGGCGACGAGTTCGTCGGCGAGCTCGGAGAGCATGCCGACGGGCACGGAACGCCCGCCCAGATGGGCGCGCGAGCGCCCCTCCGCCGAAACGGTCCGGCTGATCAGCAGCGTCCCCTCGTCGAGCTCCGCCCCGGCCTCCTCGGCGCGCAGCGCGGCGGGGGCGTCGCCGGACACCCTGATCCGCCCCTCCACCACCGCCGACTTGGCGCCGATCCGCACCAGGGCGGGGTCGGCCCGTCCGCCGAGCAGCAGCCCGAGGCTCGTGACGACCATCGTCTTGCCCGCACCCGTCTCGCCGGTCACCGCGGTGAACCCGGGCGACAGCTCGACGACCGCGTCGTCGATGACTCCGAGCGACCGTATCCGCATCTCCTCCAACACGGACACGACCTTACGAGGTCCGGGGGCCGCCGCGCGACGGACCCCGGCCACGCATTCACTCTCCCGGGCAACGCCGGGACCCGCTCAGTGCGGTGCGCCGCGCCAACCCGACACCGGCAGGGCGAACTTGGCCACCAGCCGGTCCGTGAACGAGGCGTGGTGCAGCCTGGCCAGCCGCACCGGAACGGCTCCTCGCCTGACCACGACGCGAGCACCCGAGGGCAGCTCCACGGTCCGGCGGCCGTCGCACCAGAGCACTCCGTGCGGGGTGTGCGGCTGGACCTCGACGGCGAGGGTCGAGTCCGGCGAGGTCACCAGCGGCTTCGCGAACAGGGCGTGCGCGCTGATCGGCACCATCAGCAGCGCCTCGACCTCGGGCCACACCACCGGTCCGCCGGCCGAGAAGGCGTAGGCGGTCGAGCCCGTCGGGGTCGCGCAGACGATGCCGTCGCAGCCGAAGCCGGTCACCGGGCGTCCGTCGATCTCCAGGACGACCTCGAGCATGCGCTCGGCCGAGACCTTCTGGACGGCGGCCTCGTTCAGCGCCCAGTCCCGGTGCACGATGTCGCCGTTGCTGTGCACCACGACGTCCAGGGTCATCCGCTCCTCGACCTCGTACGCCCGGGTGACGACGCGGTCGACCACCTTGTCGAGGTCGTCCCGCTCGGCCTCGGCGAGGAAGCCGACCCGGCCCAGGTTGACGCCGAGCATCGGCACGCCCGAGGCACGGCCGAACTCGGCGCCGCGCAGCAGCGTCCCGTCACCACCGAGCACGATCAGCAGCTCACAGCCGTCGAGCACCTCCGGCGTCGCGTCGGGCACGGTCTGGACGGAGGCGGGCAACGGCAGGTCCGCCGCCTCCGCCTCCAGCACCCGGACGTCGATGCCGTTGCGCAGCAGGCCCTGGACGACGAGTTCGGCGCTGCGGATCGCGGCGGGCCGGCCGGTGTGGGCGAGCAGGAAAACGGTGCGTACGCGGGTTCTGGCTGATGTCGTGGTCGCTGCTGTCGTGGTCAACGAGGTCCCTCCGCCACTGCACGGTCGACGTCCGCCGGATCGAGCTCGGGCGCCCCGGCCCGGAGCCACAGAAAGTATTCGACGTTCCCGGACGGGCCGGGAAGCGGGCTGGCGGTGACTCCCCGTACGCCGAGACCGAGCTCACCCGCCCGCTCGGCCACGGAACGAACGGCCTCGGCCCGCAGTTCCGGGCTGCGCACGACACCGCCGCTGCCGAGGCGTTCCTTGCCCACCTCGAACTGGGGCTTGACCATGAGGACGAGGTCCGCGTCGGGCGCGCTGCAGCGGACCATGGCCGGCAGCACGAGCCCGAGCGGGATGAAGGACAGATCGCCCACCACCAGGTCCACCGGCACTCCGTCGATCGTCTCCAATGTCATCTCACGGACGTTGGTACGGTCCTTGACGGTCACGCGTTCATCGCTCTGCAGGGACCAGGCGAGCTGCCCGTAGCCGACGTCCACGGCGACGACGTGCGCGGCGCCGGCGCGCAGCAGCACGTCGGTGAAGCCGCCGGTCGAGGCGCCCGCGTCCAGCGCGCGCCGGCCCTCGACCTTCAGGCCGAGCGGTACGAAGGCGGCCAGCGCGCCGGCCAGCTTGTGGCCGCCGCGGGACACGTAGTCCGGGTCGTTGTCGTCGGCGGCGACGACGATCGCCGCGCTCGTCTCGACCTGGGTGGCGGACTTGGTCGCGGTGTTGCCGCCGACGCTGACCCGCCCGGCGGCGATCAGCTGGGCGGCGTGCTCGCGCGAGCGCGCGAGCTTGCGGCGTACCAGCTCGGCGTCGAGACGGCGGCGGGCGACTCCTGCCACGGTGGGTTCAGCTCCTGAGGTTGTGCGACGGGTCATGGGGGCGCGCGTCGAGCGCGGTCAGCGCGTCCCGCAGTCCCCGGTGTACATCCTCGTACACCTCCAGGTGTCCGGCGGCAGCGAGGTGGTCGGCGTCGGCCAGCCTCTCCAGCAGGGCGTCCACGTCGGCGTTGCCGGTGGGCACGCGCGGCACGCCGAGCGGCGCGGGCGCGGCGGGGTCGGGCGCCGGCTCCGGCTCCGGCTCGGGTGCGGGGCCCTCCTGGGCGGGCATGGAGTCGCTCATGCCCAGACGCTACCGCGAAGCCCTGCGGTACCGTCGATCACGATGGCCACGACGCAGGAGTGCCTCGGCGCACTCGAGAGACTTTCGGACAACCTGGCGAACGCGAACGGCGACGTGCGCAGCGCGGCGGCGCTGGACCGCTCCCTCAGCTGCCACGTCACGGACCTGGACACGACGTTCACCGGCCGCCTCCAGGACGGCCGGATCGAGGTGACGGCCACGCTGCCGGGCCCGCCCAGGGAGAAGGCCCAGATCTGCCTGGCGATGGCGGGCGACGACCTGGTGGCGATGGTCGACGGCGACCTGAACTTCGCGAGAGCGTGGGCGTCCGGCCGCATCCGCCTCGAAGCCGGCTTCCGCGACCTCCTCCGCCTTCGAGCACTGCTGTAACGGACGCTCCCGCGCCGTTCTGGAGGGCCGCTTCCGCATCGGGCCCGCGCTCCAGCCCCGGGGACGGGCTCGTCTCCCCAGGGCCACCGGCCCGCAGGGTGTCCGGGCAACCGCCCGAGCGCGGCACGGATCTGGGGCAACGGGTATCGGGGGACGCTCATGGGCACCGGGCCGCAGGGAGGTTCGGGCAACCGCCCGAGCGCGCATGGAGCCCTGGGGCGAAGCCCCGGCTCCGCACTCGAAGCCCCACGATCGACGGACCGCAGGGGTTCGGGCAACCGCCCGAGCGCGGCACAGGCCCAGGGGGGCGAAGCCCCACGGCTGCCAGGCCCCAAGCGCACCCGGAGCACCGCCCAGAGGGCGACGGGGCCCGGAACGCAGCCGGGCCCCGGACCACGGGCACACGGGAAACCGTGAGCCCGTCGGGCGCGATCGACGACTGCGGCAGCAGGCCGAGCGTCCTGGCGACCTTCTTGGCGGGCATGGAGTGGATGGCCTGCCCGTCGAGCAGCACCCGGCCCTGGGAGGGCTTGAGCATCCGGGACAGGGCACGCAGCAGGGTCGAGGGAGCCCGTCATCCAGAGCGTGGCGCGGGTCGCGTCGACCAGATCGGCGTTGGTGATCAGGTAGTGAATGACCGCGGTCAGCACGGCCGCCACGCCGATCCCGACGAGCACGAGCCGGAAGCCGTGCACGCCGCGCTTCCACGCGAGGAGGTGGACGAGCACGCCGGTGAGCAGGCCGCCGAAGACCGCGCCGCCCGACACGGCGAGCGAACCGCCGCCGAACAGCACGATGACGGTGAGCGCCCCGACGGTCGCGCCCTGGCCGAACCCGATCACATCGGGGCTGCCGAGCGGGTTGCGGGACAGCGACTGGAAGATCGCGCCGCTGAGGGCGAGGGACGCCCCGACGAGGACGGCGACGAGCACGCGCGGCAGCCGCAGCTCCCGCACGATGAACTCCTGCGCTGCGGTGCCGTTCCCGAGCAGGGTGTCGACGACGTCGGAGAAGGACATGGGGAAGTCGCCGCTGCCGATGAGAACGACGGCCGAGGCCGCGGCGGCCGCGGCGAACACCAGGACGACGGCCGCCGCCCGCGGTTCGACCCGGACCGAGAACCCTCCGGGCGTGCGTATCGCTTTCACCGCGCTGTTCACAGCTGGGCCATCCTCTTGCGGCGTACGAGGTGGATGAAGACGGGACGGCCGATCAGCGCGGTGACGATGCCCACCTGCAGTTCGGAGGGCCGCACGACGACACGGCCGACGACGTCCGCACCGAGCAGCAGGACGGGCGCGAGGACCGCGGCGTACGGCAGGATCCAGCGCATGTCGGGGCCGGTGATGGCCCGTACGATGTGCGGGATCATCAGCCCGACGAAGATGATCGGCCCGCACGCGGCCGTCGCGGCCCCGCACAGCAGGGTGACCGCGAGCATCGCGAGGACCCGGGTACGGTTCAGACGGGCGCCCAGGGAACGGGCGGTGTCGTCGCCCATCTCCATGGCGTTCAGCGGGCGAGCAGCAACGACAGCACCGCGCCCACCGTGACGAACGGCACGACCTTCGTGACCGTGCCCGACTCGGCCGCCGCCAGCGAGCCCACGGTCCAAAAACGCAGCCGGTCCAGCGCCGCCGAGTCGAGCAGCTGCACGGCGTTGAGGTACCCGTACAGGGCGGCCGTCGCCGCGGTCCCCGCGAGGGCGAGCCGTACGGAAGTGGCGCTGCGGCTCCCGCCGAGGACGTACACGGCGGGCGAGACGACCGCGGCCCCGGCGAAGGCGAACCAGACGTAGCCGGTGAGCGAGGTGACGCCGAGGAAGCTGATGGCCGACACGACCGCGGCGGCCGCCCCCGCGTTGACGCCCAACAGGCCGGGTTCCGCGAGGGGGTTGCGGGTCAGGGCCTGCATGACCGCGCCGGACAGGCCGAGCGCGGCCCCGGCGATCAGGCCGAGCAGCGTCCGGGGTACGCGTACGTCCCGGACGATGACGTCGTTCCTGGTGCCCGTGTTGTGGAACAGGCCGTCCCACACGTCGGAGACCGGCCGGTCCTTTGCGCGCCGACGGCCCCGGCTGGGAGCCCGGCGACCCCGGTCGTGGCGACCAACCGGACGTGGTGACCCCGGGCGTACCGACCCCGGTCAGGGCAGCCCCACACGTGCCGACCGCCCGGCCCGGATCAGCGCGCCGGGCTACCACTCCAGCGTCGCCAGCACCTTCCCCGCGTCCAGCGTGCACGCGCCGTCCCCCGCATACGTCCACGCGGCCCCGCACAGCGCCCGCAGCCCGTCCAGCGCCGCCCCCGCGCCGTCCAGCACCAGCTCGTCGCCGCGCACCGTCGCGCTCCAGCCCCCGCAGCGGAACTCCCCGTCCGCCTCTGTCACTTCCGGCTGCGGCGTCAGTATCCCGCGCAGATCGGCGTCCACGTACGTCGGCCGGTGCTGCGGAACGGCCGCCAGCAACCGCGCCGCGTCCGTCACGCCGGTCAGGACGAGCAGCGAGTCCACGCCCCCGTTGAACGCGCCCTCGATGTCCGTGTCCAGACGGTCCCCGACCACCAGCGGCCGCTCGGCGCCCGTCCGCAGAATCGTCTCCCGGTGCATCGGCGGCAGCGGCTTGCCCGCGATCTGCGGCTCGGCGCCCGTGGCGATCCGGACGACCTCGACCGCCGCACCGTTGCCGGGCGCGATGCCCCGGGCGCTGGGAATCGTCAGGTCGGTGTTGGAGGCGAACCACGGCACGCCCCGCGCGATCGCGTAACACGCCTCCGCGAACCGCCCCCACGCCAGATCCGGCCCGCCGTACCCCTGCACCACGGCCACCGGCCCGTCGTCCGCCGATTCCACCGGCTCGAGCCCGCGCTCACGCAGCGCCACCCGCAGCCCTTCGCCGCCGACCACCAGCACCCGGGAACCGGCCGGAACCTGCTCGGAGATCAGCCGCGCCACCGCCTGCGCGGACGTGATCACGTCCCCGGCCGCGGTCGGCACGCCCAGCTCCGTGAGGTGCGCCGCCACGGCGTCCGGCGTGCGCAGCGCGTTGTTCGTCACGTACGCGAGATGCATTCCGCCGGCACGCGCCGTCGCCAGCGACTCGACGGCGTACGCAATCGCCTCCCCGCCCGCGTACACCACACCGTCCAGGTCGAGCAGGGCCGTGTCGTACGCCTCGCTCAGCGCGCTCGCGCTGGCGCCCGGCCGGTTCGTGCCCTGCTGACTCATCCGTATCCGCTCCTCGCTCGGGTCCACTCCCCCGATCATCGCTCATCCCCCGTGCACGCATACGATGCCCTGATGAACAACGAAGGTCCCGCGGCCAATGGCGGCCTGCACCTGATCCCGTTCCGCGGACTGCGCTACGTCCCCGAGCGGGTGGGCAGCCTCGCCGCCGTGACCTCGCCGCCGTACGACGTGGTCGTCAGGCCCGACGGCCTGCACCACCTCGAATCGGCGGATCCGCACAACATCGTGCGTCTCATCCTGCCGCAGGCCGCCTCCCCCGCGGACCGTCACCGGCAGGCCGCCGAGACACTGACCCGCTGGCTGTCCGACGGCGTGCTGGCCGCCGACCCGGAGCCCGCCCTGTACGTGTACGAGCAGCGCAAGGGCGATCTGCTCCAGCGCGGCGTCATCGGGGCGCTCGCGCTGTCCGAACCGTCCGACGGCATCGTCCTGCCGCACGAGGACGTGATGCCGGAGGTCGTCGCCGACCGTGCCGCGCTGATGCGGACCACCGCGGCCAACCTGGAACCGCTGCTCCTCACCTACCGCAGCGGTGGCGAACTCTCCGGGACCAGTGCCGTCATCGAGCGCACCATCCTGGGCCCGCCGGTCATCGCCACCACCACCGAGGACGGATTCAGCCACCGGCTGTGGTCGGTCACGGACGCGGGCGAACTCTCCCGTATCCGGGACGACCTGAGCCACCGCCAGGCCCTCATTGCCGACGGCCATCACCGCTGGGCCACCTATCTGCGCCTGCGCGCCGAACACACGGGCTCGCCCGGCCCCTGGGACTACGGTCTGGTTCTGCTCATCGACACCGCCCGCTACCCGCTCCAGGTCCGCGCGATCCACCGGCTGCTGCGCCGGCTGCCGATCGCCGACGCCCTGTCGGCTCTCGACGGGTCGTTCCGCGTCCGCGGCCTCGACGTCTCCCTGGAGCAGGCGATAGGCACCCTCGCCGAAGCGGCCGCCGAGGGCAACGCCTTCCTGCTCGCCGGTGACGGCCGTTTCCATCTCGTCGACCGCCCGGACCCGGAACTGCTCTCCGGAACGGTCCCCCGCGGACGCCCGGAGGCCTGGCGCACGCTGGACGCGACCGTGCTCCACGCGACGCTGCTCGACCACATCTGGCGCGTCCCCGACACCCCGGACCACATCACCTACATCCACGACACCCGGGCGGCGGTCACCCAGGCCGAACGGGACGGCGGCACCGCCGTGTTGATGCACCCGGTGCCCGAAGAGGTCGTACGCGAGCTCGCGCGCGAAGGCGTCACGATGCCGCGCAAGTCGACCTCGTTCGGCCCGAAGCCGGCCACGGGCCTGGTGCTGCGGAGCCTCGCACTCGACTGAGGCGGCCCACACGTGTGAGGGCGGTACCCGGCCGGGTACCGCCCTCACACGTCTTCATCACTACCGCCTGCCCGCTACTCGGCGGACGTGTCCTCCGCCTTGCCCTCGGGCCTGCCCTCCGCCTTGCCCTCGGCGTCGGCCTGCGTGCCGGCGTCACCGGTGCCGCCCGGCTCCGCCCCCCGCTCGGACACCGGGGCACCGCCCTCGTGGTCGTCGAGGTCCTGGTTCTCCAGGCTCCCGTCGAGGTCGTCCATCACGTCGACGAACTCGACGCCGTCGATCTCGGCGAGCCGGTCGGAGGCGTCGGTCGCGCCGTCCTTGTCCGCCTCCAGCGCCTTGGCGAACCACTCACGCGCCTCGCCCTCCCGACCGGCGGCCAGGAGCGCGTCGGCGTACGCGTACCGCAGCCGCGCGGTCCAGGGCTGCACGGCGTTCGAGGCCAGCTCGGGGCTCTGCAGGGTGACGATGGCCGCCTCCAGCTGCCCCATGTCCCTGCGGGCACCGGCGGCGACGAGCCGCATCTCGACCTGGCCCGCCTTGTCCAGCTTCTGCACCTCGGGCTCGCCGGCCATCTGCAGCGCGCGCTCGGGACGGCCGAGACCGCGCTCGCAGTCGGCCATGACGGGCCACAGCTCCACGGTGCCGGTCATCCGCCGCGCCGCCCGGAACTCGGCAAGCGCCTCCGCGTACTTCTGCGTCGCGTACGCGGCGAAGCCGGCGGCCTCGCGCACGGCGGCGACGCGGGAGGCGAGCCGCAGAGCGACACGAGAGTAGGCGTAAGCCCGCTCGGGGTCCTCGTCGATCAGGTTCGCGACCATGACGAGGTTCCTGGCGACGTCCTCGGCGAGACCCTTCGGAAGGCTCTGCAGCTCCTGCCGTACGTCCTTGTCGATCTCGTCCCCGGTGACGTCGTCGGGGATGGGCAGCCGCTTGATGGGCTCGCGGTCCGAACGCTCCCGGTCGTCACGACGGCCGTAGCCACCGCGGTCGTCGCGGCCGCGGTAGCCACCACGGTCGTCGCGCCGGTCGTCACGCCTGTCGTCGCGGCGGGGACCGCGGAAACCGCCGCCCTGGCGGTCCCGGTCGCGGTCGTCACGGCGGAAGCCGCCACCGGGGCGGTCGTCACGACGGCCGTAGCCACCGCCGCCGCCGGGACGACCACCACGGTCGTCACGCCGGTCGTCACGACGGAACCCACCACCCTGACGGTCCCGGTCACGATCGCGATCCCGGTCCCGGTCGTCGCGACGGAAGCCGCCGCCGACGGGACGACCGCCCCGGTCGTCACGCTGCCGGTCCTCACGGGGACCCCGGTACCCACCACGATCATCACGCCGGTCATCACGACGCTCGTCGCGACGGAACCCGCCACCACGCTCATCGTCACGGCGGAAGCCGCCACCGGGGCGGTCGTCACGACGACCGTAGCCACCGCCGCCGCCGGGACGACCACCACGGTCGTCACGCCGGTCGTCACGACGGAACCCACCACCCTGACGGTCCCGGTCACGATCGCGATCCCGGTCCCGGTCGTCACGGCGGAAGCCGCCACCGGCAGGACGACCACCACGGTCGTCACGCGATCCGCGGTAACCCCCGCGCTCACCACGGTCGTTGTCCCGACGAGGCCCACGGTCCCGGTCGTCACGACCGCCGCGGAAACCTCCCCTGTCACCACCGTCCCTGCGACGCGGCTCGCGATCCGGACGATCGTCGGGAGAGTTGGTGGACATCGGCGTGACTCCTGTCTTCGGGTACCACAGTCATTCTCGCGCAGCCGGCCATCGGCCGCGCTTCGGCATATCAGCAAACAAAAAAGGACCCTTGGTCCAGCGTGAACGCTGGACCAAGGGTCCTTCAAAGATTGTTCGGCGGCGTCCTACTCTCCCACAGGGTCCCCCCTGCAGTACCATCGGCGCTGAAAGGCTTAGCTTCCGGGTTCGGAATGTAACCGGGCGTTTCCCTAACGCTATGACCACCGAAACTCTATCGGGCCACCCCGCAGAGCGGGATATCGGCACTTAGCGAACAAGCACACTCTTCAATTAATAAGTGAAACTGGTTCAACCGGTGCGACTGTTCGCAACCCGGGAACCACACAGTGGACGCGAGCAACTGAGGACAAGCCCTCGGCCTATTAGTACCGGTCAACTCCACCAGTTACCTGGCTTCCATATCCGGCCTATCAACCCAGTCGTCTACTGGGAGCCTTACCCTCTCAAG
>NZ_JBKFFO010000028.1:0-59360 GCF_046506645.1 Streptomyces sp. 5K101 | reverse complement strand
TGCCGCGCGAGCACGCCGGTTCGGCGTCGGGCCTGATCAACACGACCGGCCAGATGGGCAACGCGCTCGGTCTCGGCCTGGTGTCGGTGGTCTTCTTCGGCACGATCGACGACCGGATGTCCGGCTGTGTGGAGACGAATGCCCGAGTCTGTTTACTTTGCGGAAATCCGGGCGTAGCCTGCGACGTGAAACCACAGGTTCGGGCATGGATCGGATGTAGAGCCACATGTACGCAGCGGAGCGCCAACAGGAGATCCTGCGGCTCGCCCGGGACGGCGGACGCGTCGACGTCCTGTCGCTCGCCGAGTCGTTCCAGGTGACCGCCGAGACCATCCGGCGAGACCTCAAGTCCCTGGACCGCGCCGGGCTGGTCCGGAGGGTGCACGGAGGGGCGATCCCGGCCGGGCGGCTCGACTTCGAGCCCGACCTCGCCGAGCGGGAGTCCACCGCCGCCGACGAGAAGGACCGCATCGCCCAGGCCGCCCTGGGCGAACTGCCCGAGGAGGGCAGCGTGATCCTCGACGCCGGATCCACGGTCGGCCGGCTCGCCGCCGCGTTTCCCCTGGACCGTTCGCTCACCGTCGTGACCCACGCCCTGCCCGTCGCCGCGCGTCTCGCCGACCACCCCGGCATCGACCTCCACCTGGTCGGCGGCCGCGTACGGCACCGTACGCGCGCGGCCGTCGACGCCTGGGCGCTGCGGGCGTACGGCGAGATCCACGCCGACGTCGTCTTCCTCGGCGCGAACGGGTACTCGGCGGACGGCGGCCTGACCACCCCCGACCTGGCGGAGGCCGCCGTCAAACGCGCCCAGATCGCAGCGGCGCGCCGCGTCGTCCTGCTCGCCGACTCGGCCAAGCACGGACAGGAGCACTTCGCACGGTTCGGCGACCTCTCGGACGTCGACCTGCTCATCACCGACAGCGGGCTCGCCCCGGAGGACGCCGCGGCCATCGAGGCCGCGGGCACGGAAGTCGTACGCGCATGATTCTGACCGTCACCCCGAACCCGTCGCTGGACCGCACCTACGACGTCCCATCGCTGGACCGCGGCGAGGTGCTGCGTGCCACCGGCGAGCGGATGGACCCGGGCGGCAAGGGCGTCAACGTGTCGCGGGCCGTCGCCGCTGCCGGGCACCGCACGGTCGCGGTCATGCCGCTCGGCGGCGCGCCAGGCGCCCTTGTCGCCGACCTGCTCGCGGGTCAGGGCATCGAGGTCGTGTCCGTGCCGGTGGCCGGGCACACCCGCTCGAACATCGCCGTCGCCGAACCGGACGGCACCCTCACCAAGATCAACGCTCCCGGTCCCGAGCTGAGCCCCGTCGAATCGGCGCTGCTGCTCGCCTCGGTCCGCAGGCACTCCGAGTCGGCGGACTGGATCGCGTGCTGCGGCAGCCTGCCGCGCGGCCTCGGGCCCGAGTGGTACGCCGAACTGGTCGCCCGCGCGCACGCCGCCGGCGCCCGCGTCGCCCTCGACACGTCGGGGCCGTCGCTGCTCGCGTCGCTGTCCGCACGCCCCGACGTCGTCAAGCCGAACGCCGACGAACTCGCCGCGGCCGTGGGCCGCCCGCTGCTCACCGTCGGGGAAGCGGTCAAGGCGGCGGAGGAACTGCTCGCGCTCGGCGCCCGCTCGGTGCTCGCAAGCCTGGGCGCCGACGGCCAGTTGCTCGTCTCGGAGGCGGGCACGTACTTCGGATCGGCGGCCGTGAGCGCCGTGCGCAGCAACGTCGGTGCGGGGGACGCCTCCCTTGCCGGATTCCTCGCCGCGGGCGGGGACGGCCGCGGCGCACTGGCGTCGGCGGTCGCCCACGGCGCGGCGGCGGTGCAGCTGCCGGGCAGCGTGATGCCCGCCCCCGCCGACCTCGACCCGTCCGCGGTCACCGTGACCGCGGACATCCCCCTGGACCGAGCCCTCACCGAACAAGGGAGCCCGCGATGAGCGACATGATCACCGCGGACCTGGTCGACCTCGACCTGGCCGCAACGACGAAGGAAGCGGCGGCCCGTTCGCTGGCCGAACGGATGAGGGCGCTCGGCCGGATCACCGACCTCGACGGCTTCCTCGCCGACGTGGCGGCGCGCGAGGCGCAGATGCCGACCGGCCTGGACGGTGGCATCGGCATCCCGCACTGCCGCAGCACGCACGTCACCGAGCCGACGCTGGCGTTCGGCCGCAGCGCGGCGGGCATCGACTTCGGCGCGCCGGACGGGCCCGCGGACCTGATCTTCCTGATCGCCGCACCGGCGGGCGCGGACGACGCCCACCTGACGATCCTGTCGTCGCTGGCTCGCCGCCTGATGGACGAGTCCTTCACGGGCGCACTGCGCACGTCGACGGACCGGTCGGCAGCGGCGTCCCTGATCCGCGGCGACGCACCGGCACCAGCACCGGCACCGGCTCCGGCGGAGGCGGCGGTCGTGGAGGCGGCGGCTCACGCGGCGTCGCCGGAGGGCGGTGCCGCGGCGGGCCCGTCCGACGCGGGCTCGGACGTGTCCGCTGCCGGTACGAGCGACGCGGAAGCGCCGGCCCCGGCCGCTGCCGCGCCGGTTGCCGACGTGTCCGCCGGGGGCCCGGGGACAACGGACGCCACCGCCACCGGGGCGGACGACGGGTCGGCCACCGGTGCCGAGCCGCGCGGCCCGTTCCGTGTCGTTGCCGTCACCTCCTGCCCCACCGGCATCGCCCACACCTACATGGCGGCCGAGGCCCTGGAGAAGGCCGGTGGTGCCGCGGGCGTCGAGGTGGTCGTCGAGACGCAGGGCTCCGCCGGGTTCGCCCGGCTCGACCCCGAGATCATCGCGGCGGCCGACGGTGTGATCTTCGCGCACGACGTGCCCGTCCGGGACAAGGAGCGCTTCGCCGGCAAGCCCACCGTGGACGTCGGCGTGAAGGCCGGCATCAACCGGGCCGCCGAACTGATCGCCGAGGTCCGCGGCAAGGCCGAGCGCGGCGAGGTCACCTCGGCCGCGCGGACGGCAGCCCCCGTGGACAGGGCGGGTGAACCCGGCGAGGGCTACGGCACCAAGCTCCGCAAGTGGCTCATGTCCGGCGTCAGTTACATGGTGCCGTTCGTCGCGGCGGGCGGTCTGCTCATCGCTCTGGGCTTCGCGCTCGGTGGCTACGAGATCGCCGACGCCAAGTCCGTGGCCGAGCACTTCGCCTGGGCCGACCACACGAGCTGGGCCGCACTGCTGTTCCAGGTCGGCGGGCTGGCGTTCAGCTTCCTCGTGCCCGTGCTCGCCGGGTACATCGCGTACGGCATGGCCGACCGGCCCGGTCTCGTCCCCGGCTTCGTCGGCGGCGCCGTCGCACTGACCATCGAAGCCGGCTTCCTCGGCGGACTGATCGCCGGTCTGCTCGCGGGCTTCACGGTCATGACCATCCAACGCCTCAAGGTGCCCAAGCCACTGCGCGGCATCATGCCGGTGGTCGTGATCCCGTTGATCTCCTCGGCCGTGGTCGGCTTCCTGATGTTCCTTGTCGTCGGCAAGCCCGTCGCCGAACTCCAGCAGGCGCTGACCGACTGGCTGTCCGGCCTCTCCGGGGCGAACGCCGTCATCCTGGGCGCCCTGCTCGGCCTGATGATGTGCTTCGACCTCGGCGGCCCGCTGAACAAGGTCGCCTACGCCTTCGCGGTCGGCGGCCTCGCCAACCCGACGGAGGGTTCGCTGAAGGTCATGGCCGCCGTGATGGCCGCGGGCATGGTGCCGCCGCTCGCCATGGCGCTGGCGACGGTCGTGCGCAGCCGGCTCTTCACGAAGGCCGAGCGCGAGAACGGCAAGGCAGCCTGGGTGCTGGGTGCTTCGTTCATCACCGAGGGCGCCATTCCGTTCGCCGCGGCCGACCCGCTGCGGGTCATTCCGTCCGCAATGGTGGGCGGCGCGGTCACCGGCGCGCTGTCGATGCTCTTCGAGTGCACGCTGCGGGCCCCGCACGGCGGCGTCTTCGTCGTGCCGCTGATCGGCAACCCGTTCCTCTACCTGCTCGCCATCGTCGTGGGCACGCTGGTCAGCACCGGTCTGGTGATCCTGCTCAAGGGCGCACGGAAGCCGGATACGTCCGCCGCGCCCGCCGAGGCGACGTCGGCGGGGAAGGTGTCCGTCGCCGCCTGAGCCGGGCCGCCGCTACCGCACCCGCGCGCGAAGCTCCATCGCTTCGCGCGCGGCGTGCTCCGCCTCGTAGACCTCGCACATGTGGCGGCCGTCGGGCGTCGCGGTGTGCTCGACCTCCCACAGGCTGGTCTCCGTGCCGTCGAGCAGCAGGAAAGCGTGCTCGTACAGCGTGAAACCGGCGTCCTTGCCCGCCACCCGGAACTGTCGCCCGAAGACCTGCGTGATGTGGTGCGCGAACGCCGCCCGCAGCCGGCGCGCGGTCTCCTCGCCGGGCCGGTTGTCGTTCTCCGCGCGGCGCAGCACGCGGCGCGCGTGGTCGGCCGAGTCGTCGGGGACGTACATCGGCGGGGGCGGCGGCGGGGGCGGCGTCATCAGGGAGGCGAGGAGCTCCAGGTCGGCGTCCAGGCAGAAGCCGGGGCCGGAGCCGTCCTCGGCGAAGCCGGGGAAGCCGGCCGGGAGGCGGGACGCGGCGAGCCGGGCGTCGGCCTCGTCCGCGTAGAGCTCGTACTGCGCCCTGGCCTCGGCGCCGTCGCGTCCCGTGCCGCCGTCCTTGCCGTTGCTGTGGACGAGCTCCCACAGGGTGAGCGAACTGCCGTCGCCGAGCAGGTACGTATGGCGGTACGTCGCCCGGTGCAGGCCCGCCTCGTGGTGGGAGGAGTGCAGGGAACTGGCATGGGTCAGCGCCGATCCGAGCCGCTCGACCGTCGCGTCGGGCAGATCGAAGGAGTTGAGCGCCCGACCCAGGAGTCGCTCGAGGTGCGTCTCGGTTGTCTCGTACGGATCGATCGGATCGTTCAAGAGGGGTCTCCAGGCCGTCGCCACACGTCACTTGCTGGTTGCTAAACGTAGTGCTTGGGTCTGACAACGCGTTCCGGGTTCGGGTAAAACGAAGGGCCGGGCGGCCGGAGTTCCCGTTCCGGTACCGACCCTCCAACTGGCCTCGCGGCCCCGTCAGTCGGTGCCGTACAGCTCCCGGTACGAGGGGAAGACGCCGCCGGGTCCGTCGACGCCGTCGGCCGCCCGCACGGCACTCACGATCGCGCGGGTCACCATGTCCGCGCCCGCGGCCAGGATGTCGTTGAGGGCGAGCGGGTCGTCCTTGTCCAGGGCCCTCGCGCCTGTGGCCAGGGCGAACACGGTGTCGCCGTCGTTGAGCAGGTGCACCGGCCGTACGGCGCGCGCGATGCCGTCGTGCGAGGTGCCGGCGAGTTTGTGGGCCTGGGCGCGGGTCAGGTCGGCGTCGGTGGCGACGACGGCGAGGGTCGTGTTCAGCGGAGCAGGCCCGTTCTTCGCGCCCGCCTCGGCCAGCCGCGACTGGGCCGCCGCGTGCACGGCGGGCTCCGGTTCGGTGGCGCGTTCGTTGCCGTACGCGCCGTAGAGTGCGCCGTTGCGCGGGTCGACCGCCGAGCCGACCGCGTTCGCGACGACGAGTGCCGCCACGGTGATCCCCGACTCCAGCACACAACTCGCGGTGCCGACGCCGCCCTTGAACCGGCCGATCACCGCACCCGTCCCCGCGCCCACCGCGCCCTCGGCGACCGGGGCGCCGTCCGGGCTCGCCGCCGCGGCCTCCACGGCGGCCCGTCCGGTCGAGGCGTCCGGCCGGGCGCGCCAGTCGCCGCCGCGGCCGAGATCGAAGACGCAGGCGGCCGGCACGACGGGAACGACCTGCGAGGGGTCCGGCCCCACCCGTACGCCCCGGCCCTGCTCCTCCAGCCACGCCATCACACCGGCGGCGGACTCGAGCCCGTAGGCACTGCCGCCCGTCAGGACGACGGCCTCGATGCGCTGGACGAGGTTGCGCGGGTCGAGCGCGTCCGTCTCCCGGGTGCCGGGCCCGCCGCCGCGTACGTCGACGGCGGCGACCACGCCACCTGGCGGCGCGAGCACGACGGTGGTGCCGCTGAGTGCCCGCTCACCCGGGACGCGCGCATGCCCGACACGCAGACCGGCCACATCCGTCAGCCCGCCGCTGCCCGAGCCGAGGTCGGCTCCCGGTCCGCTGAGTTCGTCGACGCCCATGACACCCACCGTAGTTGGTCAACCGGCGGTCGCGCGGTGCGGCGGGCGGGCGGCCAGCGTCACGCCGACAGTGACCGTCGCGGCCGCGACCAGCCCGGCTGCGAACACGGCCCAGTGGCCCGCGAACGTGCACGCCAGCATCGCCGCCGCGCCGGCCGGCAGCAAACAGCTGCTGCGCCGCGCCGCTCTTGAAGTAACGGGCGTGCAGCAGCCACACCGTCGCGAAGAACGTCGCGGCCGGGATGGTCACCGCCGCCGACGCGGCGGTGACCGACACGTGCGCCTTGCCGACCGCCTCCTCCACCGCGACCTCCAGCCCCGCGCCGACCGCGGCCGCCGAGGCGAAGATCAACAGGTGGCCGTAACCCCAGGGGATCGCCTGGCGGTTGGACCCCAGCCGCTCGTGCGCCGGGACGGCGAAGTAGATCCACCACGCGGCGAAGACGATCAGCAGCCCGCCGCCGGCGATGGGCAGCAGCTCGCCGAGGGCGTCGTTCTCGTCGAGCGCGGACTGGACCGCGGTGGTGGCCGCGTACATGGTCTCGCCGAGGACGATGAGCGTGAACAGTCCGTACCGTTCCACGATGTGATGCGGGTGCCAGGCCGTCTGGTGGTCCCGCTCGGCGATCACGGGGACGAGCAGCTCGGCCACCACGAAGACCAGGAACAGCCAGCGCCGCGAGCCCTCCGGAGCGGCCAGCAGCGTGGACCACCCGGCCTGGCAGAGCACCAGGCCCACCGCGTACCGCACGGCGGTCCGCCGCGCGGGGCCCGACGGCTCGGAGGCGGCGGCACGCAGCCACTGGGCGGTCAGCGCCACGCGCATCAGCACATAGCCGATGACGGCGACGGTCCAGTCGTTGTCGACGAAGGCGCGCGGTACGCCGGCCGCGTAGACGAGGACGCCGGAGATCTGGACGAAGGTGGCGATCCGGTACGGCACGTCGTCGCAGTCGTAGGCGGAGGCGAACCAGGTGAAGTTCATCCACGCCCACCACACGCCGAAGAACACGTACACGTAACCGACGACTCCCGTCGCCGCGTGGTCCTCGGCGACCGCGTGCACCAGCTGGACCCCCCGGCCTGAGCGACGGCGACGACGAAGCACAGGTCGAAGAAGAGCTCCAGTGGTGTCACGGTGCGGTGGCTCTCGTCCCGGCTGCGGGCCGTCATCCGCCGCAGCGGCCTGGAGTGGTGGTGGTGAGCGGACCCGTTGCCGGCAGCAGGTGTGGACATCATGGGCAAAGCACAGCAGAACGGTCGCTCGTCGGCGGCCGGACGCGCGAGCCGGTCCATCCGGCCAGTCGGTCATCTGTCGAAGCCCCCTTCACACTCCTGTCCAGCAAAACGGGCTCGGTGGCACAAACCGCCCTTAGCGTGGCTTCGTGACCGAGCCACCGGAAGCCCCCGCCGTACCGGCGAAGCCGTCGGTGCCCCCGGCCGAGCCGCTGCCCGTGCCACCGGTGCCCCCCGCACCGCCCTGGCGTGCCGCCGGCGGGGCAGCTCCTGCCTCGGGGCCCGCTGCCCTGCACGCCGGGCCTCCCGCCAGTTGATCTTCCGGGGCTGCGTCCTCGCCGCGCTCATCACCTCCCGCCGGCCTGGAGATCGCGGCCGTGCTGGTGATCCCCGCCGCCTCGGACTTCCTGTGGCCTGGTCGTTGGACCCCAGAGACCGTTGACCTGAGGGGCCCCGGCCGTCTTACCCTGGATGTATGAGCACCGCCCCCGCCCCCGGACCGCGAGATGCGAAGCAGCCCGGTCGGCAGCACTCCAAGCCGGAGCTGATCTTCGACGATCCGATGGACCAGCAGTCCTCGGACGATACGGACCGCGGGTGGGGCGAGCGGCCTCCCGTCAGCGGCGACAGCGCCGCTGACCTGGCGCGCTTCCTGGACGAGAAGCCGCCCCACCACATCTGAGCCTCGGGGCTCGTGGTCCGTGCGGTGTCTAGCCTCGGTCGCCGGGAGCCGAAGACCCTGCCGGACCCCCGGCACCCCCGCCGCGCTGGGCGACCAAAGCGTCGCGGATCTCCTTCAGCACCTCCAGCTCCGTGACCTCCAGTGTCTCGTGCGCGCCTTCCTTCGCCTTGCGCTGCGCCTCGCGGCGTGCCAGGTATTTCGCCATGGGCAGCACCATCAGGAAGTACACGACGGCCGCGGTGATCAGGAACTGCAGGGTGGCGCCGAGCACCGATCCCCACATGATCTGGATGCCCTGCATCTCGCCGTCGACGACCCTGCACGGGTCCTTCAGACAAGAGCTGTAGGAGTCCAGGTTCTTCGTGCCGAACGCTCCCACGAGCGGGTTGATGACGCCCTTCACCACAGCGTTGACGATGTTGGTGAACGCGGCACCGATGACGACGGCGACCGCCAGGTCGATCACGTTGCCACGCATCAGGAAGGCCTTGAAGCCCTCGAGCAGACTCGGCTTCTTCTCGCTCACGAATGAGCCTCTTTTCGCATGTGCGGTTGGGGAGGGGGACAGGTGCGCAACTTACGGCAGTCCCCGGTCGCCCTGTCCAATCCGCACCTGCGAACCTGTGACCTGACGACACGTCAGTACGAGTCGGCTGGGCGAACGTCAGCACACGGTCACCGCCAGTCGGGACGTCGCCCCGGCTCCGGCCAGCGCGGCGGCGGTGGTCCGCGGCACGGACAGCACGATCAAGGCGCCGTCGCCCACCGGGTCCTCGCCCGCTCGCGGGATCGCGGCAACCCGGACGCCGGAGGCCACGACCTTCGCGGACGGCTCCTCTCCCGGGGGTGAATCGGCGGCGGCGATCACATCGACCCGGTCTCCAGGGCGCAGCAGCCGGACCGTCGCGGCGTCGGCGATCCGTACGGGAGCCGACACCAGAACGTCATCGGGTCGGCGATGCTCACGCGCCGGTGCCGCGGCCGCCAAGGCACCTGTCTCCGGGACTCCTTGGCCATGCGGCCCGGACCGGCCGCCCGGATCGTCCGGGCCCCGCGCGCTCGACGCGGCCAGCGCCGCTGCCGTCACCGCCAGCCCGGCAGCCATCGCGCGCCGCTGCCTGCGCAGCGCCCGCCGCAGCCGACGGCTGCTGCCGCGGACCCGCAGCGGTGCGAACTGCGGCACGCCCAGGGGCTCCGGAGCCGGTGACGATCCCACGGTGAAATCGGCCGGGACGCCGAACCGAGCGGCCGGCGGGAGGGCGAACGGAGGAGGCATCGGAGGGGTCACCCATGTCGTCACCGGAGCCGACGGGGCGTCCGGCGATTCCGGCGACGCGTCCGGCGAAGGCGGCACGGCCGACATCCGCGACGCCCGGCCGGCGGACGAGGCCGGCGGCGTCGCGGGGTCGGTGAGGGAGCCGGGAGCGGAAGTGGTGCCTGCGCCGGTGGGTGAGGGCCCGGGGTCGTCGAGGGAGCCGGGACCGCGGGGCGAAGAGTGACCGGAACCGGAAGAGGAGTACAGCGACATGCCGAGCACCGCCTGTCATGAGGCGTGGACCGGGCCTGCTGCCCGTGTCCGACCGCTCCCCACGATCCACTTTTCGGCCCCACCCCGCTGAGGCCTGTGGACAGTCCCCGGCTTGTGGACAACTCGGCCACCCCTGAGGGTGGTTACGGCAGCTTGATGCCCGGATCGAGCCCGGCCAGCGCGTTCCCGCACGTGCAGTCGCGGTCCTCGTTCGCCGGCAGTGCGGCCACCGCGTCGAACAGCACGGTCCGCAGCCGGTCCACATTGGCGGCGAACACCTTCAGGACCGCTTCGTGGGAGACGCCCTCGCCCGCCTCCGCCCCCGCGTCCAGGTCCGTGACCAGGGTCAGCGTCGTGTAGCAGAGCTCCAGTTCCCGGGCGAGCACCGCCTCGGGGTGCCCGGTCATGCCGACCACCGACCAGCCCATCGCGGCGTGCCAGCGCGACTCGGCACGGGTCGAGAAGCGCGGCCCCTCGACGACCACCAGCGTGCCGCCGTCCACGGGCTCCCAGTCGCGTCCTCGTGCCGCCTCCAGGGCCGCCTTGCGCCCCCGCGGGCAGTACGGGTCGGCGGGCGAGACGTGCACCACGTTCGGCACCTCGCCGGACGGCAGGGGCAGCCCGTCGAAGTACGTCTGGGGCCGGGACTTCGTACGGTCCACGAACTGGTCGGGCACGAGCAGGGTGCCGGGGCCGTACTCCGGCCGCAGGCCGCCCACCGCGCACGGTCCGAGCACCTGGCGCACCCCCACCGACCGCAGCGCCCAGAGGTTGGCCCGGTAATTGATGCGGTGCGGCGGCAGGTGGTGGCCACGGCCGTGGCGGGGCAGGAAGGCCACCTTGCGGCCGGAGATCTCCCCGAGGAAGAGCGAGTCGCTGGGAGCGCCGTAGGGGGTGTCGACCTGGATCTCGGTGACGTCGTCCAGGAAGGAGTAGAAGCCGGAGCCGCCGATCACGCCGATCTCGGCGCGGACGGAGCCGGAGCCGTCAGGAGCAGGAGAACCGGAACCGCTGTCGGGGCCTGCGTTCGGGTGCGCGTGGGTCGCCATGGCGGTCACAGTAGCCGGACCCGAAAACGCCAAGAACCCCGCCGTGGCCACTGCCACGGCGGGGTCGGCAAATCATGGGGATCAGGCGGCGGAGCCGGAGGCGCTCGAGGTGCTCGTCGAGGACGACGAGGCCGAGCTCGACGAGGAGGCCGCGATCGACGACTTCGACTCGGACGACTTCGAGCTCGACGAGGCAGGCGAGCTGCTCGACGACGAGCCACGGCTGTCGTTGCGGTAGAAGCCGGAGCCCTTGAAGACGATGCCGACCGCCGAGAACACCTTCTTGAGGCGTCCGTCGCAGCTCGGGCACACGGTCAGGGCGTCGTCGGTGAACTTCTGCACCGCCTCGAGGCCCTCGCCGCATTCGGTGCACTGGTACTGGTAGGTCGGCACTTGTCTTCCTCCTGGCACTCTCACTCGATGAGTGCTAACGACGATCCATAGTGACGTATTCCGCTGGATCAGTCCACCGTCACCGGCACTCGGTGACCGATCCCACGTGCGGCCACCAGTCCGGCGGCCATCGGCGCGAGCCGCGATCGCAATGCCAGCAGGGTGGCCAGCGCGAGCCCCGTGCCCACGAGCGGGACGACGAATCCGGCGCTCGCGCCGTAGCCGTCGGCAAGCCGCCCGGCCACCGTCACGGCCGCCGCCTGCCCGAGCGCCACCGCGCCCGTCAGCCAGGTGAAGGCCTCGGTGCGGGCGGACGCCGGCACCAGCGACTCGACCAGCGTGTAGCCGCTGATCAGGGCAGGTGCGATGAACAGGCCGACGACCAGGCCGAGCCCACCGAGAAGGGCCACGGAGTGCACCGTCCACAGCAGGGACGCGGCGACCGTGAGCGCCGCGTAGCCGACGACGAGCCGGCGGCGCGGTCCGGTCTTCCATGCGATGGCTCCCACGGCGATGCCGGCCACCATGTTGCCGGCGGCGAAGAGACCGTAGAGCAGACCGTTCATGCCGGGCTGCCCGATCTCCTCGGTGAAGGCCGTCAGCGAGACCTGCATGCCGCCGAAGACCGCTCCGATGCCCAGGAAGGCCACGGCGAGCACCCGCACGCCGGGTACGGAGAGGGCGGACGCACGCTCCGCGCGCACCTCGGCGCTGTGGTGGCCGTGGGCGGGCTGGGTGCGGCGCTGGGCCGCGAACAGCAGGCCGCCCGCCAGTGTGAGCGCCGCCTCGGCGATCAGGCCGGCGGCGGGGTGCACGCCCGTGCACAGGGCCGTGGCGAGGACCGGGCCGACCACGAACGTGAACTCGTCCGTGACCGACTCGAAGGCGGCGGCGGTCTGCATCAGGGGAGAACCCTGGAGCGTGGCGGCCCAGCGGGCCCGCACCATCGGGCCGATCTGCGGCACTGACGCACCGGTGGGCACCGCGGCGGCGAACAGGGCCCACAGCGGCGCGCCCGCGAGCGCCAGCGCCGTGAGCGCGGCGACGGAGACGGTGTGCACCAGGACGCCGGGCAGCAGGACCGCGCGCTGGCCGAAGCGGTCGGCGAGCTTTCCGCTCTGCGGGGCGAACAGTGCCATCGAGACACCGGTGACGGCGGCGACCGCACCGGCGCTGCCGTAGGAACCGGTCGTGTGCTGGACGAGCAGGACGATGCCGATCGTGAGCATCGCGAAGGGCTGCCGGGCAGCGAAACCGGGGAGCAGGAATGTCCACGCCCCAGGGGTGCGGAGCAGTTGTCCGTAACCAGGACGCGGGTCAGAAGCGACCGTGGACGCCACGGCCCCTTGCCTTTCTGCCGCCTGGTAGCGCTCCCCTGGGTGTCGGGAGCCGCCGAGAGCTGTCCTCTTGCGCGGAACTGCGGTAGATACCGGGGCCCACTCCGGGGACGCCGCGGCCGCCATACGGTCGCGCCAGCTCTGCGTCAGGCAGAGTTGGTCGATCAGTGTGCCTTCATGGTACAGGGATTCTCGCCATGTCCACCTGGGAAATGGCAGAGATCACCCCGTCCGTTCCTGTGTTTGAACAGCTCCTGGGCACAGAAGGCTGCGCGGCCCGCGGCCCTCCGTCACGGGGACCCGCCTCCGGTGCCGAGCCAGCCGGCCAGCTTTCCGCCCTGGCTGACGGCCCTCAGCCGCCGCTCCGCGGCGTCCCTCACCGGATCGGTGGCCACGACCAGCAGCTCGTCCCCGTGCCGCAGCACGGTCGACGGGAGCGGTACGAAGCTCTTGCCCTCCCGCACCACGAGGGTGACCGCCGAGCCGGAGGGCAGCCGCAGCTCGGCGACCTCCACGCCGTGCATCCGGGAGCTGTCCGGGACGGCGACCGACAGCAGATGTCCGCGCAGCCGCTCCAGCGGGGCGGACTCGACGCCGAGGTCGGCGGCCTCGGAGGAGTCGCCGAGCCGCAGGGCCCGTGCCAGCCAGGGCAGCGTCGGGCCCTGGACCAGGGTGTAGACGACGACCAGGACGAAGACGATGTTGAAGATCCGGTCGTTGCCCTCGACGCCGGAGACCATGGGGATCGTCGCGAAAATGATGGGGACGGCGCCGCGGAGGCCCGCCCAGGACATCAGCACCTGCTCCGGCCACGGGATGCGGAACGGCATGAGGCTGATGAGGACGCCCACCGGCCGGGCGAGCACGGTCAGCATCAGGCCGACGACCACCGCGGGCCAGAAGTCCCGCAGAAGCTCGTGCGGCGACACGAGCAGTCCGAGCAGCACGAACATGCCGATCTGCGCGATCCAGCCGAGACCCTCGGCGAAGCCGCGGTTCGCGGGCGCGTGGGGCAGCTTGGAGTTGCCGAGGATCATGGAGGCGAGATAGACGGCGAGGAAGCCGCTGCCGTGCGCCATGGCGCCGGCGGCGTACGCGACCACGGCGATGGCCATGACGGCGATGGGGTAGAGGCCGGACGCGGGCAGCGCGACGTGCCGCAGCCCGAACGCACCGAGCCAGCCGACGGCGAGTCCGACCAGCGCGCCGATCACCAGCTCCAGCGCGATCTTTCCGACGAGGGTGTACCAGTGGTCGATCGGGCCGGCCGAGGAGAAGGCCACCACCAGAATGACGACCGGGGCGTCGTTGAAACCGGACTCGGCCTCCAGGGCGCCTGTCACCCGGGGCGGAAGCGGCACCTTGCGCAGCACCGAGAAGACCGCGGCCGCGTCCGTGGACGACACGACCGCGCCGATGATCAGCGCCTGTTGCCACTCCAGGCCGACGAGGTAGTGAGCGGCCGCGGCCGTGATGCCCACGCTCACCGCGACGCCCACCGTCGACAGCGCAGCGGCCGCCGGCAGCGCCGGTTTGATCTCCTTCCACTTGGTGCCGAGGCCACCTTCGGCCAGGATCACCACAAGTGCGGCATAACCGATCACCTGCGTCAGTTCGGCGTCGTCGAACTGGACGTCGAGCAGGCCGTCCTGGCCCATCGCGATCCCGATCCCGAGGTACAGCAGCAGGCTGGGCAGCCCGCTGCGGGACGAGATGCGCACCGCCGCGACGGCGATGAGCAGGACGATCGAGCAGATGAGCAGGAGTTCGTTGAGCTGGTGGACAGTCAGTGGCCGATCCTTCCCCTCGCGCCGTCATGCCGGAGGTCTTCGTATCCGGCGGCGACACTTCGTTACCTTACCTAATCTTTAACGTTTCCTTGATGGCCGGATGATCCGAATGTCCGACTACGGGGACGGCCTTGTGGATACCGCGTCGGGGCCGGTGGGGCGCTGCGCCTAGAGTTGCCTCAGCATTCCCAGGACCACCCTGCCCCTCGAAGGACAGCGATGCCCGCCAACACAACCGCCTCTTCCCCCAAGAAGAAGAAGGGGCGACGCGCCCGACTGCTCGTGCTCGTCCTGGTGCTGGCGCTCGTCGCGGGTGTCGGTTACGGGGCCTACTGGAGCGTCAGCACGGTTCGCGCCTCGTTCCCCACCACCACTGGCACGATCGAACTCGCGGGCCTCGGCGGCCAGGTCGAGGTCAAGCGCGACGGCTACGGCATCCCGCAGATCTACGCGGACAGCGACGAGGACCTGTTCCGCGCCCAGGGCTTCGTCCAGGCACAGGACCGCTTCTGGGAGATGGACGTCCGCCGCCACATGACCGCGGGCCGGCTCTCCGAGATGTTCGGTTCGGGGCAGGTGGAGACGGACGCCTTCCTGCGCACGCTCGGCTGGCGCCGGGTGGCGCAGCAGGAGTACGACACCAAGCTCTCGCCCGAGACGAAGAAGTACCTCCAGGCGTACGCGGACGGCGTCAACGCGTACCTCAAGGGCCGCTCGGCGGAGGAACTGTCGGTCGAGTACGCGGCCCTGGCCTTCAGCAACGACTACAAGCCCGAGCCGTGGACGCCGGTCGACTCGGTTGCCTGGCTCAAGGCGATGGCCTGGGACCTGCGCGGCAACATGCAGGAGGAGATCGACCGCTCGCTGCTCACCAGCAGGCTCAGCGAGAAGCAGATCCGCGACCTGTACCCGCCCTACCCCTACGACCGCAACGAACCGATCGTGCGGCGGGGTGGGATCGACCCGGCCACCGCCGCGTACGACCCGGCCGCCAAGCCGTCCGGCTCGGCGGGCGACGCTGCCGCAGGCAGCGGGTCCGGCGGGAGCGGCGGAGCGCTCGACGGCGCGGGCGGCGGTTCGGACAGCGCGGCCGGAGCCGGCCAGGGGCTGAACGCCCAGCTGGGCGCGCTCTCCGACACCCTCGACTCGATCCCCGCGCTGCTCGGCCCCAGCGGCAACGGCATCGGCTCCAACTCCTGGGTCGTGGCCGGGAGGTACACGACGACCGGCAAGCCCCTGCTGGCCAACGACCCGCACCTCGCGCCCCAGCTGCCGTCCCTCTGGTACCAGATGGGCCTGCACTGCCGCACGGTCTCCGACCGTTGCTCGTTCGACGTCGCGGGTTACACCTTCTCCGGCATGCCGGGCGTGATAATCGGCCACAACCAGGACATCGCCTGGGGCTTCACCAACCTCGGCGCCGACGTGACCGACCTCTACCTGGAGAAGCTCAGCGGGGACCACTACCTGGTCGGGGGCCGGGAGAAGAAGCTGACCACCCGCACGGAGGTCATCAAGGTCGCCGGTGGATCCGACAAGACGATCACGGTCCGCTCCACGGAGCACGGCCCGCTGGTCTCCGACCGCAGCGAAGAGCTCGAGAAGGTCGGCGAGCGGGCTCCGGTGTCCAACGCCGCACCCGACCGCGGCACCGGCTACGCGGTCTCCCTGCAGTGGACGGCCCTGCAGCCCGGCACGTCGATGAACGCCGTCTTCGAGCTCAACCGGGCCAAGGACTTCACGTCCTTCCGCCGCGCGGCCCGGGCCTTCGAGGTGCCCTCGCAGAACCTGGTCTACGCCGACACCAAGGGCAACATCGGCTATCAGGCCCCCGGCAAGATACCGCTGCGGGCCGAGGGTGACGGCCGGACGCCCGCGCCCGGCTGGGACCCGAAGTACAAGTGGGACGGCTACATCGCGTTCGACGAGCTGCCCTACGAGTACAACCCGGAGCGCGGCTACATCGTGACCGCGAACCAGGCGGTCGTCGACGCGAAGAAGTACCCGTACCTGATCACGGAGGACTACGGCTACGGCGCCCGGAGCCAGCGGATCAACGACCTCATCGAGTCGAAGATCCGGGGCGGCGGCAAGGTCTCCACCGAGGACATGCGCACCATGCAGATGGACAACAGCAGCGAGATCGCCAAGCTGCTGACGCCCTACCTGCTGAAGATCGACGTCTCCGATCCGTATGTCCGCGAGGCGCAGAAGCTGCTGGAGGGCTGGGACTACACCCAGGAGCCGGACTCCGGGGCCGCCGCGTACTTCAACGCCGTGTGGCGCAACGTGCTCAGGCTGGCGTTCGGCAACAAGCTCCCCAAGGAGCTCCGGATCAGCGGCGAGTGCCTGAACGTGCTGCCCGCCGACAGCACCGCGCCGGACGACGACCTGACCGAGCGCGTCCGCGAATGCGGCCAGCGGGACAGCGATTCCGCGCAGCCCGACGGCGGCGACCGCTGGTACGAGGTGGTGCGCCGGCTGCTCAAGGACGAGGACAACGAGTGGTGGCGCACGCCTCAGACGCGTACGGACGAGGCGACCGACACCCGTGACGGGCTCCTCGCCCGCGCCATGGAGGACGCCCGCTGGGAGCTGACCGCGGAGCTCGGCAAGGACGCCTCCAGCTGGAGCTGGGGCCGCCTGCACCAGCTGACGCTGAAGAATCAGACGCTGGGCACCGAGGGTCCGGGGTTCCTGCAGTTCATGCTCAACCGGGGCCCGTGGAACCTGGGCGGCGGCGAGGCCGCGGTCAACGCCACCGGCTGGAACGCGGCGGCCGGCTACGGCGTCGTGTGGGTGCCGTCGATGAGGATGGTCGTCACGGTCGGCGAGTGGGACAAGTCCCGGTGGATCAATCTGACCGGGGCGTCGGGCCACGCGTACAGCTCCCACTACACCGATCAGACCGACAAGTGGGCCGAGGGCAAGCTGCTCGACTGGGCCTACGGCGCCCAGGCGGTGGACGCCGCGACCGTCGACACGCTCAAGCTCGTCCCGCCGGGCGGGCAGGCCGAGTGAAGCGGCGTACCCCCTGAGGCGTGACCACGGCGTGGACGGGGTGGTCGTGCGGTTCCACCGGGACCTGCGCGACCACCTCGTTCGCGTAGAGGAGCACGACGAGGGCGGGATCGGCTCCGGCCGCGGCGAGCCGGGCCAGCACGCGGTCGTACGAGCCGCCCCCGCGGCCCAGCCGCATGCCCTGGCTGTCGACGGCCAGCCCGGGCAGCAGCACCGCGTCGGCGCCGACGACGGCAGAGGGGCCCAGCCGCTCACCGTCCGGCTCCAGCAGGCCGCGGCCGGCGGCCACCAGGTGTCCGGGGCCGCGGTAGACGCCCCAGTCGAGGTCGTTGTCCGGGAGGAGGACCGGGAGCAGGACCCTCGTGCCGCGCGCGAGCAGGGCGTCGAGCAGCGCGCGGGTGCCGGGTTCACGCCCGACGGAGACGTATGCGGCGACGGTGCCGGCCTCGGCCAGCTCGGTCAGCAGCAGCGCGTGCCGCGCGAGAGCGGCGGCCGCCGCTCTCACGTCGTCGGCGGACAGAAGCCGGCGCGCCCCGAGGAGTTCCGCGCGAAGAGCAATCTTTCCGGACATTTCGTTGCCCATTGGTCGCCTGTAAACCTCTCGTATACGTCTCTATGAGGATGAAGTTAACCGGAGCATCATCTTCCGCCCATATTCAGCGGATATGGTGCTCCGCATGACTCAGTCGCACTCCAGGATCAGCAAGGCTGTCATCCCCGCCGCAGGCCTCGGCACCCGGTTCCTGCCTGCCACGAAAGCCACTCCCAAAGAGATGCTGCCTGTGGTCGACAAGCCCGCGATCCAGTACGTCGTCGAGGAGGCGGTCGCGGCCGGCCTCTCCGACGTCCTGATGATCACGGGTCGCAACAAGCGCCCCCTCGAGGACCACTTCGACCGCAACTATGAGCTGGAGGAGGCGCTCTCCCGCAAGGGCGACGCCGGACGTCTTGCACGGGTGCAGGAGTCGAGCGACCTCGCCACCATGCACTACGTGCGCCAGGGCGACCCGCGCGGCCTCGGTCACGCCGTTCTGTGCGCCGAGCCGCACGTGGGGGACCAGCCGTTCGCCGTCCTCCTGGGCGACGACCTGATCGACCCGCGCGACCCGCTGCTCGCGCGCATGATCGAGATCCAGGAGCGCGAGGGCGGCAGCGTCGTCGCGCTGATGGAGGTCGACCCGGCCCAGATCCACATGTACGGCTGCGCCGCCGTCAAGCCCACGAGTGACAGCGACGTCGTGAAGATCACGGACCTGGTCGAGAAGCCCGACCCCGCCGAGGCGCCCAGCAACCTCGCGGTCATCGGCCGTTACGTCCTCGACCCCGCGATCTTCGCCATACTGCGCCGGACCGAGCCGGGCCGCGGCAACGAGATCCAGCTCACCGACGCGATCCAGAAGCTCGCCGAGGCGGAGCACTCCGTGGACGAGGCGGGACCCTCCGGCGGCCCGGTGCACGGCGTGATCTTCAAGGGCCGTCGCTATGACACAGGTGACCGTGGCGACTATCTGCGTGCCATTGTCAGACTCGCGTGCGAACGTGAAGACCTGGGCCCGGAGTTCCGGGACTGGCTTCGCAGTTTTGTGACCGAGGAGATGTAGGACCGTGAGCAGCACGATCTGGTCGGTTGACGACCACCTGGAGGACATCCTCGCCGCGATCCGGCCGCTCGACCCGATCGACCTCCAGCTGCCGGACGCACAGGGCTGTGTCCTCGTCGAGGACGTCACGGTCCCGGTCGCGCTGCCCCCCTTCGACAACAGCTCCATGGACGGCTACGCGGTCCGGGTCGCCGATGTGGCGGGCGCGAGCGAGGAGTTCCCCGCCGTGCTCGCCGTCATCGGCGACCTGGCGGCCGGCAGCGGCGGGCTGCCCACCGTCGGCCCCGGCCAGGCCGCGCGCATCATGACCGGCGCGCCTCTGCCGCCGGGGGCCGAGGCCGTCGTCCCCGTCGAGTGGACCGACGGCGGCACCGGAGGCGGGGCCGCCACCACGATGCGCCCGGCCGGTGAGGCCCCGGAGGGCGCGAGCGGCGAGGTCCGGGTGCACCGGCCGGCCCAGGAGGGGGCCCATGTGCGGGCCCGCGGCAGCGATGTGCAGGCGGGCGATCTCGCGCTCGCCGCGGGCACCGTGCTCGGCCCGCCGCAGATCGGCCTGCTCGCCGCGATCGGCCGCGGCACCGTGCGGGTGCGCCCCCGCCCGCGCGTCGTCGTCCTGTCGACCGGCAGCGAACTGGTCCAGCCCGGCGAGAAGTTGGCCGAGGGACAGATCTACGACTCCAACAGCTTCGCCCTGGCGGCCGCCGCCCGCGACGCCGGCGCGATCTCCTACCGGGTCGGCGCGGTCGCCGACGACGCCGAGGCGCTGCGCGCCACCATCGAGGACCAGCTGATCCGAGCCGACCTGCTGGTGACCACGGGCGGTGTGAGCGTCGGGGCGTACGACGTGGTCAAGGAGGCGCTCGCCTCGGTCGGTGACGAGGACGCGCCCGGCAGCGGGATCGACTTCCGCAAGCTCGCGATGCAGCCGGGCAAGCCCCAGGGCTTCGGTTCCATCGGCCACGACCGCACCCCGCTGCTGGCCCTGCCCGGCAATCCGGTCTCCAGCTACGTGTCCTTCGAGCTGTTCGTCCGGCCCGCGATCCGCACCCTGATGGGTCTGCCGGATGTGCACCGCCCGAAGACCAGAGCCGCGCTCAAGGCGGACAAGGCGCTGTCGTCCCCGGCCGGCAAGCGCCAGTTCCTACGGGGGATCCATGACGCCGCGGCGGGCAGCGTGACCCCGGTCGGCGGCTCCGGCTCCCACCTGATCGCGGCCCTCGCGCAGGCCGACTGCCTGATCGTCGTCCCGGAGACCGACACCTCCGTGGAGCCCGGCGCCGAGGTCGACGTGGTCCTCCTGGGGTGAGACGCGCTGCGTGGCGGTACCGTGTCTGCCCACACAGGCCCTGAGGGGACCGGACCGGGAGCGCCACAGCAGATGAGTACGCAAGGCAGGCTGACGCACATCGACGACGCGGGAGCGGCCCGCATGGTGGACGTCTCCCAGAAGGACGTGACCGCCCGCACCGCGCGGGCGACCGGGCGCGTCCTCGTATCGCGGCAGGTCGTGGAGCTGCTGCGAGGGGAGGGCGTCCCGAAGGGCGACGCACTCGCCACGGCCAGGATCGCCGGGATCATGGGCGCCAAGCGCACGCCCGACCTGATCCCGCTCTGCCACCCGCTCGCCGTCTCGGGCGTGAAGCTGGACCTGGCCGTCACGGACGACGCGGTCGAGATCACGGCCACCGTGAAGACGACGGACCGCACCGGCGTGGAGATGGAGGCCCTCACCGCCGTCTCCGTCGCCGCACTCACCGTCGTGGACATGGTCAAGGCGGTCGACAAGGCGGCCGTGATCACGGACATCCGCGTCGAGGAGAAGACGGGCGGCAAATCCGGCGACTGGACGCGCGAGGGAGCACAGTCATGACCACCGCCGCCCACGCCACCGCTCCGTACCGGGCCCTCGTCGTCACCGCGTCCAACCGCGCCTCCGCCGGGGTGTACGAGGACAAGGGCGGCCCGCTGATCGCCGAGAGGCTCACCGTCCTCGGCTTCGCCGTCGACGGCCCCCGGGTGGTGCCCGACGGCGACCCGGTCGGCGAGGCGCTGCGCACGGGGGTGGCGGACGGCTACGACGTCATCCTCACCACCGGCGGCACGGGCATCTCGCCCACCGACCGCACACCTGACGTCACGCGTGCGCTGCTGGACCACGAGGTCCCCGGCATCCCGGAGGCGATCCGGGCGTACGGGCGGGACACGGTGCCCACCGCCGCGCTCTCGCGTGGCGTCGCCGGGGTCGCCGGCCGCACCCTGATCGTCAACCTGCCGGGCTCCACGGGGGGAGTGCGCGACGGTCTCGCGGTGCTGGAGGGGCTCCTGCGGCACGCCGTGGACCAGATCCGCGGCGGGGACCATCCAGGTCCGGCGGACGAGTCGTCACCGACGTCATGAACGTGACCTGGCCTGTGGTCCTCGCAGACGGCGACGTCGTCCTGCGCCCCATAAAGGTGCGCGACCAGCGGAACTGGCGCGAGGTCAACCGCCGCAACCGCGACTGGCTGCGGCCCTGGGAGGCGACGATTCCGCCGCCCGCGCCGGGCGGCCCGGTCACGCAGCGCCCGACCTACCGTCAGATGGTCCGCCACCTGCGGGCGGAGGCGAACGCGGGCCGGATGCTGCCGTTCGTCATCGAGTACCGCGGGCGTCTGGTGGGCCAGTTGACCGTTGCCGGGATCACCTGGGGCTCGATGTGCTCGGGCCACGTCGGGTACTGGGTCGACCGGGACGTCGCGGGCCGCGGCGTGATGCCCACGGCGGTCGCCCTCGCCGTGGACCACTGCTTCCGTACGGTGGGGCTGCACCGGATGGAAGTGTGCATCCGCCCCGAGAACGCGCCCAGCCGCCGGGTCGTGGAGAAACTCGGATTCCGCGAGGAGGGGCTGCGGCCCCGTTATCTCCACATCGACGGTGCGTGGCGTGACCATCTTGTCTTCGCGCTGACGGCCGAGGAGGTCCCGGAGGGGCTCCTGACCCGCTGGCACCAGGCCCGACCCGGGTCGGCACCCGGAGCGCCCGGAACGACATCGGGAACAGCACAGGAAATAAAATAAGTGTTCGAAATTGGTCGCCGCCCGGTTGTCGCGGAACGCGAACTGGTCTGAGTAATCACAAAAAAAGTCGGTGATATCAGCCAGATCGTGCGACACACCGGCCCAATTGGCGGATGCCCTTGCGCGAATCCCTCTACGGTGTGATGCGTGAGCAGCAGCGGCCTCATCTACGCAGTCATCGTCGGGGCCTGGGCCGCCTACTTGGTGCCGATGTGGCTCCGCAGGCAGGACGAGCTCAACGAAGCCCGTCCGACCGAACGCTTCTCCACCGCCATCCGGCTGCTGTCCGGCCGGGCGGCGATGGAGCGCCGGTACGCCAAGGAGCTGCGGGAACGCACCACAGAGGGGCCCGAGCACGACGTGGACCCGGATGCCGCCACGGACCGGCTGAGTTCTGTGGACGTCCGGGCCTTCGCCGCGCCCCGAACCGAAGTGCGCCAGGACGTGTCGTCCGACACGTCCTCGGACGCCGACCCTCCGGGCCGCCCGCCGGCCCGCCGCCCGGCCCCGCGGCAGCCGCAGAGCCGCGCCGCCGTCGAGCGGGCCCGGCGCGGCAAGGTGCTGGCCCGGCGCAGACGGACGACGTCGGTCCTGTTCGTCGCCTTCACGGCCGGTGCGGTCGTCGCGGCGGTCGGCGGGCTCGGCTTCCTGTGGGCGCCGGCCGGCCCGGCCGTCCTGCTGAGCATCTACATCGTGTACCTGCGGGGCCAGGAGCGGCGTCGCTTCGCGTACGTCATGGACCGCAGGCAGGCCGAGGCCGCGGCGCAGCGGCTGCGCGAGAACCGGCCGCGCCGGCACCAGCCGCCCGCCCGCGCGCCCGAGCCCGACGAGGAGCCCACGGCGCATGCCGAGCCGGAACCGGCGCCGAGGCTCTCCCCGCAGGAGGCCGGGCGCCGGGCGCTGGTCGAGCAGACCGACCACGCCGAGTGGGTGGACCAGCAGCGCCAGCGCGGCCCGGCGACCGGCGACAGCTGGGACCCCGTTCCCGTGCCGCTGCCGACCTATGTCACCGCGCCCGTCGCCCCGCGCGCGTCGAGCGGTGTGGACGTCAGCGACCCGGAGACGTGGAGCGCGGCCCGCTCCTCGGCCGCGGAACCGACGACCCCTTCCGTATCGGTACCGTCCGCGGAGCCGCCGGCGGACCGGCTGCCTCCCCAGCCGCGCCGCTCCCGCGACCGCGGGCGCACGCCGCTCTTCGATCAGTACGCGGACGAGGACCGGCCGCGCGCGGCCAACGAGTGACGCCGCCCCGGCGGCATCCGTGACCAGCGAGGGAACGGATTTCCAAGCACCCCGATCGGGATGCTAGAGTTTCACTCGTTGCAAGGGCCTGTGGCGCAGTCTGGTAGCGCACCTCGTTCGCATCGAGGGGGTCTGGGGTTCAAATCCCCACAGGTCCACCGCAGCTGAGAGCCCCGATCGGAGAGATCCGACCGGGGCTCTTCGGCGTCGTACAGCAGCGAAGTACAGCAACTACATCTGATCCGGCCCGCCCAGGTGCTTGCCCAGCTTCCGCAGAGCCTTGCGTGTCGCCTCGGACGGGATGTGTGTGTACACCTCCATCGTCACCGCGATCTTGCTGTGCCGGAGGATCTGCATCGCGATCCGCGGATGGACGTCGAGGGCAGCGAGGAGAGACCCGCAGGTGTGACGTGTGTCATGCAGGCGGATCTTCCGGACGCCCGCTTTGGCCGACCGGGCAGCGAAAGCGCGGTTGAAGTTCCGCGGCTCGATCGGCGTGCCGTACCGCGTGGTGAATACGAAGTCGGTGTCCTGCCGCATTTGGCCGGCAGACTTCTTGGCGACCCGTTGTGCCTCCTGGCGCAGCTTGAGCGCAGTCACGCAGATCTGGGGCAGGGGAAGCGTAGCGGTCGATGCCTCGGTCTTGGTCTCGTCGTGCACCAGCTGACGGTTGATGCGCTGGAGCTGGTGCTCGACCCGGATCTCTCCCGCGTCGAGGTCCACGCTCTTCCAGGTCAGTCCCAGCACTTCGCCCCGCCGGAAGCCGAGCACCAGGATGAGCACGTACGCCGGATACAGCGGGTCAGCAGCCGTCCGAGCAGCCTCCAGGAACGCCCGTGCCTCCTCGACAGACCACGGCTCACGCTTCTTTTTCCTACCCGACCGCACCTTGACCAGGCCAGCCACGTTCTTCGTGATCAGTTCTTCCGTCATGGCGTTCGTCAGCGCTGAGCGAAGCACCGCGCGGGCATCCTGCACCGTGCGTCGTGACGGCACCTGCTCGCAGCACCGGCCGACAGCACAGCAGCGACGCTCATCAGCAGGGCGATTCGCGTCCTTGCCCTGGGCGCAGCACTGGCACTGATCCGACAGAGCGTTGACCCACGTCCGTACGTCCCGCACCGTCAGCTTGTCGAGCCGCTTGTCACCCAGGCCGGGGCCGATGTAGAGCCGGACGTGCATGGCGTACGTCTCGGCCGTCTTGGGCTTCAAGTCCGGCTGCACCACCTCCTTGAGCCAGTACGCGAGGTGCTGCCCCAGCGTCGGCGAACTGGTGGCCACGGGCCCCTTGCGCGCCTCAGCGTGCAGCTTGACCCACTTCTCGTGGACCGCCGCGCGAGTTGGCCCGTAGACGTACTTCCGCTTGCGCTTGCCCTCCGGGGTGTCCACCCACGCGTAAGCCGCGAAGCCGTTCCGGTAGGCGTAGATGGAGCCCTCGCCGTTGCCGCGCTTGCCGCTCATGCCGCCAGCCCTTCAGCGCCGGAGGCGACGCGCTCGATGTACTCGTCGACCCAGGCCGGGAGGATGCGGCGGTTACGGCCGACCTTCACGGAGCGGATCTCCCCAGTGAGCACGAGCATCTTGGTCTTGGAGAGCCCGAAGTCGAGCATGCCGGCAACCTCTGCGGTGGTGTGCCACTTGCGCTCTATCACTGTGGCGGTCATGGGGTGAGTGCTCCTTCCGTGGTGTCGGGTGTGAGGGAGGCGGCGAGCCATTCCTCGCCGCGGGTGAGTCCGGTTCCGGCGAAGGCCCAGTGCGCGAGGACGAGGGTGGTGTCGTCGTCCTGCGGTTCGGCCGGCACGGCTTGGTCGCCGCGGGCGATGGCGGCTTGGAGGCGTTGCCATTCGGCGCGGGCGGTGCGGAGTGCGCCGAGGGTGGTGGAGTAGCGGCGGGTTTTGGTGGAGAAGTGGCCGCGGAAGCCGAGCATGTGGGCCCAGGCGCGGAGCCGGAGGTCTTCGAGGTCTTTGCGGGCGCCGAGGGTCCAGGCGGTGCGGATGAGGCGACGGGCGTGTTCGGGGATGGATTTGCGGCCGAGTTCGGCGAGGAACTTGATGGGGCGGTCGAGGGTGCCGGTCGCTGTCTCTGCTCCTTTGGTGGCGTACTTGGCGATGTAGGCGGCGACGGCGCGTTCGGTCAGTTCGGTGCCGCCGTCGAAGTCGGCGGAGCGGATGGGGCGGATGTCGAGCTGGGTGCCGAAGGCGAAGGTGTGGGCACGTCCGTCGATGACGGGGCCGGGCACGTCGGCGGCCGTGGCGGCGGCGCGGATGGCGTCGGTGAGGAGTTCGGCGGTGGCCCAGGCCGGGGGCGGGGTGTCGCCGCCGTCCGGGCCGTCGAGGCGGATGACGGCGTGGAAGTGGATGGCTCCGCGGCGCTGGTACTCGGCGACCTTGGCGAAGGAGACGCGGGCGTGCTCCTTGAAGGCGCGCTGTGAGAGTCCGGCGCGCTTGGCGACTTCGCGGCGCAGGTAGATGGAGAAGCGGGCCCAGATCTTGGAGGCGTGCGCGTTCCAGAGCACGGCCGCTTCGTAGTCGTAGCGTTCGGGGTCGAGCGGGGTGCCCAACTCGGGTGCGCCGGCGGGGTGGGTGGTGCCGCAGCGGCAGCGGCCTTTGGCGGGGCGGTTGTGGACGGGGCCGAAGCTGGGGGCGGTGAAGGTGGCGAACACCCTGGGGTGGGTAGCGACGCGTTCGGGGGTGCCCTTGCCGCCGCGGAGTCCTGCGGTGATGAGCTGGTAGGTGTCGCGGCGGTAGGTCTCGGCGCAGGCGGGGCAGCGGGTGGTGCGGCGGTTGTTGCAGCGCACGAGGAGGTTCCCGGCGGGCAGGTCGCTGGCGGTGAGGTGGTGCAGGATCTCGCCGGTGGTGGTGTGGACGTCGGTGCGGTGGCCGTCGAGGCGGATCGGGGTGGTGCAGCCGCCGAGGCCGCGCAGTTGGCGCATGAGGCCGGGCATGGTGCCGAGCGAGGCGAGGAAGGCGAGGTCTCGCAGCGGGGGCGGCGCGGTGGTGGTCAAGGAACGGTCCTCCTTTCGGGACAGACGAGGGGCCGGGGCACCGGCCAGCAGAGGCGGTGCCCCGGCGGGGGTCAGCGGTGGGGGCAGGTGTTGCGGTGGTCGATCCACTCGGCGACCAGGTCGCGGACGTTGTCGTCACCCGTGGCCCGGCCGGACGCTCCGCAGCGGCAGGCGTACGAGCCGGTGGCGGGGAAGTGGCGGGCGGTCTTGGCAACGTGCACGCCGGGCCGGCCGACGGTGGGCGCGAGGTCAGCCATGGCGGTCAGCGGATGAACGCGGCGTCGGCGGCGTCGTCGAGCAGCTGGCGCAGGGGCGGGACGGTGCCGGTGCCGTGGCAGGTGGGGCAGTGGGCGGTGATGGTGCGGCGCTGGCCGTTGCGGTCGCAGCCGCCGAGCGTGATGGCGGCGGAGGCGAAGCCGTCGCAGGACGGGCAGACGCGGGCCGGTGCGTGGCGGTGCTGGGGCATGATGGGACGTCCTTCCGGTTGATGAAGTCGGGTAGGGGCTGGCCGTCCGGGCGGCGGAGACTTGGCGGTTTCAGGGCCGCCCGGAAGGCCGGTCAGCGCTGGCGCTGGCCGTTGAGCAGGGAGCGCAGGACGATGGCGCAGACGGCGACCGAGGCGGCCGTGATAGCCACGGCGAGGAGCATTGAGACGAGGACCGCACCGACGACCAGGACGACCGCGGCACCGCCGCCGACGGCGACCAGGAGGCCGGTCGGGGTGAGCCGGACCGTGGGCGCCGAAGGAGCGGCCGGGGCCGGGACGACGGTCGGGGCCGCAGCGGGGGCCGGGGCGGTGTGCTGGCAGGCGCACGCGGCGGCGGGCTGGTGCTCGACGACCGGGCCCGGTGTCGGGTGGGCGAGCGGGGTGACGATGCCGGTCGGGGTCGGCATGGTCGGGATGCGCGGGCGGAGCATGGTGAATCTCCCTTCTGAGCTGGTCACTTGGTGGTGCCGTTGACGGCGTCGACGCCGGTTCGGGTGGTGGACTCGATGGCCGGGGCGAGGAAGGTGTCGGCGAGGAGGAAGCCGCCGAGGAGGAGCACGACGATGAGCCAGGTCGGCGGGCGCATGAGCTTGATGCCGAAGTAGCCGAAGACGGCGACGAGGACGATCAGCGGAAGTTCAACGTTCACGACGGGGCTCCTTGGGGGGTCAGTTGACGCGGCAGCGGTGGGTGCGGGCGGCGAGCTGGGCGGCGGACTGGGTGGAGTAGTCGGCGGACCAGCCGCAGTTGTCGCGGGAGCAGACGGCGGCGTGCTTGGTGCGTCCGTTCCGGTCGCGGTGGGTGCCGATCTGCACGGGGCCGATCCGCATCACCGAGTGGAAGAAGTCACGGGCGGGCATGGCGGTCAGTCCTCCGCTCGCAGGCTCAGGCCGGGGAACTCGGCGAGGATGCGGGCGGCGTCGGACGGGTCGGTGGCACGATCGGCAGCCTCTTCGGCGAGGAGCCGAGCCAGGGTCGTGCGACCGGCATCGGCCATTTCGCGTGCTGCTGACAGGTATTCGTCTCGTGTCGGTTCGTGTCCGGGCATGAGGGCTGTCCTTTCAGGCGAGGTGGGCGGCGAGCTGGTCGGCCATCGGGCCGGGCAGGCCCAGGCGGTTGCGCAGGGTGGCGGCGTCGATCGGGTTGCCGGTTGAGGCGCGGTGGGCGTCGGCGAGCTTGCGGGCGTGGTCGACGAGGGCGGGCGGCACGTCGGCGGGCGGTGCAGCGGGCAGGGCGGGGACCGGTTCGGCAGGCTCGACCGCATCTGCCACGGGGGCGGGGTCCGGTTCGGCCGGCACAGTCACCGGCAACGGCTCCGGCTCGGGAACGGGCGTGGCTTCGCTGGTCGGGGCGGTGGATGAGTGGACGAGGAGGGTGCCGCCGAGGAAGGCCAGGGCGGGCCATCCGGCGACGAGGATGCGCAGCCAGTCGGGCACGTCGTTCAGGTCGAGCAGGCCCGCGGTGGCGACGTTGGCTCCGAGCGAGGCGGCCAGGGCGACGGCAAACCACGACCAGGCCGCGCGAGCCGGTTCGCCCTGGGCTCGCAGGGTGCGCAGGCGTCGCCAGGCTGCGACGAGCAGCAGGTCGACGGAGACGGGGTAGGCCCATGCCTTCCAGCCGTCCTGTCCGGCAGCGGCGGCGAGGTCGTGCAGGTGGGCGAAGGACAGGGCACCGGCGATCACGGCTTGCACGAGGACGGCGTCCAGGCGGATCGAGCGGAACATCGGTCTTCGCCTCCTTGAGGATTTGGGCCGGGGCCGGGCGAGGCGTGGTGGGCCGGTCGCCGGGCCCCGGGGCCGTTTCGGGCATGGCGGGGGTAGGGACGTGGCGCGAAGCGGTCGCGCCGACCGAGGAGGAGCAGGCGTCAGGCCGTGACTGGCTCGGTGGCCGGGGCCGGGATCTCGGCCGGGGCCAGGTCCGGCAGGACCGGCCGGAAGGATTCCAGGCCGTCGAGGACCGGGGTGCGGTGAGCGTTGGCGGTGCAGGCGTTCACGGCCTGACGCATCGTCGTGAATGGGGTGCGGATGCGGACCCAGCCGCCCGTGGAGTCACCGGCGACCGCCAGGCCGGGCCGCTCGACCGGGATCTGTGTCGTGGCGAGCACCGCATCGGGGGAGATGTCGCCGAAGGCCATCTTGGCCGAGGCTTCATCGTTGACCCGGTGCGAGACGCGGCCGGTGAGCTGGGCACGGAGCATGGTGATGCCGTCGCCGAGTTCGGCGCCGAAGCGCTGACCGCAGATCTCCACGTAGATGCCGGCAGCGCGGCCGAGTTGCACGAGCCGGACCAGGGCGGTGACGATCCGCTCGCGGCGCTTTTTCTCCGCCGTGTTGGAGAACAGCGCCAGCTCGGCGACTTCATCGACGAGGAGGACGACCGGCACCGGCCGCAGGTCCTCCGGCAGGCCCCACAGGTCGGCGGTGATCTCCTCATCCGGGGTGTCCGCGCTGATGCGCTGCTCGCGCCGGATCACCTGGTACGTGTCGGCCATCCGCTGGACGAGCGCTTCCAGCAGGTCGGCGGCGTCGTCCGGGTTGTCGGCCAGCGCGGAGAACCGGCGGGCCAGCGGGGCGAGTTCCACCCCTTGCTTGCAGTCGATCCCGACCAGCGCGACGTGCCGGGAGGCGAGTTCCTTGACCAGGTGGCGTTGGTAGACGGACTTGCCTGACTTCGTTGCGCCGAGGTTCAGCGAGTGCGGCACCTCCAGGTAGTCGCGGTAGTGGACGGCTCCGTCCTCCCGCAGCGCGACCGGGACGCGGAGCCCTTCCCGCTCGATCTTGGCGGGCATCTGCACCCGTTCCAGCACGTCGTAGCCGGTCATGCGCAGCTCGACCACACCCGACTTGACCTCACGGGACGTGACGCTGTGCATGGCGAACGAGTGCCGCAGCCGGTCCGTGGAGGCCGCGAAGTCGAACGCGTCCTGCCCCGGCTGGAGCTTGACCCGCAGCACCAGACCCGTGCGGGTCGGGCGGATGCGCAGGATGCGCGGCGGCCGGGACTCGGGCGCAGGACGGTTGGTGAGCCGGGCGAGAGTGAGCCGCAGCCGGGACGGCGGAACGGTCAGCCCGCAGGCGTCCATGACCGAGGCGTACCGGACCACCACCCGCAGCGTGGCGAGCGTGACGCCGATGCTCAGCCAGTACCAGGCCGGGCGCAGCCGCCGCAGGACCAGAGCTGCGGCGACCACCACCAGCGCTAAGACGAGGAGTGTCGTGGTCGACATGCCGCTCAGCCCTTGGCGGACGGAGCGACGAGCGCGACCGCGCGGAAGGCGATGCCGAACCGCTTCTCACCGTTGAAGGTGTTCTCCCAGTCCCGCGCCTTCAGGCCGACGACCTTGACCGGCATGCCGAGCGTGATCCCCTCCGGGACGCCGGTCTCCGGGATCGAGACGGTGTAGAGGTTCGCCTCACCCTCGTCCGCGATGGTCAGGCCGACCGTCATCATCTTCGCGCCGGTCTCACGGTCGACCGCGATCTCACCGGTCTGCTTGTTGATGACCTTCGCCTTGGGCTCGACGGCGACGAACACGACAGCGGTCGAGGTGTCGATTTTGAACGATGACATGATGGAAGCTCCCTGATAGGGGCGGAAGCGGCGGCTTGCTTGGCGGTAGGGCGCCGCTTCTGCGTTGGCTTGTGGGAGTCCTGCGACAGCACCGCAGGACGTTCGCGTTCCAACTGGTGCGCACCAGTAGGTTGCATCTGGTGCGCACCAGCTGTCAAGCGTTGTCGCCGTCCGGTTTCTCAACTCGCCTTCTTGCGACACTTCTAGAGAAGCGCGTCGCTCAACCGCCCGGTAGCCAACAGAGGTTCACTGCCGAGCCGTTAAACCGGCCTGTTAACCCCTGACGACCTGCGCGGATGTGAGGCATGCTGCTGTAGAGCTGTCAGATCCACACGCGGGGGCGGTACAGGTGCTCAACCGGCTGCGAGAGGTGAGGAACGGGCGCGAGTGGTCCCAAGCGCGTCTCATCCACGAGATCGAGCAGTACGCGAGACGCCACGCGCTCGACATTGGCTCGACCGCCAGCCTGCGCGTCTACGTCTCGGAGTGGGAGAACGGCAAGCGCCCCATCACTGAGCGCTACGCGCAGATTTTGCGCCCCGTCTTGGGCGTCACCGATGAGGAGCTGTTCGGCCGGCACAGTCCGACCTCGCCGCCCCCAGCAGTCGGCGGCTATGACGAGCTGATCAGCCGTATCGACTCGGCCCGCAACGTCAGTCTCACCATGGTGAAGACCTTCATGGACCAGACCGAGTTGCTGCGGACGGTCGACCGCCAGATGGGCGCGGCCACGCTCGTTGATCAGATGACCGGGCATCTGGCGACCCTCGAAGACGCCTTGACGTTCGCCGTCCTGCCCGAGACCCGCCGTCCGGTGGCCCTCGCGCTGGCTGGAGCCGCCACCCTCGCAGCCTGGCAGGCCCTCGATGCCGGAGGCGTCGAAAGGGCCTGGCGTCACTACGAATTGGGCAAGCGGGCAGCCCAAGAAGCAGGCGAGCCGATGTATCTCGCGCACGCGACGGCCGAGCAGGCGTACGTGCTCAACGACGCAGGCCGCCCGGAGACAGGAGTCGCTCTCGTACGCGAAGCCCAGCGGCTGGGCGGGAGCCAGATGTCGCCACGGTTGCAGGCATGGCTGTACGCGGCCGAGGCGGAACTCTGCGCCAACGCGGGCATGGCGGATGACTGCAGGCGAGCACTCGAAAAGGCCGACGCAGTCCTGCCCGACGGTGCCGAGGCCCGCGACCCGGACATGCTCAGCATCTTCCTGAATGGAGGACATCTGGCCCGGTGGCGGGGAAGTTCCCTCGCGCTGCTTGGCGAGGACGACGCGCTCAGCAGTCTCTACACCGCCCTTGATGAAGCCGACCCGACGTTCATCAGGGCCACCTCAGGGCTGCGATGCAACCTTGCCCAAGCTCACCTTGCGCGCGAAGAACACGCCCAGGCGCAGGAGCACCTACAGCAAGCCCGGTTGCTGGCCAAGCGGACGGGATCAGTTCGCCACCTGCGCCGTATCGAGCAGCTCACGCTGAGGCTGTAGGAGCTGCCTGCCCACGCGAGGCCAGGAGGTGGAGCAGCGCCACGAGAGTGCCCGAGCCCATCAGCTCATCCCTGGCCATCAAGCCGGGGATGTCCGACAGCGGCACCCATGCGACGTGCCCGGCTTCCTCGATGTCGGTGGGGTCGCCGACGTGCTGAGCGCCCTTGCCGACGAAGATCTCGTGCGGTGAGTCGACCATGCCCACCATGGGCTGGTAGGTGACGACGTGATCGAGGGAATCGGGCCTCCAGCCGGTCTCTTCCTGGACCTCGCGGAGCGCGGTGGCATGCGGGTCTTCGCCCTGGTCGACGATCCCGCCGGGGAGCTCCCAACCCCACTTGTCAGGAACGAAGCGGTAGCGCCAGAGCATGAGCACGCGGTCTTGGTCATCTAGGACGGCGGCGATCGCAACGTGATGGAGCCGGACGACGTGATGCTCGAAGCGCTCGACACCAGGCGGCTCGACGTCGACAAGGGCGAGCTTGACCCAACGGTTGTCGTACACGGTCCGCTCGCCGTGAATCTGCCACGACTCCATGGCGGACGGGCGCTCGATACTCACCTCACGGGACGGCACCCGGTAGGAGCTGCGGGCGTAGGACTCGATGACGTTCTCAGCGACGAGCTTCGCCAGAACGGTGCGCAGCTGCGTGCGGCCGATCTCGAGCTCCTTCTCAAGGGTGCGCTCAGAGGGCAGCTTCTCGCCGGGCTTGAGCCTGCCCGAGGCCACCCACTCGCGAATCGTGCGGTAGACCCGCTCCGACTTCGGTCCCATCCCTTGAGCCCACTCCCTGATGTCATCAGCTGGCGCGGACCAGCGTAGCCGCCGGGACTGACCACCAACAGACGACGATCACGGCCCACGGCCGCCGCGGAGGCGGTGAGTAGAAATCTTCTCTACGGGTTCAAGGCGGCTCGCTCCGCTCGCCGCGCGCGGCCCCGGCTCCAGCGCCGGGCCCCGACGCTCCTGTCTCCGCCCCGCTCCGGGCCCCGGCTCCGCCGGCCGCGCGGCTAGAGCGAGACGTCTTGCCCGAAGTGAGAACGGCCGGCACGGGGCTGGAGCGGTCGGCTCCGCGGCTTTAGGCAGCCACCATGGGGCGAGCCTCGAAGATCGGGGCCCACATCGGGCTTTAGCGGGCAGGTCCACAGACTGCCCGAGTCGCGGCAAGCTTACGGGCCCCGATCTCTCGCCCCATGGCAGCTCCCGCCCAAAGCCGCTCCACCGACCTCACAGCGTGAGTGCGGCGACACCCCGCGAGCGGTACCTTCTATCCAGGAGCATTATCCTGGGGGGGACTTGAGCGATAACAGTGAACCCGAAACGTCGTTGCAGCCAGGCGACGAGCTGCGCCTGGCTGCAAGCCGACTGCGGAAGCAAGCAGCCCGTGTGCAGCTGATCGAGGACGAGGCTAAACGGCAACAGGAACATGATCGCCGCCAGGGATACTTCATCGGAATTTCCGGCTCCGTTCTGGCGGACAAAAGCGCCGATGGGGCTATTTCTTCATTTCCTCTAGATGGAGAGCCGATATTTCGCATCGCACCGGTCGCTAATCTGCCTGATATGGGCTCGCTGGCGCGCGCACTCGCGCCGCAATCTAGGCATATGTTCACTCATTTGCATCACTTGTCTCATACCATTAGGCATGAACTTTACATCGCTGAGAGGATTGCGGAGTCCCCTCAGGGCGCACTCAACCTGGCATACCGTGTGATCTCTCTTCTGCGCCTGAAGTCGAGTTGCCTGATCAATGCTGTTTCGTTCTCTAATGCGCCATGGGGTCAACTAGCGGCACATGCGGGTGACGTCTTCATTCAGCCGCTTGAAGACCCACGGAGGGCGCTATGGGGATCACAATCGGCGATCACGGAAGCGGATCTAAACTGGGTTTCTGAGCGACTTGCGAGGGACTTTGATCTGTACGCACAGCCGAGCTACAGACTGGCTTACGACTCGGCAGCAGACGCACCATTCCTTAAAGACTCACGAACTGCGGTGGCGCGCATCTGGTCTGGGATTGAGTCCCTGTTCGACGTACAAAATGAACTCAGCTTTCGGCTTTCCATGTATGCCGCAGTCCTAATTGCTGACGACATCGAGGAAAGAGCTGAGGTTCAGGCAAGGTTTAAGCGTCTTTACGGGCTACGCTCAAAGGCTGTCCATGGAGCAAAGATAGAAGACGCGAAACTTGCCGAAACGCTTGAGGCCTCCTGGCGCCTACTGCGCGACCTATTGATCTCATGCATTCGTTCGGGACCTTCCGTGCCGTCCACTGCCGTTTTGGATCAAGCCCTCCTCGGCCGCCAGCTAGTGCGTGAGGATGGCGCGAACTTCAACTCCGCCGATCACTCGATGAATTCAGACGCTAACCACGGCCGGGATGGAAGCAGCCCCTCATTCTCGGGCAGGATTTCCCATGAGTGACTGGGGGATTGCTCTGATAGCCGCTGGTTCGGCGGTAGCGGGCAGCGTTGCGACAGGCTGGTTCACGAGGAACGCGGGCCACCGACAGGCGGCCGCCGCGCAGCATGCCGGTGATAGGCAGGCAGATGCGCTAATAGCCACAGCGCAGGCCACCCTGGAAGGGCAACGCGCCGCACGCACCCACGACCGGCGAAGACAGGTCTACGCTCAGTTCATCGAGGTTGCCCAGCGCATCCATGACTTCGGTAGTCGGGATCGAGAAGACCTGGCGGCGCTCGCCCGGGCAGCGATCAACGTGGAACTGGAAGGCCCCGAGGAAGTCTGCAAAGCGGCAGGCGTGTACTTTCTCGTGTTGGCTGAGGCGGTGACCAGCCCAACAGCAGTCGACGAAACCCGCCTTCAGGACAGCCAGATGCGCTTCCTGGAGTCCGCTAAGGGAGCGCTGTGGGACGTCGCATGAACCCTCCCGGTGACATCTACAGCTGACATCAACGACCGCGGACCGCAGCGGTCACGCACGTCTAATCGCAGCACAGGCAGCCATGCCAGCGCCAGCGGTAGCGGACCTCTGCGCGAACTCCTAATGCGGTGATCGGCGGCCGCGCTGTACAGCAGTGGAGTACAGCAACCACGCCGACCGCAGCGGACCTTCAGCGCACCTGAGGAGCCGAGAGGCATGCCCGGCAGACCTCAGCGACCGCCCCGCCGATAGTTCGCATCGAGGGGGTCTGGGGTTCAAATCCCCACAGGTCCACCGCAGCTGAGAGCCCCGATCGGAGAGATCCGACCGGGGCTCTTCGGCGTCGTACAGCAGCGAAGTCTGACGCCGGGGGCTCTCGAAGGTGACGTCGAGGCGCGCCTGCTCCACACCTACAGTTCCGCTTTGCGGCCGGGCTCTCCGAAGGCTGACGCGTGACGGTTGGCGTCGATACAACGCTGGGCCTGCTTCCTGAGCAGGGCGCACCAGGGATAAACGAGCAGTCCTCCCAGCACGCCCCCGACCAACGATGCTCCCAATCGGTAGTTGAACCAGCCGGCGGCTCCGCCGATGAGAGCCAGAAGCAGCCCCAGCAGGGAAAGCGCGGCGAACAGGGGTCCGAACCATCGCGTGGCGCTGCCGGGCCGAATCGAGCTGTCGACCCATGCGTGGTAACACCTTGCGCGTTGTACGGCCAGCGCCGCCATCCGTGGATCTGAGACCGCACGGCCGCGCAAGGTGGCCCGGTACAGCTCCCACCGGTCCCGCCAGGGCAAGGCCTTCGCCGTCCGGCACCACTCGGCCCAGCCACTCTCGATTTGCTTCCGCCGGTCGATGATCACCAAGACAGCGAAAGATGCGGCCAGAAGGATGAGTGTGACGTAGAGCAGATCTGTCGCCAACGAATCAGACATGGCATTTCCTCACCTCGTGAATCGGGAATCCTCAGCGAGGCAGGAACACGTGCGACTGTCCACCGCCGGGGCGCTTCACCGGCCTTGCCTCGACATTCAGGGTGCCGGGCACCGGGAAGAGGAGCTCGTCCCGAACATTCGTTTCTTGACGGCAAGGTCGCCACGCGATAGGGAACCATCCTCCTGGGGTGATCGATGGCGTTCTGGAGCGTGTACTCGGGGTAGGTGGCGCGGCAGTGTGGTGTGTGTCACTTCCGTCGTCTGTGGTCCTGGGGCGTCGCGGGCTACCGGCGAAACGCAGCACGGTCACGCTGTTGGCCTGTGTGGACGGGCTCGTCTTCGACCGGCTCGTGAACAACGGCCGGGAAGGGGCACCTGGACCGCGATCTGGACCGGGAGCTGGACCGGGATATCGGGGACCTGGTCGCGGTGGCGCTGGGCCGTGCGGCCTCGCGCGGCGTGTGAGCGCCGTGTCGTCACGTGCGGTCGGCCCGTGAGCGCTGTGTCGTCACGTGCGACCGGACCCTGAGCGCTGTGTCGTCAAGCGCCCCGCGCGACCGGACCGTGCGCGCCGTGCCGTCAAGTCCCCCCGCGCGGCCGGGCCGTGAGGCGGCCCGGGCGCGCGGGGGCCGCGGTCAGGAGACCTGTGCCTTGTCGTAGACCGCCTTCGCCTCGTTGCCGAAGTACGGGCCGAACATCCGGTTGGGCCAGAAGGTGTAGCCGAAGCTGTTCACCGAGACCTGGAGGCCGGTGCCGGTCGCCTCGCTGAACGAGGTGAACCAGGGGCCGCCGCTGGAGCCGCCGGTCATGTCGCAGCCCAGGCTGTGGTCCTGCGAGAAGAGGAAGTCCTTCGAGCTGTTGCCGCTGCAGTGGATCAGCTTGCTGCCGTCGTACGGATCGGCGGCGGGGAAGCCGAACGCGTACATCGCCTTGTTGTAACCGCCGTTGAACTGCAGGCCCTGCGCACCGACGGTCTGCGCGAGCGTCCTGCCGTTCAGCGGGGCGACGACGGCCGCGCCGACGTCGTAGTTGATGTCCTCGCTCGCCGCCCACGCGTCGGTCGTCAGGGTCTTCGTCGCGCTCCACTGCCCGTACGGGGCCTGGCCGTTGTCGTACGCGGGCACGAAGACCCAGTTGGTGTGCCAGGAGCCCTGGTACTTCACGCAGTGGCCTGCGGTGATGACCGTGCTGCCGTTCTGGCTGGTGACCGAGTTGCCGGAGCAGGACGCCGTACGGCCCTGGAAGGTGAAGAACACCCGGCCCGACGTCTTCACCACGACGCCGCCGCCGGTCCAGGGGCCGCCCGGCTCCGGGAAGGCGGTCGGCGCGATCACCGTCTTCTCGCCGCCGGGCTTCGGCGCCTTGAGCGAGCCGGGGACGGCGCGGATCAGGTCGAGCGGGGTGGCGGAACGCATGCGCTCGGCGGTCCAGAAGCCCGTCGGCGCCTGCTTCGGGGCGAAGGACGCGGGGGTGGAGGCGGTGGGAGGAGAGGGGACGGGGGCCGCGGTGGCGGAGGTGGCCGACAGGGCCCCGGCGAACAGAGTCGCGGCCGCCAGCACGATGCCGGCGGACGTCCGATGGCGTCTCACGCAGGTCTCCTTCTGCCGTGCCCGCCCGGTGGCGCACGAGGGCGGGGTGGGGGACGAGGCGGTGCGGAAGAACGTGCGTGAGGCAGGGTGCCACGAATGGCGTGACTATGTCAGGAGCGTGTCAAATTTTTGGCCATGCACCGGCTGCTCTCGTAGGAGCGGTAGTGGCCGAATTTCGCGCACGGCTCGTAGCCGCTTGAGGCGTAGAGGGCTATCGCCTCGGGCTGCATGTCGCCGGTCTCCAGGACCATCCGGACCCGGCCGGCGGTGCGGGCGTCCTCCTCCAGGGCGGCGAGAATACGGCGGGCGAGGCCGAGTCCACGGGCCTCGGGGACCACGTACATGCGCTTCAGCTCGGCGTCGCCGTTCGCGTATCCCATCGGGTTCTCGTCCTGGGTCCGCCAGCCGCCGGTGGCCACGGGGCGGTCGTCGGTGTCGTACGCGATGAGATACAGGCCACACGGCGGCTCGAACATCGAGGCGTCGAGCGGGGTGACATCGCCGTCCCCGTCTCCGTAACGCTCGGCATATTCGAGCTGCACCTCGTCGTTGAGCTTCACGGCGTCGGGGTGGTCGAAGGCCACGGCTCTGAGCTGCATGCCGAAAAGCGTACGGGCAGACGAGCGGGAGCAGGGATGGTGGCGGACAGGGACCGGTCCGCCACCCGGCGGTCGGTAGGCTGCCGGAATGCTCACCGTGACGACCGTGAATGTGAACGGACTGCGCGCCGCTGCGAAGAAGGGTTTCGGCCCGTGGCTGGCGGGCTCCTCCGCCGACGTGGTCTGCCTCCAGGAAGTACGCGCCGAGGCCGACCAGCTGCCGGCCGAGGTGCGCAGCCCGGAGGGGTGGTTCACGGTGCACGCCCCGGCCGCCGCCAAGGGGCGCGCGGGAGTCGCGCTGTACATGCGGCGCGAGCCGGAGGCGGTGCGGATCGGCTTCGGGTCGAGCGAGTTCGACGGTGCCGGCCGGTACGTGGAGGCCGACCTGCCCGGCGTCACCGTCGCGAGCCTGTACCTGCCCTCGGGCGAGGTGGGCACGGAGCGGCAGGACGAGAAGACGCGGTTCATGGACGCGTTCCTGCCGTACCTGAAGGAGCTGCGGGAACGGGCGGCCGCGGACGGCCGCGAGGTCGTGGTCTGCGGTGACTGGAACATCGCCCACCAGGAGGCCGACCTCAGGAACTGGAAGGGCAACCGGAAGAACTCGGGCTTCCTCCCGGAGGAGCGCGACTGGCTCACGCGGGTGTACGCGGAGGCCGGTTACGTCGACGTGGTCCGCGCTCTGCACCCCGACCAGGAGGGCCCCTACTCGTGGTGGTCCTACCGCGGGCGGGCCTTCGACAACGACACGGGCTGGCGCATCGACCTCCAGGTGGCGACGCCCGGGCTCGCGCGGCGGGCCGTGAAGGCGTGGGTGGAGCGGGCCGCGACGCACGGCGAGCGCTGGAGCGACCACGCGCCGGTGAGCGCGGTCTACGAGCTGTAGGGCGTCTTCTCCGTTCCGGTCCGCAGGGCGAGCGGTGACTCCGGTCGGCAGGGGGAGTCACGTCTCTCGTCCGCAGGGTGCGCCGTGACGTCGTCGTGTGAACGGCCGCTCTCCGAGGGCGTGGTGATGCCGGCGACTGCGGCGGACTCCAGGTCCAGAGCTGAGGAGTCGGGCCGCCGAGGTCAGTCCGTGGGATCGACGTTCTCCGGCGTCGTGGAGCCCGGCGCGTCCGGCTGCCGGCGGCTGCGCAGGCGGCGGTCCATCGCCATCGACAGTTCCGCGTCGACCACGCTCTTGGCCAGCGGGCGCAGCCGCTCCAGCTCGGACTCCGCGCTGTGGGCCGCGAGCATGTCGACGAACAGGTCCGCCAGTGCGTCCGCGTGGGTGCGGACCCGGCGGCCCGCCTCCAGGACTGCCGAGAGCGGCACGCCCTCCCGTACCAGCTCGGCCGAGACGTCCAGCAGCCTGCGGCTGATGTGGACGATCTCGTCGCCGTCGGTCGCCAGGTAGCCCAGCTCCAGCGCCTTGGCGAAGTTCTCCGGGGTGACCTCGCCCTCGAAGTAGTCGGCGAGGGCCTCGGGGGTGAGCCGGACCGGGGTCTCCTCGGTGGGTTCGCCGAGGCCCAGGACCTCGCCGACGTCCCGGCCGCTCTCGAACGCGGTCGCGAGGTCCGCGATGCCGTTGAGCGTGTGGCCGCGCTCCAGCAGGGCGGCGATCGTCCGCAGCCTGGCCAGGTGGTGGTCGTCGTACCAGGCGATGCGGCCCTCGCGGCGGGGCGGCTGGATCAGACCGCGCTCGCGGTAGAAGCGCAGGGTGCGCACCGTGATGCCGGCCTCCTCGGCCAATTCCTCCATGCGGTACTCACGCGCCTCAGTCACAGCAGAAGCCTATGTTGTACCGCCGGTAACTTGTGGGGCCCAACCCCTACCGCTCGGTATGCCGCTGCTCTACCCTCCCAACCATGCCAGTGATTGCTGGCAGTTTCTTTGCGTTCTTTGCGGTACGGCGATCCGGGACGTTCAGCGGTTTCAGCGGGAGGCGGCGGCATGACGGAGCAGCACGAGCACGTACGAGTGGCGGTGATCGGATCCGGATTCGGTGGCCTGGGAGCCGCGGTCCGGCTGCGCCGCGAAGGCATCACCGACTTCGTCGTCCTGGAACGCGCGGACTCGGTCGGCGGCACCTGGCGGGACAACGACTACCCGGGCTGCGCCTGCGACGTACCCTCCCACCTCTACTCGTTCTCCTTCGCGCCCAACCCCGACTGGCCGCGCACCTTCTCCGGCCAGGAGCACATCCGCGCCTACCTGGAGCACGTCGCCGACACCTTCCGGCTCCGCTCCCATCTGCGCCTCAAGCACGAGGTGCTGAGAATGCGCTGGGACAACGACGCCCTCCGGTGGGACATCGAGACCTCGCGGGGCCGGTTCACCGCGGACGTCGTCGTCTCCGCGAGCGGGCCGCTGTCCGACCCGAAGACGCCGGACGTGCCCGGCCTGGACGGCTTCCCCGGCAAGGTCTTCCACTCCGCCCGCTGGGATCACGACTACGACCTCACCGGCAAGCGCGTGGCCGTGATCGGGACCGGGGCGTCCGCGATCCAGATCGTGCCCGCGATCCAGCCGAAGGTGGGCCGGCTGACCCTGTTTCAGCGCACGCCGCCGTGGGTCATGCCGCGCATCGACCGCAGGATCACCGAGGCCGAGCGCTGGCTGCACCGGCAGCTGCCGTTCACCGGGACCGCGCGGCGCGGCCTGCTGTGGGGCATTCGGGAGCTCCAGGTCCAGGCGTTCACCAAGCGGCCGGGCGAGCTCGGGATCGTCGAGCGGCTGGCCAAGGCCAACATGGCCAAGGCGATCAAGGATCCGGCGCTGCGCGCCAAGCTGACCCCCTCGTACCGCATCGGCTGCAAGCGCATCCTGCTCTCCAGCACGTACTACCCGGCACTCGCCCAGCCCAATGTGGACGTCGTCGCGTCCGGGCTGACCGAGGTGCGCGGCTCGACCGTGGTCGCCGCCGACGGCTCGGAGACCGAGGTGGACGCGATCATCTTCGGCACCGGGTTCCACGTCACCGACATGCCGATCGCCGAACGCGTCGTCGGCGCCGAGGGGATCACGCTGGCGGAGGCGTGGAAGGACGGGATGGAGTCGCTGCGCGGCGCGACGGCGGCGGGCTTCCCCAACTGGATGACGATCATCGGTCCGAACACCGGACTCGGGAACTCCTCCATGATCCTCATGATCGAGTCGCAGCTGAACTACATGGCCGACTACCTGCGCCAGCTCACCCTGCTCGGCGAGGGCAGCGTCCTCGCCGCCCGGCCCTCCGCCGTGCGCGCCTGGAACCGGCGCGTGCAGGAACGGATGAAGCGCACCGTGTGGAACACCGGCGGCTGCACCAGCTGGTACCTCGACGCAGGCGGCCGCAACACCACCATCTGGCCCGGCACGACGAGCGAGTTCCGCAGCGCGACGCGACGGGTGGACCTCGCCGAGTACGAGGTGATCCGCGCCCGCAAGGCCCCGGCCGGAACGGTCCGGGCCGCGACGAGCGCGAAGAACCCGGCGAAGAGCGCGGCGAAGGACGCGGTGAAGAACGCGGAGGCCGTCGCATGAGCCGGCTGTTGAAGCGCACCGACGCGCCGCCCGTCGCCGCACGCGAACTGTCCGCGGTCTCGGCCGACGGCTCCCGCCTCCACGTCGAGATCCACGGCCGCGAGGACATGCCGGCCGTGGTGCTCGCCCACGGCTGGACCTGTTCCACACACTTCTGGGCGGCCCAGATACGAGACCTGGCCGCCGACCACCGCGTCGTCGTCTACGACCAGCGGGGGCACGGCCGCACGCCCGCCGGACCCGTCGGCACCGAGCGGCTCGCCGACGACCTGGAGGCCGTGCTCGCGGCCGCCCTCGCGCCGGGCGAGAAGGCCGTGGTCGCCGGACACTCCATGGGCGGCATGACCATCATGGCCGCGTCCCGGCGGCCCGGCTTCCGCGAGCACGCCGCCGCGGCGCTGCTGTGCAGCACCGGCAGCGCCCGGCTCACCGCCGAGTCGCTGGTCGTGCCGATGCGGCCCGGTGCGCTGCGCACCCGTCTCACGCACCTCATCCTCGGCGCGCGCGCCCCGCTCGGGCCGGTCACGCCGCTGTCCCGGCGCATCCTCAAGTACGCCACGATGGGCCCCGGTTCGTCCCCGGAGCGGGTCGACGCGTGCGCCCGCATCGTGCACGCCTGTCCGCGCAAGGCCCGCGTGGCGTGGTCGCACGTGCTCGGCGAGCTCGACCTCGACGAGGGCGTGCGGGCGCTGACCGTGCCGACCGTCGTGGTGGCGGGCACGGTGGACCGGCTCACGCCGCTCGTGCACGCCAAGCGGCTCGCCCTCGACCTGCCGGACTGCGTCGACCTGGTCGAACTCGCGGGCATGGGACACATGACACCGGTCGAGGCGCCCGAGGCGGTGACCGGGAAGATCCGTGAGCTGACCGGCACCTACCTGACGACGAAGGAGGAGGTCGCATGAGCAGGAAGAGCCTGGAAGGGCAGGTCGCGGTCGTCACCGGCGCGGCGCGCGGCGTCGGCGAGCTGCTGGCCCGCAAGCTGTCGGCCCGCGGGGCGAAGGTCGCGCTCGTCGGCCTCGAACCGGACGAGCTGAAGAAGGTCGCGGCCCGCCTCCACACCGAGTGCGACCACTGGTACGCCGACGTCACGGACCACGACGCCATGGCGCGCGTCGCCGAGGAGGTCAAGGAGCGGTTCGGCAAGGTCGACGTCGTCGTCGCCAACGCGGGTGTGGCGGCGGGCGGCCCGTTCCTCGACTCCGACCCGGTGTCCTGGCGGCGCGTGATCGAGGTCAACCTGATCGGCAGCGCGGTGACGGGGCGGGCGTTCCTGCCCGTGCTGGTGGAGAGCCGCGGCTACTTCCTCCAGATCGCGTCGCTGGCGGCGATCACGCCCGCGCCGATGATGTCCGCGTACTGCGCGTCCAAGTCGGGCGTGGAGGCCTTCGCGCATTGCCTGCGCGCCGAGGTCGGCCACCAGGGCGTGCAGGTCGGCGTCGGCTACCTGTCCTGGACGGACACGGACATGGTGCGCGGCGCGGACCAGGACGACGTGATGCGCGAGCTGCGGGCGCGGCTGCCGTGGCCGGCGAACCGCACGTATCCGCTGGGCCCGGCGGTGGACCGCATCGTGGCCGGGATCGAGCGCCGCTCGGCGCACGTGTACGCGCAGTGGTGGCTGCGGGGCATGCAGCCGGTGCGCGGCTACCTGCCCGCGGTCATCGGGACGGTCGGCCGGCGGGAGGTGCGGCGGTTCGCACCCAGGCTCGCCGGTGTCTCGAAGGGCCTGGTGGGAGCGGGTGGAGCGGCGGACGAGTCGGTCCGCGCGGCGAACGCCCAGGCCGCGCGGGGGCCCGGCCGCTGATCGAAATGCACGGGATATGCCCGCGTGCGAGGCTGGTCGTGGTGCAGGGGGCGGCGGACCTCCCAGGGGTGTGCCCGCCCCCGACCTCCTCATCCTTCCGGGAGTGACGTCTCATGGGAATGCCGGACCAGTCCAAGGAAAAGTCGCAGGAGAGCGCCGACCGGGCGCAGCAGAAGGCGCAGGGCGAGCAGCCGTCGAAGGGCGCGGGCCAGGACCGTGAGAAGGCACCGCCGCCGTGGGGGACGGGACCGGACGACGCACGGGACACGCAGGAGGCGCTGCAGGAGGAACTGGACCGGTTCAACCAGGACTACGACGCCTGAGCCGCCGCGTACGGGCCCGTACGGGAAACGCCTGACCCGCCGCGTACGGACCAGGCCTGACACCGCGTACACCGAAGGCGCACCCGCTCCTCGCGGGTGCGCCTTCGCCGTCTGCCGAGGGGGCGGTCAGTGCTCCCGCGGGGGCAGCTTCGGGCGGCGCAGGTCCGGTGCCGCCGAGTAGTCCGGGGCGAGCGCCGCGGGCGAGGACTTCAGCATGTCCAGGGCCAGTTGGACCGCGTCCTCCATGTCGGTGTGGCGGCCCTCCGCCCAGTCCAGCGGGGTGCGCAGCGAGTTCAGGTCCGGTTCGACGCCGTGGTTCTCGACGGACCAGCCGTACGCGTCGAACCACGCGGCGTTCATCGGCACCGTGATCACCGTGCCGTCGCCCAGCCGGTGCCGGCCCGTCATGCCCACCACGCCGCCCCAGGTGCGGCTGCCCACCACCGGCCCCAGGTTGAGGAGCTTGAACGCGGCGGTGATCATGTCGCCGTCCGAGGACGTCGCCTCGTCGGCGATCGCGACGACCGGGCCGCGCGGCGCGTTCGAGGCGTACGAGACGGGTTCGGCGTTGCGGGTCAGGTCCCAGCCGAGGATCTTGCGGGTGAGCTTCTCGACGACCAGCTCGCTGATGTGGCCGCCCGCGTTGCCGCGCACGTCCACGATCAGCGCCGGGCGCGACACCTCCATGCGCAGGTCCCGGTTGAACTGCGCCCAGCCCGAGCCGCCCATGTCGGGGATGTGCAGGTAGCCGCACTTGCCGCCGCTCAGCTCGCGGACGACCTCGCGCCGTTTGGCCACCCAGTCCTGGTAGCGCAGCGGGCGTTCGTCGATCAGCGGAACGATCGCGACCCGGCGCGGGTGCCCCTCGCCCTCCTCCGCGGTCTCCGCGGGCAGGAAGGTGAGTTCGACCGTGGTGCCGCCCGCCGCGGACAGCATGGGGTAAGGGCCCGTGACCGGGTCCACCGGCCGGCCGTCGACGTGGGTGAGGACCATGCCCTCGCGGATGCCCGTACCGGCCAGCGGCGAACGGGCCTTGGAGTCGGACGAGTCGCCGGGCAGGATCCGCTTGACCACCCACTTACCGTCGCGGCAGACCAGGTTCGCGCCGAGCAGCCCCATCGCCCGCTGGTAGTGCGGCGGGCCCTCGTTGCGCCGTGCCGGAGTGACGTAGGCGTGCGAGGTGCCCAGTTCGCCCAGCACCTCGCGGAGCAGGTCGGCGAACTCGTCGGGCGACGCGACCCGTTCGACCAGCGGGCGGTACTGGTCGAGCACCGCGTCCCAGTCGATGCCGCACATGTCCGGCTCCCAGAAGTAGTCCCGGATCAGCCGGCCCGCCTCCCCGTACGCCTGACGCCACTCGGCGGCCGGGTCCGCCTCGTGCAGGATGCGGCGCATGTCGAGGAAGACGGTCGAGTCGCTGTCGCCGGTCTCGGTCGCGGGCACGGCCCGCAGCTCGCCCTCGTCGACAACCACCAGCCGGCTGCCGTCGCCGCTGACCGCGAACCAGTCGAGGTGGTCGACCAGTTCCGTCCTGCGCGCCTTCGACAGGTCGAAGTGCTCCAGCGTCGGGCGGCCGGACACGTCGGCCGGATTGGCGAACGTCTCGCCCAGCGCGCCCGAGATGGGCCAGCGCAGCCACACCAGGCCGCCGCCGCTCACCGGATGCAGCGCCGAGTACTTGGAGGCCGTGACCGGGAACGGCACGACCCGGTTCTCCAGGCCCTCGATCTCGACCATCACCGCGTGGTCGCCGGTGTCCTCCAGCGGATCCAGCCCGCCCGCGGCCGGCCGGCCCTCCGGCGTGAGCGCGAACGGCGAGGGCGTCGTCGAGGACAGCGGCACCAGGTAGGGGCGGCAGCCCAGCGGGAACGACAGGTCGCCGGTGTGCACGTCGTACACGGGGTCGAAGCCGCGCCAGGACAGGAAGGCGAGATAGCGGCCGTCGCGCGTGAAGACCGGGTTCTCGTCCTCGAAGCGGCCGTTGGTGACGTCGACGATCGTACGGGCCCCGGGTTCGGCGATTCGCGCCATCCTGATCTTGCGCAGCGAGCGGCCGATGCCGGGCTGCGACCAGGTCAGCCAGCCGCCGTCCGGCGAGAAGGCCAGGTCCCGCACCGGCCCGTTGGAGGACCTGACCAGTTCGGTGACCTCGCCCGTGCCCTCCTCCGACGCGTCGACCAGCAGCAGCCGGCCGTCGTGCGAGGCGACCGCGATCCGCTCACCGTCCGGGTCCGGAGCCATCTCCAGCGCGCGCCCCAGCGCGCCCTGCGCCAGCCGCCGGGGCGGACGGTCGCCGCTCGCGCGCGGCAGGTAAGCGATCTCGATGGCGTCCTCGCCCTCCGCGTCGGTGACGTACGCGACCTGGCCGCTGTCGAGCATCTGCGGGATCCGCACCCGTACGCCCGGCGTGGCGGCGATCGTGCGGGCGGGCCCGTCGCGGTGCGTGAGCCAGTACAGGCTGCCGCGCACGCCCACCGCGCTCGCCCGGCCGGTCTCGTCGACGGACAGGGCGTCCACATGGCTCGCGGCCGGGACCTGGTACGTACGCCGGCCCGCCCGCTGGCCCCCGAGCCGTACCTCCAGCTTGCGGGGCACGGAGTCCGGGGCGAGCGCGTCGACGATCCACACCTCGCCCGCGCACTGGTAGACGATCCTGCGGCCGTCGCTGGAGGCGTGCCGGGCGTAGAACGCGTCGTGGTCGGTGTGGCGCTGCAGACCGGTGCCGTCGGGCAGGCACGAGTACAGGTTGCCGACACCCTCGTGGTCCGAGAGGAACGCGATCCGGCCGCCTTCTTCCGGCGACCACCGGTCGGCACCGGGCCCGCGGATGAACATCGGGCAGTCCAGGTGGCCGTCCAGGTCGGGCAGCAGGCGCTTGCCGTGCAGCCACAGCCGGCCCGTCGCCCCGCCCCGGTACCGCTTCCAGGCGGCGGGCTCGTGCGGGGGCTTGCCGGTGAGCAGCAGCGTGCGCCGTTCGCAGCCGGCGCCGCCGGCGTGGGTGGGCCCGGCGGCCACGTCCGTGACGGCGATGTCGGAGACCGGACCCCAGGGCAGCCGTCCGCCGGGTGCGCCGTCGGTCGGGACGCTGTAGGCCCAGGAGAAGTACGAGAAGGGCTGGCCGTGCGAGGACACGGCGAGGATCTGGCCGTCCGGGGTCCAGCCGCAGACCCGGGTGTCGGTGGAGCCCCAGTAGCTGAGCCGGCGTGCGGGCCCGCCGTCGACCGGCGCGAGGTGGATCTCCGGATCGAGACTGCGCCAGTTCGTGTAGGCGATGTGGCTGCCGTCGGGGGAGAAGCGGGGGTGGCCGACCCTGGTCCGGTCGACGGTCAGCCGCCAGGCGCGGCCGGGCCGTTGACCCTCCGGGACCAGGGGCGCGACCCACAGGTCGTCCTCGGCCGCGAAGCACAGCAAGTCGTCGTGCAGGTGCGGGAAACGGAGATACGCGGCGTGGTCACTCACCCCCCAATGCTTTCCGCGCCCGCGGGGCGCGGCAACTCGTGGGGCCGGTCCGCCTCGGCGTGACCGAGCCCACAAGCGAAACGGTTTCGTTTCGATTGCTCGCTGCGGTACCTTCGACGTGTACGAAACAGTTTCGTTCGGCAGCGATCGAGGGAGGCCGACATGACACGCAGCCGGCTCACCCCCGAGCGTGAGGCAGAGCTGTACGAAGCGGTGCTCGACCTGTTGCGCGAGGTCGGCTACGACGCCCTGACCATGGATGCCGTGGCCGGTCGCACGCGATCCAGCAAGGCCACGCTCTACCGCCAGTGGCGGAGCAAGCCCGAGCTGGTCGCCAGGGCGCTGAGGCACAGCAAGCCGGTGCATGTCGGCGACATCGACACCGGCACGCTGCGCGGCGACCTCCACGCGATGCTCGCCCGCACCGACGACTGCCGTATGGAGAAGGACTCCGCGCTGATGCGGGGTCTGGCCCAGGCGGTCCATGCCCACCCCGATCTGCACGAGGCCCTGCGCGAGCTGCTCATCGAACCGGAGATCACCGGACTCGACGTGCTGCTGCGACGGGCCGTGGACCGGGGCGAGATCAAGGCGGACAACCCCGCCCTGGGATACGTCCCGCACATGTTCCTCGGCGCTGTCGTCGCCCGGCAGCTCATCGAGGACCGCGCACCCGACCGGGCCTTCCTCACCGACTACCTCGACGCCGTGGTCCTCCCCGCCCTCGGCTCCTGACACGGCGGATCCCCACTCCGCCGGCCTTCCCCGGATCCCCAGCACGACCCGCTCACCCAGCACCACCTGACGCGCGCCGCTCTCGTCGTCGGGCCGACTCCCCTGCCCTGTTCACCTCACACACGGGAGTAGCCCTCGTGGCCACGTTCCTCTACACACTCGGACGGACCGCCTTCCGGCGCCGCCGTCTCGTCGCCCTGCTGTGGGTGGCCCTGCTCGTGCTCGCAGGCGTGGGCGCGGCCTCCGCGCCGACCGCCACGTCCTCGTCGTTCTCGATCCCGGGCACGGAGGCCCAGCGGGCCTTCGACCTGCTCGAGGAGCGCTTCCCCGGCGGCAGCGCCGACGGCGCCACCGCCCGGGTCGTCTTCAAGGCGCCCGACGGCGGGAAGATGACCGACCCCGGCCCCAGGGACGAGGTCGCCAAGGCGGTCGCCGAGCTGAAGTCCGGCTCCGACCAGGTCGCCTCGGTCACCGACCCGTACACCGCGCGCGCCGTGTCCAAGGACGGCTCGACCGCGTACGTCTCCGTCACCTACAAGGTCACCTCCATGGAGCTGACCGACGCCACGCGCGAGGCGCTGGAGGAGACCGGCACCGAGGCGCGGGAGGCCGGGCTGACAGTGGAGATCGGCGGCGACGCGCTCCAGACCATGCCGGAACAGGGGGTCGGCGAGATCATCGGCGTGGTGATCGCCGGGATCGTGCTGGTCATCACCTTCGGCTCGCTGGTCGCCGCCGGACTGCCGCTGCTCACCGCGATCATCGGCGTCGGCATCGGCATCTCCACGATCACCGCCCTGGCGAGCGTCCTCGACCTCGGCAGCACCACCTCGACGCTGGCGATGATGATCGGCCTCGCGGTCGGCATCGACTACGCGCTCTTCATCGTCTCCCGCTACCGCGCCGAACTGGCCGAGGGCCGCGAGCACGAGGAGGCAGCCGGGCGCGCCGTCGGCACCGCGGGCTCCGCGGTCGTATTCGCCGGCCTGACCGTGGTCATCGCCCTGGTCGGCCTCGCCGTCGTCAACATCCCGATGCTCAGCAAGATGGGCTTCGCCGCGGCGGGCACCGTCGTCATCGCCGTCCTCATCGCCCTCACGCTGATCCCGGCGCTGCTCGGCTTCGCGGGCAAGAGGGTCCTCGGCCGCAAGGTCCGCAAGGGCAGGCCGGTCTCCGACAAGCCGAACGCGGGCACCCGCTGGGCGCGTTTCGTGATCCGCCGCCCGGCCGCCGTCCTGCTCGCCGGCGTCGTCGGCCTCGGCGCCGTGGCGGTGCCGGCCGCCTCGCTGGAGGTGGGCCTGCCCGACGACGGCTCGCAGCCGGTCAGCACCACGCAGCGCAAGGCGTACGACCTACTGTCCGAGGGCTTCGGCCCGGGCTTCAACGGGCCGCTGATGGTCGTCGTCGACGGTGACAAGAGCGCCGCCGACCGCACGGTCGAGGTCGTCAGGGGGCTCGAAGGCGCCGCCGCCGTGACCCCGCCGACCCTCAACAAGGCGGGCGACACCGCGGTGATCACCGTCGTCCCGAAGGACCGTCCGTCCTCGGTCGCCACCGAGGACCTGGTCCAGGACATCCGGGACAAGAGCGGTGACGAGGTCCTGGTCACCGGCGCCACCGCGATGAACATCGACTTCTCGCAGCGGATGAACGACGCGCTGCTGCCCTATCTGGCGCTCGTCGTCGGCCTCGCGTTCCTGCTGCTGATGGTCGTCTTCCGGTCGGTGCTGGTGCCGCTCAAGGCCGCACTCGGCTTCCTGCTCTCGGTCGTCGCGGCGCTGGGCGCGGTCGTGGCCGTCTTCCAGTGGGGCTGGCTGGGCTCGCTGTTCGGCGTCGAGCAGACCGGCCCGATCATGTCGATGATGCCGATCTTCATGATCGGCGTGGTCTTCGGTCTCGCGATGGACTACGAGGTCTTCCTGGTCACGCGCATGCGGGAGGCGTACGTCCACGGCGAGCGGCCCGGTGAGGCCATCGTCACCGGCTTCCGGTACGGGGCCCGGGTGGTGACCGCGGCGGCCGTCATCATGATCGCGGTCTTCTCCGGCTTCATCGGCTCCAGTGAGCAGATGGTCAAGATGATCGGCTTCGGCCTCGCGATCGCGGTGCTCTTCGACGCCTTCGTGGTCCGGATGGCGATCGTGCCGGCGGTGCTGGCCCTGCTCGGACACAAGGCCTGGTGGCTGCCGCGCCGGCTGGACCGGGTGCTGCCCAACGTGGACGTGGAGGGCGAGAAGCTCCACAGGGAGCTCGCCGGCAAGCCGGGCGACCCGGACGAGGACCGGGAGCTGGTCCGCGTCTGAGCCCCTGCGGCGTCGCGGTGCGTTGCTCGCGGGGTGATGCGCACCGCCCACGTACGCGGCCCCTGATGAGTGGCCGTCGTGGCCGTATCCGCCGGTCCAGGCGGATACGGCCGCGACGCGCTGCCGCGACGCGCGGGCTGCGGCAGGTGGGTCGCCGGGGTGCGTGGGCGGCGCACGCCGGGTCGGGCCGGTGTGCGGGGTGCCGCCGGCGCGGCGGGCCCCCCGCGTATGCGTGGTGTGGCCCGGTCAGGCCGGTGTCGGGGGTGCCGTCGGTGCGGCGGGCGGGGTCCGCGCGGGCTCCGGGCGCGGGGTGGCGGCCTGTGGGGCCGGGCCCGTCGTGGCGACCGCGTAGGTGTGGAGCAGGAAGCGGCTCAGTGTCTTGGCGTCGAACTGCACCACCGCGACGCCGTCGTGCGTGTGGAACTCGACCACCGCCTGCACCCGGCCGCACGGCCAGATCTCTATGTCCCCACGCCTGACCGGAGCGTTCAGGCCGCTCTCCAGCACCTCGCGCGGGAACGTCCACTCCCTGCCGCTGGGGAACGAGAAGCACACGGCCTGTGGGTCCTCGGCGGGGTCGTAACTGAGTGAGACGCGTACGGAGCGGTACTGAGGCGCGTCGGTGATGATCCTGCCTCGTGCGTGTTCCATGACGGCGGGGGACATGGCCTGCTCCTCACACTCGTCCGTTTTGACCTCTCATATCCCATATTCCGCGTAGGGTGCTCGCTCCGCTTCCCGGCCGCACCCCCCACCTGGGCCCCGTGCTCATCTGTGACCCGACCGCTCTTGCGAATGGTTCGCAAGAGGGCCCTATCATGGGACGCTTACTCATCTGTCCGAAGCGGAGCCCGCCATGCATGTCCCCGACGGATTCATCAACGCGCCGGTGTCCGTCGCCGCCGGAGCCGCCGCCGCCGGAGCGGTCGCCGTCAGTCTCCGCGGCGCCCGCCGCGAGCTGGGCGGATCGGCCGCCGCGCTGCCCGGCGCCGACCGCACCGCACCGCTCGCGGGCCTCGTCGCCGCGTTCGTCTTCGCCGTACAGATGCTGAACTTCCCGGTCGCCGCCGGCACCAGCGGGCACCTGCTGGGCGGCGCGCTGGCGGCCATCCTCGTCGGGCCGTTCACCGGCGTCCTGTGCATCGCCGTCGTGCTGCTGATGCAGGGCGTCCTCTTCGCCGACGGCGGTCTCACGGCCCTCGGCGTCAACATCACCGTCATGGGCGTCGTGACCGTCCTGGTCGCGTACGGGCTGTTCCGCGGGCTCGTCACGGTCCTGCCGCGCACCCGGCGCTCGGTGACCGTCGCCTCCTTCGTCGCGGCGCTGGTCTCGGTGCCGGCCGCCGCCGCCGCGTTCACCCTGCTCTACGCCGTCGGCGGGCTGACCGACGTGCCGATCGGCTCGGTGCTCACCGCGATGGTCGGCGTCCACGTCCTGATCGGCATCGGCGAGGCCGCGATCACCGCGCTCACCGTGGGCGCGGTGCTCGCCGTGCGCCCGGACCTGGTGTACGGCGCGCGCGGCCTGACGGCCCCGCTCAAGCTCCGCGTCGGCGGCGAGCTCGTCGACGCCCCGGCCGAGCCGGCCCCCGTGGCCGCCAGGTCCCCGCGCAAGGTGTGGCTGACCGGCCTCGCGACCGCGTTCGTCCTCGCCGGGTTCGTCTCCTTCTACGCCTCGGCCAGCCCCGACGGCCTGGAGAAGGTCGCCGCCGACACGGGCATCGACAAGACCGTCGAGGAGCACGCCGCGGCCGGTTCGCCGCTCGCCGACTACGGCGTCGAGGACATCACGGACGCCCGGCTCTCCGGCGGCCTCGCCGGCGTCATCGGCGTCGGCGCGACGGTCGCCGTCGGCACCGGGGTCTTCCGCGTCGTACGCCGCCGCCGTACGGACAGCGAGCAGGACACCCCCGTGCGGAGCTCCGTCTGACATGGGTGCGGGTCACGCCCACAAGCTCTACCGGCACGGGCACTCGCCGGTCCACACGCTGCCCGCCCACTGCAAGCTGGCCGCCGTCCTGTGCTTCGTGCTCGTCGTCGTCTCGACGCCGCGCGAGGCCGTATGGGCCTTCGGCCTGTACGCGGTGCTGCTGGCGGCGGTCGCCGCGGTGGCCCGCGTCCCGGCGGGATTCGTGCTCAAGCGGCTGCTGATCGAGATCCCGTTCGTGGCCTTCGCTCTGCTGATGCCGTTCGTCGTCCCCGGCGAGCGGACCGAGGTGCTCGGGGTGGCGCTGAGCGTCCCGGGCCTGTGGGGCGCGTGGAACATCCTCGCCAAGGGCACGCTCGGTGTGGCCGCCTCCGTACTCCTCGCCTCGACGACCGAGCTGAGTTCGCTCCTGCTCGGCCTCCAGCGGCTGCGGCTGCCCTCGCTGCTGGTCCAGATCGCCTCGTTCATGGTCCGCTACGGCGACGTGATCGCCGACGAGATGCGCCGCATGTCGATCGCCCGCCGCTCGCGCGGCTTCGAGGCGCGCGGTGTGCGCCACTGGGGCGTGCTGGCCAAGACGGCGGGCGCCCTGTTCATCCGCTCGTACGAGCGCGGTGAGCGGGTCCACCTCGCCATGGTGAGCCGGGGATACAGCGGGACCATGCCGGTCCTGGACGACGTGCGTGCCACGCCCGCCCAGTGGTCGTACGCCGCCGCACTGCCCGTGACCGCGCTCGCGGTCTGTCTGCTGGGATGGACACTGTGACGACCTCTGCGCCGATGACCGCCCCCTCGCTGGAGGTACGCGGGCTCGCGTACGCGTACCCCGACGGACACCAGGCCCTCTTCGGCGTCGACCTGACGGTCGGGCGCGGCGAGCGGGTCGCCCTCCTCGGCCCCAACGGCGCAGGCAAGACCACCCTCGTCCTGCACCTCAACGGCATCCTGGCCGGCGGGGTCGGCACGGTCGCCGTCGCCGGACTGCCGGTGGCCAAGGAGAACTTCGCGGAGATCCGACGCCGGGTCGGCATCGTCTTCCAGGACCCGGACGACCAGCTGTTCATGCCCACCGTCCGCGAGGACGTCGCCTTCGGGCCGGCCGCCTCCGGCCTGCGCGGCCGGGAGTTGGAGCAGCGGGTCACGGGCGCGCTGGAACGGGTCGGCATGGCGGACTTCGCGGACCGGCCGCCGCACCACCTGTCGTTCGGGCAGCGCCGCCGTGTCGCCGTCGCGACCGTGCTCGCGATGGAGCCGGAGATCCTGGTCCTGGACGAGCCCTCGTCCAACCTCGACCCGGCCTCCCGCCGCGAACTCGCCGACATTCTGCGGTCGTTGGACGTCACGGTCCTGATGGTCACGCACGACCTGCCGTACGCGCTGGAGCTGTGTCCCCGCTCGGTGGTGCTCAGCGACGGCGTCATCGCCGCCGACGGCACCACGCAGGACCTGCTGAGCGACGAGGACCTGATGCGGACGCACCGGCTGGAGCTGCCCTTCGGCTTCGACCCGAAGTCCGTGACAATGGGCGCGTGAACCGCATCGACGAGACCCGCGCCGACGGGACCCGCGCCGACGGGACCCGTGCCGACGGCGCCCCGGCCACGAGGGGCGCCGCATCGCTGCTGCTCGACGACCAGCTGTGCTTCGCGCTGTACGCGGCCCAGCGCGCGGTGACGGCCGCCTACCGTCCGCTGCTGGCGGAGCTGGGCCTGACGTATCCGCAGTATCTGGCGATGCTGGTCCTCTGGGAGCGCGGCGAGGTCCCGGTCAAGGAGCTGGCCGCCGCGCTGCGGCTGGACTACGGCACCGTCTCGCCGCTGCTGAAGCGGCTGGAGTCGGCGGGGCTCGTGCGCCGCGAGCGCTCGGCGGCGGACGAGCGCTCGGTCCGGCTGGTGCTCACCGACGAGGGCGGGGCGCTGCGCGAGCGGGCCGAGCGGGTGCCGGAACAGCTGATGCGCAGCACCGGCCTGGAGGGTGCCGAGATCGCACGGCTGCGCGCCGAACTGCACCGGCTGGCCGAGGCGGCGCAGCCGGGGTGACCCCGCGCTGCCGGCCCTGCCCGTACTCCGCCGCGAACCGCGACAACACCGACATGTCCGTCGCCCTGAGCTGACGCCCCGACAGGTGCGCCCCCGGAATCGGGGCGGTCTGGACCACGTTGCACCATGGGGGGATGAACGGCAGCGAGGGGGCACACGTGGTGGACGTCCGGGGCACAGTGGCGGACGGCTTCGAAGCGGTCGCGGACGCCTTCGTGCGCAACTTCGAACAGCGCGGCGAGCGCGGGGCCGCGGTCGCCGTCTACCACGACGGCCGCAAGGTCGTCGACCTGTGGGCGGGCACCCGGGACGTGGACGGCCGCGAACCGTGGGCCGTCGACACCGCCCAGGTCGTCCGCTCGGCGACCAAGGGCGTCGCCGCGGCCGTGGTCCTCCTGCTCCACCAGCGCGGCCAGATCGACCTGGACGCGCCGGTCGGCACGTACTGGCCGGAGTTCAAGGCAGCGGGCAAGGAGCGCGTGCTCGTCCGCCACCTGCTCGCGCACCGCGCCGGCCTGCCCGTACTGGACCGGCCGCTCACCCCGGCCGAGGCCGGGGACGGCACGAGCGGCCCCGCCGCGCTCGCCGCCCAGGCCCCCGCCTGGGAGCCGGGCACCGCGCACGGCTACCACGCGCAGACCTACAGCTGGCTGCTGGGCGAACTGGTGCGCCGCGTCACCGGCCGGACCATGGGCCGCTGGGTCGCCGAGGAGATAGCCCGCCCGCTCGGCCTCGACTTCTGGATCGGCCTGCCCGCCGACGAGAGCCACCGCGTCGGCCGCCTCGGTCCCGTCGCCGAGCCGGCGACCGCCCAGGGCGGCGGCCTCAAGCTCCGTCCCAAGCGCTCCGTCTCCGAGGCCTACCGGGACCCCGCCTCCCTGACCCGCCGCGCCTTCGGCGCCATCGACCCGGCGCCCGACGAGAACGACCCCGCCTTCCGCGCCGCCGAACTCCCCGCGTCCAACGGCATCTCCACCGCCCGTGCCCTCGCCCGTTTCTACGCGGCCACCATCGGCCGGGTCGACGGCGGTCCCCGGCTGTTCGCCCCGGCCACCCTCACCCTGGCCCGCACCGAGGAGTCCGCCGGACCCGACCGCGTGCTCGTGGTCTCCACCCGCTTCGGCCTCGGCTACATGCTCCACGGCCCCGCCTCGCCGCTGCTGGGCCCCGGCTCCTTCGGCCACCCCGGCCGCGGCGGCTCCCTCGGCTTCGCCGACCCCGAGTCGGGCGTCGCGCTGGGCTACGCGACGAACGGCATGCGCAAGGGCGTGACGGCCGATCCCCGCGCGCAGGCGCTGATCAGGGCGGTGCGTTCGGCCCTGTGACCTTGGACGGCGGCCTGCTCGCCGTCAGCTGCGGTTCCGGGCGACCGCGCGTGAGCCGGACAGCGAGAGGCGGGCCGGCCCCGCCGTCAGCACGAACGTGACCGAGATGAGCAGCGCCCACGCCCCGAACTTGGCCACCGACACCGGCTGCCAGCCTCCCAGTTGGTCCGGATAGCTCCAGGCCCCCGCGTACGTCGCGATGTTCTCGGCGACCCACAGGAAGAAGCCGATCAGCACGAACGCCAGGGCCAGCGGCATCCGGTGGTCGCGCTCGCCCACCCGGAACCGCACCCACGTCCCGGCGGTCGCGCACAGCAGCAGCGCCGCGAGCACCCAGCGCGCGTCGGGCAGCCAGTGGTGGCTGAAGAAGTTCACGTAGACGGCGGCCGCCAGCACCGCCATGGCCCGGGGCCGGTAGCCGGTCAGCCGCAGGTCGAACAGCTGCCAGGCCCGGCACAGGTAACTGCCCACGGCCGCGTACATGAACCCGCCGTACAGCGGTACGCCGCCGATCTTCGTCAGCGCCTCCTCCGGATAGCTCCAGGAGCCCATCCGCACCTTGACCAGCTCGAAGAGAAGCCCCACGAGATGGCAGCACGCGATCACGGCGGTGTCGCGGGCGCTGTCCCAGCCGACCTTCCTGGCGAGCACGGCCAGGGCGATGCCGTAGAGCAGCAGCAGGTCGTAGCGGGCGATGGGCAGGTCGGGCAGCTGCCCCGAGACGGCGATGCCGCCGACGAGAGCGACGGCGAAGGCGCAGCAGCGCGCCTCCAGCAGGCCGAAACGGAGCAGCTGGCGTATCCCGTGTGCGATCGTCCCCATGGCGGCAGGGACGCCGGCGACACGCCGCCCGGTTCGCCGGTGGTCAGCCCGCCTTGAGCATCAGGGCGATGCCGAGCACCATCAGGCACGCCGCCGTGATCCGCGGCGCCCCGAACCGCTCCTTGAACAGCAGCGCGCCGATCGCCGCGCCGACGATGATCGACGACTCCCGCAGCGCCGCGATCGGCGCGAGCGGGGCGCGGGTCTGGGCCCACAGCACCAGTCCGTACGCGGCGATCGACATCGCCGCGCCGAGCAGTCCGCGGCCCACGTGCGGCCGCAGCTGGCCGATCAGCGCGCCCCGGCGGGCGTACACGGCGTAGGCCGGGATCAGGACGCCTTCGAGGATCATCAGCCAGGCGATGTAGCCGACCGGTGTGCCGGACGCGCGGACGCCCACGCCGTCGACCACCGTGTACGCGGCGATGGACAGCCCGGTCGCGAGCGCGGCCGCGATCGCCGGCCAGTGCGGGCGCGTGCCGGAGCCTGGGGGCACCTCCCGGGCCCCTCGGCCCAGGGGGATGATGCCCCACAGCGCGACGCCGACGAGACCCGCCGACGCGACGCCGACGCCGGCCGCCTGCCAGACCCCCAGGTGCTCGCCGACGAACACCACGGCCGCGACCGTCACGACCAGCGGTGCCGTGCCGCGCGCGATCGGATACATCTGCCCGAAGTCGCCGAGGCTGAACGACCGCATGAGCAGCGCCTGGTAGCCGACGTGCAGCAGTGCGGACGCGACGAGGAACGGCCAGGCGCCCGCCGCGGGCACCGGGGCGAAGCACGCCATGACCGCGCCCATGACGGCGGCGCCGCCGGCTATCAGGGTGAACGCGACGAGCTGGTCCTTGATCCCGTGCGCCAGGGCGTTCCAGCCCGCGTGCGTGACCGCCGCGACGAGCACCGCGGCGGTGACGAGCAGCGTCACGCCGTGCGCTCGCGGACGTCCACGATCGTGCCGCCCGCGTGGGCGATGAGCGTCTTGGGGTCGAGCGGGAACACCGTGTGCGGGGTCCCGGCCGCCGCCCAGACCACGGCGTGGTCGAGCAGCCCCCGGTCCGCGAGCACCTGTGTGCGGGTGCGGTGACCGAACGGCGGTACGCCCCCGATGGCGTACCCCGTCGTCTCGCGCACCAGGTCGGCGTTCGCCCGCCGCACCGACTCGGCGCCCAGTTCCGTACGGACCCGCTCGACGTCCACGCGCGACGAGCCGTCCATCAGTACCAGCACCGGCCGGCCGTCCGCCTCGAAGATCAGCGACTTGACGATCTCACTGACGTCGCAGCCGACGGCCTCCGCCGCCTGCGCGGCGGTGCGGGTGGCGTCCGGGAAACGGCGTACGGGGACGTCGAGTCCGAGCTCGCGCAGCGCCTCGGCGAAGCGGGGATGGGCGCCTGTGGTGTCCTGAGTGCTCATGGCCCGCACGCTAGCGGTGGCTGTACGGGCCATGCGACCGGGTTTCACCTCACGGTCAGCGGGCGTTCAACACCCGCGCGACGACCGTGCCCGCCGCGTCGCCGCCGTGCCCGCCGGAGTCGACGACGGCGGCCGCGGCGAGGTCGTCCGCGTATCCGGTGAACCAGGCGTTGGAGTCGCCCTGGCCGTCGACCTCGGCGGATCCGGTCTTGGCGCCCTTGGTCCCGCCGACGGAGGCCATGGCGCGGGCGCCGGTGCCTGCGCCCGTGGCTCCGGCGCTCATCAACTGACGCAGGGTCTGCGCCATGCCCGCGGGAAGCTGCTGTGCGGTGGCCAGTTCACGGTCGTCGAGCGACTGCGGGACGATCACCGGCTGCCGGAACTCCCCGCCCTTGACGGTCGCGGCGATGGACGCGACGTTGAGGACGTTCATCTGGATCCTCCCCTGGCCGATGTACGAGGCCGCCGTCTCGGCGCCCGTCGAGGCGGGGACCGCACCGTCCCAGGTCTTCACGCCGGTCTGCCATTCGGCGCCGATGCCGAAGTACTTCAGAGCCGTCTCGCCCAGTGCCGAACCGGCGCTCTGCCCCAGCGGCTTGACCGGCTTGATGAAGGTCGTGTTGCAGGACCGGGCGAACGCCTGCCGGAGAGTGGTGGTCCCCAGCGAGAAGTCCTTCAGGTTGTGGAACTTGCGCTCCCAGGTGACCGTCGCCGGGCACTCGACCTTCGAGCCAGGCCCGCTGACCAGACCCCTGTCCAGCATCATCGCCGCCGTCACGATCTTCATCGTCGAGCCGGGCGCCTGCGCACCCCCGAACGCCGTGTTGAAGCCCTGCGCCGGGCTGTTCGCGACGACCCGGATCCGGCCGGTGCCCGGCTCGACCGCGACGACGGAGGCCGTCCCGTACTGCTGCACCGCCTTCTCGGCGGCCGCCTGCACGCCCGCGTCCAGATACGTCTGGAGCGTGCCCTCCTCGCCCTTGGTGAGCGTGAGCAGGGTCTGGTCGGGCACGCTGCCGTCCGTCGAGGTGATGACCATCTCGACGCCGGGTCTGCCGCCCGCCTGCGCGCCGTACTTCTCGCGCAGCTCGTCCAGGACCGGGCCGAGTGAGGGGTACTTCTCCTTGGTCAGCTCCACGCCGTGCTTGTCGACCGCCTTGATCGGCGGCGCGGACGCGGTGTCCGTGGCGAGCGAGGCGCCCTTGGTGAGCTGCGGGTGCACGACGGACGGCTGCCAGTCGACCAACGGCCTGCCGGTGGTGAGCCCGCGGACCACCGTCAGCCGGGAGGAGTACGACCAGGGCTTGGACACCCCGTCGAACTCCACGGTCGCCTCGACGGTGAACGGCACCGTCGTCCCGGTCGCCGCGCCGGGCCTGATCACGGCCTTGGTGACGTGGGCGTCCTCGCGATAGCCGGTGAGCAACGGCTCCGCCTCGGCCGCGTTGTTGGTCAGCTGCGCGGCGATCGGCCCGTCGCCCGCGGCCCACGCGGCGAGGAAGTCCTTCGCGGTCTTCTCGACCTCGTCCGCACCGGGCGGCCCGGTCTCCTTCGCCGCGGACCGGGTGCCGACACCACCCTCCCCGCCGCTACCGGTGAGCCCGTTGTAGAGGTTCCATCCCCCGTAGCCGACGCCCGTCGCCACGACGGCGAACACGCCGCCGACGACGGCGACCTTCGCTCCACTGCGCATGACCGCAGCCCCCTCCCCAGAGTGCACATCCTGAACACGTTCAAGATCGCGAGTCGGGTGCACTCTACGGGACGGGGGTGACGGGGGGAAGGCAATCAGGGGACTGCCGCGATTCTTCCGTTTCCTCGGTGCCTCCTGCTCCGAGCCGGACGGGCCCGGCACCTCCCGGTGCCGGGCCTGTCGTCGTCGCAGCTACACCCATGTGTCCAGCCACATCCGGCCGCGCCAGTCGTCTATCGGGATCGGCGTGCCCGTGTAGATCGGCCAGAAGTAGATGAAGTCTCGACGCTTGCGCCGTACGTGGCCTTGACCAGCACTTTCATCGCCGCCCGGGGGCGGTCATACACCTACCGGGCCGTCTCAGGGCCGTGATCAAGCTCCTGAGCGCT
>NZ_JBKFFO010000027.1:0-64058 GCF_046506645.1 Streptomyces sp. 5K101 | reverse complement strand
CTGGCGACGGTCGCGGACGGCACCCGGGTCGCGGACGGCACCCGGCTGGCGGGGGCGAAGGTCCGCCGGGTGCTGACCAACGACCCGGGCATGGGCGTCATCCGTCACGTCGACGCCGGCTACGACATCGCCGACACCGTCGCCACCGACAAGGGCGTCCGCATCCCCATGCGCGAAGGCGACCAGGCGTGACCATGTCGTTCCACGAGATGTGGCGGGAGCTCGCGCCCATCGGCCGCAACGCCGACACCGGCGGATACCGCCGTTACGCGTGGACCGAGGCCGACCGCGAGTGCCGCGCATGGTTCCGCGCGCAGGCCGAGGCGCGCGGGCTCGCCTACGAGACCGACCGCAACGGCAACCAGTGGGCCTGGCTCGGCGACCCCTCGGCGGGTGACGCCGTCGTCACCGGCTCGCACCTCGACTCCGTCCCCGACGGCGGGGCCTTCGACGGGCCGCTCGGCGTCGTGTCGTCCTTCGCCGCCCTCGACGAACTCCGTAACAGGGGTGTGGAGTTCACCCGGCCGATCGCCGTCACCAACTTCGGTGACGAGGAGGGCGCCCGGTTCGGGCTCGCCTGTGTCGGCTCCCGGCTCACCGCCGGGCAGCTGACGCGGGAGGCCGCGTACGAGCTGCGCGACGGCGACGGGATCAGCCTGCCCCAGGCGATGGAGGCCGCCGGACACGACCCGGCCGCCATCGGTCCCGATCCCGAACGGCTCGCCCGCATCGGTGCGTTCGTCGAGCTGCACGTCGAGCAGGGCCGCGCACTCGCGGCACTGGACAGCGGCTCCGTCGCGGGGACGGGCCACGCGGTCGGCATCGCCTCCGCGATCTGGCCGCACGGCCGGTGGCGCTTCGACTTCCGCGGCGAGGCGAACCACGCCGGCACCACGCGCCTCGTCGACCGGCGCGACCCGATGCTGACGTACGCGGAGACCGTGCTCGCCGCCCGCCGTGAGGCGGAACTCGCGGGCGCCGTCGCCACGTTCGGCAAGATCTCCGTCGAGCCGAACGGCGTCAACGCCATCCCCTCCCTCGTCCGCGGCTGGCTCGACTCGCGCGCCCCCGACCAGGCGGCGCTCGACACCGTCGTCACGGCGATCGAGCACGCCGCGAAGGAGCGCGCGGACCGCGACGGAGTGGACCTGACCGTCGTACGGGAGTCGTTCACCCCAGTGATCGACTTCGAGCACGCGCTGCGCGACGAGCTCAACAGGATCCTCGGCGGTGCCGTGCCGGTCCTCGGCACGGGCGCCGGACACGACGCCGGAATCCTGTCCGCGTCCGTTCCGACCGCCATGCTGTTCGTACGCAACCCCACAGGGGTCTCGCACTCCCCGGCGGAATTCGCGTCCGAGGACGACTGTGTGGCCGGGGTGATCGCACTCGCCGACGTACTGGAGGGTCTGGCGTGCAGGTGACCTACTGGCTGGAACACGCCTGGCTCGGCACCCGCGTCGAGCCGGGCGTGGCCCTGGACGTGCGTGACGGCACCATCGCGGCCGTCCGCACGGGCGTCGATGCTCCGCCGCCGGGAGCGGAGGTCCTGCGCGGACTCACCGTCCCCGGCCTGGCGAACGCCCACTCGCACGCCTTCCACCGCGCGCTGCGCGGCACGGTCCAGGTGGGTAGCGGCACGTTCTGGACCTGGCGCGAGGTCATGTACCAGGTCGCGTCCCGGCTGACCCCGGAGACGTACTTCACGCTGGCCCGCGCGGTGTACGCCGAGATGGCGCTCGCCGGGATCACGGCCGTCGGCGAGTTCCACTACGTCCACCACGCGCCCGGTGGCACGCCCTACGCCGATCCGAACGCCATGGGCGAGGCCCTGATCGCGGCCGCGGCCGAGGCGGGCATCCGCATCACGCTGCTCGACACCGCCTATCTGTCCTCAGGCTTCGGTGAGCCGCCGAACGAGCACCAGCTGCGCTTCTCCGACGGCACGGCGGGCGCCTGGGCCGAGCGGGCGGACGCCCTGAAGGACGGCGACCACGTACGCATCGGAGCGGCGATCCACTCCGTACGGGCCGTCCCCGCGCAGCAGTTGTCGACGGTCGCCGCCTGGGCGTCCGCGCGCAACGCGCCCCTCCACGTCCACCTCTCCGAGCAGACCGCGGAGAACGACGCCTGCCTCGCGGCGCACGGCGTGACACCGGCCCGGCTGCTCGCCGACCACGGCGTCCTCGGCCCCCGCACCACCGGGGTGCACAACACGCACCTCACGGACGAGGACATCGCGCTGCTGGGCGGCACGGCGACGGGCACCTGCATGTGCCCCACGACGGAACGCGACCTCGCCGACGGCATCGGACCCGCCCCCGCGCTCCAGGCCGCCGGCTCGCCGCTGTCCCTCGGCAGCGACAGCCACGCGGTGATCGACCTGTTCGAGGAGGCGCGGGCGATGGAGCTGAACGAACGGCTCCGTTCGCGTACGCGCGGCCACTGGACGGCGGCGGCGCTGCTGCGCGCGGCGACGGCGGACGGCCATGCCGCACTGGGCTGGCCCGACGCGGGCCGCCTGGAGCAGGGTGCGCTCGCGGACTTCACCACGATCACGCTGGACTCGGTACGGACGGCCGGACCGGTGCCGGCCCTGGGCGCGGAGACGGCGGTCTTCGCGGCGGGCGCGGCGGACGTGCGCGACGTGGTGGTGGGGGGCCGCCGCGTGGTGCGCGGGGGCGCGCATGTGCGGGTGCCGGATGTGGGGGCGGCGCTGGGGGAGGCGGTGTCCGCGCTGCGCTCGTGACGTTGCTTGTCCCCCACCCCGCCCCTTCCCGGAACCGGGGGCGCTGCCCCCGGACCCCCGCGCCTCAATCTCCCCCTACGGCCTGGCGGCCGTGGGTGGGGGTCCCCCCCGGCGAAGCCAGGGGAGTGCCCCCAGCGGGGCTCCAAAAGAGCCCGGCCGGCGATTGAGGCCACCGCGCGAAGCGCGTTGCGGGGCCCGGGGCTTGCCCCGGTTCGGGAAGGGGGGTGGGGAAAAGAAACCTCCCGAAAGGACCCCCATGACCACCACCCTCGTCACCAACATCGCCACCCTCGTCACCAACGACCCCGCCCTCGGCGACGGCACCCCCCTCGGCCTCGTCGAGGACGCCGCGCTCGTCATTGACGGCGACCGCGTCGCCTGGGCCGGGGCCGCCAAGGACGCGCCCGACGCCGACCGGCGGCACGACGCCGGCGGCCGCGCCTGCATCCCCGGCTTCGTGGACTCCCACTCGCACCTCGTCTTCGCGGGCGACCGCACCCAGGAGTTCAACGCCCGCATGTCCGGCCGGGCCTACTCCGCCGGCGGCATCCGCACCACCGTCGCCGCCACCCGCGCCGCGAGCGACGACGAACTCGAGGCCAATCTCACCCGGTATCTCGACGAGGCCCTGCGCCAGGGCACGACCACGTTCGAGACCAAGTCCGGTTACGGGCTGACCGTCGAGGACGAGGCCAGGGCGCTGCGGATCGCCGCCCGGCACACCGACGAGGTGACGTACCTCGGCGCGCACGTCGTCTCCCCGGACTACGCCGACGACCCGGCGGCCTACGTCGCCCTCGTCACCGGCGCGATGCTGGACGCGTGTGCGCCGCACGCGCGCTGGGTCGACGTGTTCTGCGAGAAGGGCGCGTTCGACGGGGACCAGGCGCGTGCGGTGCTGACCGCGGGCAAGGCGAAGGGCCTCCTGCCGCGCGTGCACGCCAACCAGCTCAGCTACGGCCCGGGCGTGCAGCTCGCCGTCGAGCTGGACGCCGCGTCCGCCGACCACTGCACCCACCTCACGGACGCGGACGTCGACGCCCTCGCCAACAGCGCGACCGTCGCGACCCTGTTGCCGGGCGCGGAGTTCTCCACCCGCGCCGAGTGGCCCGACGCGCGCCGGCTGATCGACGCAGGCGCCACCGTCGCGCTGTCGACGGACTGCAACCCGGGCTCGTCGTTCACGTCCTCGATGCCGTTCTGCATCGCGCTCGCCGTGCGCGACATGGGGATGACGCCCGACGAGGCGCTGTGGTCCGCCACGGCGGGCGGCGCGGCGGCCCTGCGCCGTACGGACGTCGGCCGCCTTGCGCCCGGGTCCCGCGCGGACCTCGCCCTGCTGGACGCCCCGAGCCACGTCCATCTCGCCTACCGCCCGGGCGTGCCGCTGGTGCGCGAGGTCTGGCGGGCCGGGAAGCGGATCTAGCCGTCCGCTACGGCAGCAGGTGCGCGTAGCTGCGCGGGTGCTCGGCCAGGTACTCGCGCAGCGACTGCGCCGGGTGCCCGGTCAGCCGCGGCACCGCGTCCGAGACCAGGGCCATCTCGCCGGCGCCCATCGCCTCGTACGAGGTGACCCAGCCCGTCACCTCCCACTCCTCGGCGCCGAAGCCGGCCCGCGAGGCGTAGGCCTCGTCCTCGGACTCGGGGTGGTAGCGCACGGTGCGGCCGGCGGCGCGGGTCAGTTCGGCCGCGGCCTCGGCGAGGGAGAACGCGGTGGGGCCGGTCAGGTCGTACACCGCGCGGTCGTGCGGACCGGGCCCGTCGAGGAGGACGGCCGCCGCCGCGTCGGCGATGTCGTCGTGGGCGACGGCGGCCACCCTCCCTTGCCCGGCCGGGGCCGCGCAGCACCCCGTCCCTGCCGGTCATCGCCAGGGTGTCGGCGCCGTCCAGGGCCCGCCGCATCGCCTCGCCGTCGCCGTCGCCGTACGAGGCCGGGGGGCGCGGCGACCGCGCCGGGCAGGTCGGGCAGCCGGGCCGGATCACGGCCCACCAGCCGGGTCGCGACGCCCGCCGCGGAGAGCCTGGCCGCCACCCGGCCGCCGACGCGTCCGCTCGCTCCGGTGACTGCGATGACAGGAGGCATGACGGGTGTCCTCTCGTGAGCCGGGGTCCAAGTGTCACGGGCGGACGCGCCCGCTCGGGCCGCGACATGCGACAGTGACCCGATGCGAACCATCGGACTGATCGGCGGCATGAGCTGGGAATCCAGCGCGGAGTACTACCGGCTCCTCAACGAGCTCGTACGGGAACGGCTCGGCGGGCTGCACTCCGCCAAGTGCGTTCTGCATTCCGTGGACTTCGCGGAGATCGAGGCACTGCAGGTCGCCGGCGACTGGCAGCGGGCCGGTGACATCCTCGCCGAGGCGGCCAAGGGTCTGGAGGCGGCGGGCGCGGACCTGCTGCTGATCTGCACCAACACGATGCACAAGGTCGCGGGCCAGGTTGAGGACGCGGTCGGCGTGCCGCTGCTGCACCTCGCGGACGCCACCGCCGCGGCCGTGCGGGCGAAGGGCCTCACCACCGTGGGCCTGCTGGGCACCGCCTTCACGATGGAGCAGGACTTCTACCGTGACCGGCTGGCCTCCCACGGCCTGACGGTCCGCACTCCGGACGCCGCCGGTCGCGCCCTCGTCCACCGGGTGATCTACGAGGAGTTGTGCCTCGGAGTCGTCCGCGAGGAGTCCCGCGCCGCCTACCGGCGGGTCATCGGCGAACTCGTCTCGGCGGGCGCACAGGGCGTCGTCCTGGGCTGCACGGAGATCGAGCTGCTGATCGGGGCGGGCGACAGCCCAGTGCCGGTGTTCCCGACGACGCGGCTGCACGCGGAGGCGGCGGTGACGGCCGCGCTGGAACCCCCCGCCGCCCCGTAACGGACTCCTCCTCCAAAGGTTCACTCCTCCAGAGTGAGCCCCTTGCGCAGCTTCACCAGCGTCTTCGTGAGCAGCCTGGACACGTGCATCTGCGAGATGCCGAGCTCCTCGCCGATCTCGGACTGCGTCATGTTCGCCACGAACCGCAGGCTGAGGATCTCGCGGTCCCGCTGCGGGAGTCCCGCGATCATCGGCTTGAGCGACTCGACGTACTCGATGCCTTCGAGGCCGTGGTCCTCGTAGCCGATGCGGTCGGCGAGCGCGCCCTCGGTGTCGTCCTCCTCGGGCTGGGCGTCCAGCGAGCTCGCGGTGTACGCGTTGGTCGCCGCCATGCCCTCGACGACCTCGTCCCGGCTGATGCCGAGGCGTTCGGCGAGTTCGCCGACGGTGGGCGTGCGGTCCAGCTGCTGGGAGAGCTCGTCACCGGCCTTCGCGAGCTCCAGCCGCAGTTCCTGCAGCCGCCGCGGCACCCGCACCGACCAGGACGTGTCCCGGAAGAAGCGCTTGATCTCGCCGATGATGGTCGGCATCGCGAACGTCGGGAACTCGACGCCCCGCGTGAGTTCGAACCGGTCGATCGCCTTGATCAGGCCGATGGTGCCGACCTGGATGATGTCCTCCATCGGTTCGCTGCGCGTGCGGAACCGTGAGGCGGCGAACTTGACCAGGGCCAGGTTGAGTTCGACCAGCGTGTTGCGGACGTAGGCGTACTCGTGCGTGCCCTCTTCGAGGACCGTGAGCCGCTCGAAGAGCGTCTTCGACAGCGCTCGCGCGTCCAGCGAGTCCACCTCGTCGAAGGGCGGAATCGCCGGCAGATCCGGAAGGTCTTCCTCCAGGCCCGTGGGGTGCTGTCCTGCAGCCGAGGCTGCGGCCTCAGTGGCGGCGGCCTCGACCGCGTCGGCGGCCTCGACCGCCGCGTCGGTCGCGGCGGCTGCCTGCGCTGCGTCGGTCGCGGCGGCGTCGCCGGTCCCGGCGGGGTCGTGAGCGGTCGTACGGGCGGGGTGTGCCGACGGCGCGTCGGGGGTACGCGGTGCGTCGAGCCGGGGTGACATGGTCTCCTCCATCGTTCTCGGCATATGGCTGCCGATGCCATGCATGCTGCTGCGGTGAGCGGCGCCTCCAAAGCCGGCCGTGTCGGGTGTGTCCTTACTAGCCCTACCGGCTCGGCGGGGACGATGGCAAGTGGCGTATGTCATGTATGTCCGCATTGCGGGGTAGTTCGGGTACCGGTGGACGCGGGGAGGGCGTAGGGTTCGACGGGTGCCCGGCGCCGCCCAGGGGGTGGCGTGTGACGTGTGGCACGAAACGGTGGACGACGCAGCGAACGACACGGCGAAGAGGGACGGCATGGACCGCGAGACGGTCGGCAGCGTGAGTCGGGGCCGGCTTCAGGTCGAGGTTCGGACCGAGGGCCGCAGCGAGATTGTGCAACCGGCGGGTGAGCTGGATCACCACACCGCCGACCTGCTGCGTGCGCCCTTGGACGAGGCGATCGGACGAGGTCGTGTACGCCTGGTGATCGACTGCTCACGCCTCGATTTCTGCGACTCCACCGGGCTCAATGTTCTGCTGAGTGCCCGGCTCAAGGCCGAGGCCGGTGGGGGAGGGGTCCATTTGGCCGGGATGCAGCCCGTGGTGGCGAGGGTTTTCGAGATCACCGGAGCCGAGGCGGTCTTCACCGTGCACGACTCCCTCGAAGCGGCCCTGTCCGACTGAGTCCGGGCCGGCCGTCCGCCCCTGTAGTCGGCGTCACGTATGACGTGCCGACCCAGGGGGTGTTGTCACGATTCGGCCGGGCAGGAGAACCCCGCAGAATGTTGAACGTCTGACACTCTGCGTACTGAATCCATGGCGAACCGGTGAATCGGTGAGGTGAAGCGCTGATGAGCACCACCCGGCAGGAACAGCCGGGCGATCTCGGCCCCGAGCCGGGAGCCGCCGCCGCGGCGCCGACCGTGCCCGTGTCCGGCGCACCGGTCGGCGGTGCGCTGCGCAGCCTCGCGCTCGGCAGTGCCAGCGGGATCGTTCCGCTCGCCCGCGACTTCACCCGGCAGGCGCTCCACGACTGGGGCTGGCTTCCTGCGGGGACGGCGGATCGCCGGGCGGCGGCCGAGGACGTGCTGCTCGTCGTCTCCGAACTGGTCACCAACGCCTGTCTGCACGCCGAGGGCCCCGAGGAGCTGCGCATCGGCTGCGACGGGAAGGTCCTGCGCCTGGAGGTCACCGACCGCGGCACGGGCCAGCCCGCGCCGCGCACCCCGCACCGCGCGGGACGGCCCGGTGGTCACGGAATGTTCATCGTCCAACGACTCTGCCTCGACTGGGGAGTTGTGCGGAGGCCCGGTTCACCGGGGAAGACGGTCTGGGCCGAACTCGCCGCGCCCGCGTGAGCGTTCGCGGGCCGTAGCCGCATCTCTTGTGGAGCACGCCGATACGGCGTGCTCTTTGTCTTCCCTCCCCAGGGCCCCCGGCGTACCTTGAGCCCCCCGATCTGATGTGCCGTCAGTAACGGCGTCAGTCCATGTGCGCACGAGGGGAACCGAGGTGTCGTACCGGAACCGCAAGCGGACAGCTCTCGCGGCGGCAGCCGCCGTGGCGGGCTCGGCGGTGCTGATCGCCGCCCCCGCCGCGCAGGCCGCCGTCGTCGACGTCGACTACCAGTGCCGGACCCCGATCGGCCCCAAGGGCGCGGTCTCGCCGATCGACATCAGAGCCGAGAAGAGCGGCAGCGCCTACCGGCTCACGATGTCCTTCCGCAAGGGCGTCTCGTCCAGCCCGATCGAGCTGGGCAAGGGCGCGATGAACCCGAGCGCGGTCATCGAGGTGGGCGGCGCGGACCCCGGAGAGGTGCGGGTGTCGGGTCCGGCCAACGCCGCGGCCATCCCCGCCGAGACGCCCATCAAGATCAACGATCTGTCGGGCACCTACACGCCGCGCAGGAGCGGCAAGGTCACCTTCACCGCGGGCGTGCTGACGATCAAGGCGCTCGGCACGACGACCACGTGCACGCCGCGCAACAACCCGGGACCGTCACTGGAACTCGACGTCACGGCGGCGGGCGGTCCGGCGTCCGCGTCCTCGCAGCTCCCGAGGACGGGCCCGCTGGACTCTGCCATGGCGCTCGGCACGCTCGGCGGGACGGTGCTGCTCACCGGTGCCGCGGGAGTCCTGTGGCTGACCCGGCGCGGCGGCGGCCGGGCCGCGGGCTGACCGTGCGGGCCGCGCTCGCGCTCGTCCTCGCGCTCACGGCGGCGCCGCCACTCGTCCCGGCGGCACCTCCGGTGGCGCTTGCGGCCGCACCGTCCGCTGCACCTGCTGCCGCAGCTCCGTCCGCCGGACCTCCGGGGACGGCGGCGTCGGAAGCACCCCCCGCGACGGCGGCGTCCACCGTACCTCCCGCGACCGCGGCGTCCGGGGCATGGGCGCCGGACCGCGCGTACCTGTACCTGGAGGGTGCGCCCGGCGCCGTCCTGGAGGACCGGCTCGCGGTGAGCAACCGGGCCGCCGAGCCGCTCACCCTGCGCCTGCGGGCCCACGCGGCCGGGCCGTGGATCGCGCTCGCCGCCCGTACGGTCACCGTCCCCGCCCGCACCCGTGCGGAGGTCCCCTTCACCGTCACCCTCCCCGCGACCACCCCGCTGGGCGGGCAGACGGCGACGATCACGGCGTCCGGCGCCGGGCGCGAGGAACCGGTACTGCTCCATCTGCGGGTGCAGGGGCCCCTGTTGGCCGCCCTCACCGTCGAGGACGTGTCGTACGAGGAGGGCTCGATCCGCTACGCCCTCGTCAACAGGGGCACCACGCCGCTGAGGCCACGTGTGGCGTTCCGCGCGGACGGGCTGTTCGGCGAGGTCCTCAGCCGCCCCGCCCGCGTACGGGCCGAACTGCCCCCGGGCCGCCGGGTCACCCTTTCCGAACCCTGGTCCGACCCGCCGCGCCTGGACGCGGTGGACATCCGCGTGACGGCGAGCGCGCCGGGAGCCGTGCGGGCCGAGGCGACCGCCTCGCGGACGTTCGCGGCCGGGCCGGCGCCGGCGGCGCTGCTGACGAGCGCGGTGACGGCGGCCCTGGTCCTCGGACGCCGCGTGCTGCGCCGCCGCCGTGGCCGTACCGACCCCGAACGCCGACCGGCGGGAGCAGGAGCCTGACCATGCAACGTGCCGTGCCCACCGCCCTGTTGGCCGCCCTGCTCCTGATCCTGCCCGCCGCCCCCGCCCTCGCCGCCCCCGCGCTCGGTGCGTCGACCGTGCCCACGCCGACCGTCGAGCTGTCCGCGTCCCAGGCCGGCAAGGGCGGGGACCTCACCGTCAGCGGTGCCGGGTGGCCGGCGAAGACCCTGCTGATCCTGCTGATCTGTGGAAAGTCGTCGCCCGGCACGGGTGTCATCGGCGGCACCAACTCCTGCGCCAACGCCGACGGACGCGCGGTCACCACCGACTCCGAGGGCGCCTTCGAGAAGAAGCTGCCGGTCGCCGAGCCGCCCGAGCCGTGCCCCTGTGTCGTGCACGTCGCCACGGTGACGGGTGAACAGCGGGTGGTGGACGCGGAGTTCGTCGTCGCGGGCCACCCCACCGCACCGCTTCCCGAGCAGACCGGCGACGGCCGCCTCGCCGTCCTCACCCCCACCGGTCTGCGGGGCGCATCGGGCCTGCTGGTCCTCTTCGGCGCACCGCCCTCCCGCACGCTCGAGTTCACCGTCGGCAATCTCGGCACGACGCCCGTGAAGGACCCCGTCTTCCAGGTCGGCACGGCCCACGGGGTGTTCGCGCCCCAGTGGGAGGAGCAGCAGTGGCGCGGCACGATCAAGCCGGGGGAGAAGGCGCGGATCGAACTGCCCGTCCAGCTCGCGGCAGGTGCCCACGGCGACTACGCGGTCTCGGTGAAGTACGGCGGCAAGGTCGTCGCCGAGCAGCCCTGGGGCGTCGGCCGGCCCTGGGGCGTGACCGTCTTCTGGGTCCTGCTGGCACTGGTGGTGCCCACGGCGCTGTTCCGCATCGGCATGGCGGTCGTCGACCGCGTCCGGCCGCCGGGCTCGCGGCACGCCCGCCGCACCGGCCGGGCCCATCCGCCTGCCGCCCCCTCGACCACCACGGCGGCCCCGCCGTGGTGCACCGCTGACTCCGCACCGTCAGAGAACCGGACCGACCGGCCCACGACGAAGGGACATTCGTGAGTACGCAACGGAGGATGAGCGCGGCCGGGATCGCGTTGATGCTCGGCGGCGCGGGGATCCTGCTGGCCGCGAGCCCCGCACAGGCCGCCGAGGTCTCGTACGCGACGGAATGCATTCCGCCGCCGATCTCCGGCCTGCCACCCGTCCAGGGCACGACCACGGTGCAGATCACCGCGCCGGCGGAGGCCAAGGTGGGCGACCAGGTCGAGGTGATCTGGAAGACGGTCCAGGCCGCCTCCAAGAACCCGGACGTCCTGGATCTGGAGAAGGACACGGTCAAACCGACCGGCACGATCACCCTCGGTGGCGCCGCCACGGGCGAACTGGCGATGGAGGGCCCCCGGCAGAACCCGCCGATCCCCAAGAACAGCCCCATGGTGCTGCCCGAGATGAAGGGCACGCTGAAGCTGGAGAAGGCGGGCGAGGTCACGCTGACACCGGGGCCGTACGCCATCAACGTCTCGAAGCCGATCCCGACGGACACCACGTGCGCGCCGAAGGAGACGGTCCAGGTCGGAGCGACGATCACGGTGTCGGACGGCAGCGGCTCGACATCGGGCGGCACGAGCTCCGGCGGCACGACCTCCGGTGGCACGACCTCCGGCGGGACGACGAACGGCGGAACGAGTTCGGGCGGAACGAGCTCCGGCGGCACCACGAGCGGCGGAGACTCCGGCGGCTCCGGCGGTACGTCGGGCGGCTCCGGCGGTACGTCGGGCGGCTCCGGCGGTACGTCCGGCGGCGGAGGCGGTGGCCAGACGGACTTCGAGGGCAAGGAGGTCCAGGTCGCGTACGAGTGCAAGACCCCCATCGGCGACAAGAACGCCGTCTCCCCGGTGCGTATCAACGCCGAGAAGAACGGCGGCGACTACGGCATCACCGTGAAGTTCTCGAAGTCCGTCATGGACAGCCCGGCCGACATCCCCAAGGACTCGGTCAAGCCGTCCATGGAGGTGAAACTCGGCGGCGCCGACAAGGGCTTCGTCCATGTCGAGGGGCCGACGAACAAGGAGCCCATCAAGGCGGGCGACCCGATCGAGATCCCCGACCTGACGGGCACGTACAAACCCGGTGCCACGGGCCGGACGACGCTGAGTCCCGGCGTCCTCACGGTCAAGGCGCTCGGCACGACCACGACCTGCACCCCGCCGGCCGACGTGCCGTTCTCCCTCGAACTCGACACCTCGGCCCAGCCGGGCGGAGCGGCCGGCGGCGGCTCCACCGGTGGCTCCGCGGGCGGCGGCACCAGCGGCGGGGGCGGCACGAGCGGCGGCCTGGCCCAGACCGGCGCCGAGGACACCGCGACCCTGCACGCCCTGGGCCTGGTGGCCGGCACGGTGATCCTGCTGGGCGGCGCGGTGTTCACGTTCACGCCGTGGCAACGCCTGCGCGGCGCCCGCTGAACGACGGAGGGCCGCCGCACCGAATCGGTGCGGCGGCCCTCCGTGCGCGTACGGGGCGTGTCAGTGCACGCCGCCCATGAGCGGCTGCACCTTCCTGCGGTACATGAAGATCGCGACACCCGCGAGCACCGCGAGCGCACCCTGGCTGGCGAACCACCACTCGGTGTCCGTCGGCGCGCCCAGCAGCTGGAGCAGGGCGATGACCGAGTCGCCGGCGGTGACGGCCAGGAACCAGACACCCATCATCTGGGACGCGTACTTGGCGGGCGCCAGCTTCGTCGTCAGCGACAGGCCGACCGGGGAGAGGGTCAGCTCACCCACGGTCTGGATCAGGTACACGGAGCACAGCCACAGCGGGGTGACCATGACACCGCCCGCGGAGGCGGCCTGGGCCAGCATCATCACGAAGAACGAGGCGCCGATGAGCACCAGGCCCTGCGTGAACTTGACCAGCGTGCTCGGCTCCTTGGAGCGGCGGGCCAGGGCGACCCACAGCCACGCGAAGACCGGGGCGAGCGCCATCACGTACAGCGGGTTCAGCGACTGGAACCAGCTGGCCGGGAAGTCGAAGCCGAACAGGGTGCCCGAGGTGTTGTTGTCGGCGAACAGGCTCAGCGTGGAACCGGTCTGGTCGTAGATGCCCCAGAAGACGGCGGCGGCGACGAAGAACCAGACGTACGCCGACATCCGGGAGCGCTCGACGGGCTCCAGGTCGGGGTCGCGCTTGACGCGGAACAGGTACCAGGCGGGCAGGACGAGACCCAGGATGGTCAGCGGCCACAGCACCCAGTCGATGCTGAACGAGCCCGAGAGGCCCACGACGCCGTAGGCGGCGGCCGCGACGGCGAGCCAGATCAGGGCCTTCTTGATGATGCCGGCGCGCTCGGCGTCGGACAGCGGGGCGGGCACCCGGCTGGACTCCGGGGCCAGGTTGCGGAAGCCCAGGAAGAAGAAGGCGAGACCGAAGGCCATGCCGATACCGGCCATGGCGAAGCCGTAGTGCCAGTTGATCTTCTCGCCCACGTAACCGATGGTCAGCGGGGCGACAAAAGCACCGAGGTTGATGCCCATGTAGAAGATCGTGAAGCCGCCGTCACGGCGCGGGTCGTTCTTGTCCCGGTAGAGGTGGCCGACCATCGTCGAGATGTTGGCCTTGAGCAGTCCGGAACCGGCGGCGATGAGCGCCAGGCCGATGAAGAACGAGACCTGCATGGGCAGCGCCAGCATGAAGTGGCCGATCATGATGATCGTGCCCGAGACCGCCACGGTCTTCCGCGCGCCCCACAGCCGGTCACCGAACCAGCCGCCCGGCAGGGCGAGCAGGTAGACCATGGCGTTGTAGACGGAGTAGATGGCGACGGCGGTAGCCGTGTCGAAGCCGAGTCCGCCCTTGGCCACGGAGGCCGACAGGTAGAGAACGAGCAGAGCCCGCATGCCGTAGAAGCTGTAGCGCTCCCACATCTCGGTCATGAAGAGATTGGCCAGACCGCGGGGGTGGCCGAGGAACGTCTTCTCGTAGCCAGCGTTACTGGCCGAGTCCCTCGTCAGGCTGGACGCCATGTCGATCCTTGCTTGCTCGGGACGCGGCGCTTCGTGAGCGGGGACGCGCCCGGTGAGGTCACTTCTCGCTGCCGTCAAGGCGGCAGAACAACCCTTTGCAGAATTGAGACCTTTGGCACACGGGTGATGCCAAAGGTCCCCAGTCGCTACTTCAGGCGTCTCGCCACCATACGGCACGACAGTGTGGCATATGGAAGGACTTGAGAGATGGATCACAGGCGAACAGGGAACCATCTGCCCTGAATCGAAGGTCGCAACCAGGATCGCATCCCTGAGTCGGAGCCCTTGTGGATCACGCCCCGGCGGCTGCTCCATGCGGACTACCATCACCTTCATGACCCGTGTACTGCTCGCCGAGGACGACGCATCCATCTCCGAGCCACTGGCCCGAGCCCTGCGCCGCGAGGGCTACGAGGTGGAGGTGCGCGAGGACGGTCCGAGCGCGCTCGACGCAGGACTCGCGGGCGGGGTCGATCTCGTCGTGCTCGACCTCGGACTGCCCGGCATGGACGGCCTGGAGGTCGCCCGGCGGCTGCGCGCCGACGGGCACACCGTGCCGATCCTGGTGCTGACCGCGCGCGCCGACGAGGTGGACACCGTGGTCGGTCTCGACGCGGGCGCCGACGACTACGTCACCAAGCCATTCCGCCTCGCCGAACTGCTCGCCCGGGTCCGGGCCCTGCTCCGGCGCGGCGCCACCGAGCCCGCGCCCGCCCCCGCGACGCACGGCGTGCGGATCGACGTCGAGTCGCACCGCGCCTGGATGGGCGAGGAGGAGCTCCAGCTCACCGCCAAGGAGTTCGACCTGCTGCGCGTCCTCGTGCGCGACGCCGGCCGGGTCGTCACCCGCGACCAGCTGATGCGCGAGGTCTGGGACACCACCTGGTGGTCGTCGACCAAGACCCTGGACATGCACATCTCCTGGCTGCGCAAGAAGCTCGGCGACGACGCGGCCAACCCCCGGTACATCGCGACCGTGCGCGGCGTCGGCTTCCGTTTCGAGAAATCCTGATACGCAAGACTCCATGAGTCCTGACCCGCAGACACCATGCGCCGCCGTCTGATCAACTCCACGCTCGCCGTGGTGCTCGTCGTCATCGCCGTCTTCGGCGTCTCGCTGGTCCTCGTCGAGACCCGCACCATCAGCAGCAGCGCGCAGGAGAGCGTGGACTCGGAGGCGCTGCGTCTGGCCAGCATCGTCGACAGCAGGCTGGTCGGCGGCGAGCCGGTCAATCCGGACATCATCGCCCAGCAGGGCGATGTCACCCGCTACGCCGTGATCCGCATCGCGGGCCGCGACCCCATCGAGATCGGCAAGCGTCCCGGCGGCAGCGTCATCCGCGGCACCGCCGAGGGCGAGCGGAACTTCACGGTCACCGTGGAGGAGTCCCGCTCGGTGGTGACGCGCGAGGTCGGCCGGTCGCTGCTGATCATCGGCGCCGTCGCGCTGGTCGCCGTCGTCGCGGCCGTCCTGCTCGCGGTACGGCAGGGAAACCGGCTCGCCGCGCCCCTCACCGATCTCGCCGAGACCGCCGAGAGACTCGGCTCCGGCGACCCCCGGCCCCGCCACCGGCGCTACGGCGTCCCCGAACTGGACCGGGTCGCCGACGTCCTGGACGCCAGCGCCGAGCGGATCGCCCGCATGCTCACCGCGGAGCGCAGGCTCGCCGCGGACGCCTCCCACCAGCTGCGCACCCCGTTGACCGCGCTGTCGATGCGGCTGGAGGAGATCACGGTCACCGACGATCCCGAGACCGTGAAGGAGGAGGCGAGCATCGCGCTGAACCAGGTCGAGCGGCTCACCGACGTCGTGCAGCGGCTCCTGACCAACTCGCGCGACCCCCGGATCGGTTCCGCCGTCGCCTTCGACCTCGACGAGGTCGTCAAGCAGCAACTGGAGGAGTGGCGCCCGGCCTACCGCAGCGCGGGCCGCGCGATCGTCCACTCCGGGCGGCGCGACATGCGGGCCGTCGGCACCCCGGGCGCGGTCGCCCAGGTGCTCGCCGCGCTCATCGAGAACTCGCTCATGCACGGCGGCGGCACGGTCGCGGTACGGACTCGGGTGACCGGCAACCAGGCCGTCGTCGAGGTGACGGACGAGGGGCCCGGCGTCCCGGCGGACCTCGGGGCCCGCATTTTCGAGCGGACCATCAGCGGCCGCAACTCCACGGGCATCGGCCTGGCCGTGGCACGGGACCTCGCGGAGGCGGACGGCGGCAGGCTGGAACTGCTCCAGCTGCACCCGCCGGTCTTCGCCCTGTTCCTGAGCAGGGTCGCGCGCAACCGCAAGGACGAGGGCAGACCGACGGTGCGGTGACGCGGCCGGACGGTGAGCCGGATCGGACGGTGAGCCGGGGCCGGACGGTGCGGCGACGCGGCCGGACGGTGAGCCGGATCGGACGGTGAGCCGGGGCCGGACGGTGCGGCGACGCGGCCGGGGGTCAGCGGGCGACGCGGTCCGGCACCGGGTCCGCCACGGGCTCCTGCCCGCTCCGCGCCGGCCGCCGCTCCACGAGCGCCCCGGGCTGCTGCACGGGCAGCGCCCGGAAGACCCAGGTGCGGTACGACCAGAACCGGAACAGCGTCGCTATCCCGATGCCGAGGAACTTGAACAGGTTGTTCTGCAGCGTGGTGTTCCAGCCGAAGCCGTACGTCGCCGCGTACAGGATGCCGTGCTCGATCACCAGGCCGACCCCGCTGAACGCCAGGAACAGCGTGAGCTCCCGGGTCCGGCCGCTCCGGTCGCGGTCACGGTAGGTGAAGTGGCGGAAACCCAGGTAGTTGAAGCAGATCGCGACGAGCGTGGCGATGATCGACGCCCGGACGACCGGGATCTCGGTCGTGCTCCGCACCAGGTTGAAGACCCCGAGGTTGACGAACACGCCCGCGCCGCCCACCGCGCCGAACTTGGCGACCTCACGCGCGAGCTGCCGCACCTGCCCGCGCAGTCCTCCGCCTCGTTCACTCATGGGGGGATCAGCCTCATCGGATCGGCAGCGTCGAGCGGCAGCGTCGACACCGCCATGCTAACCAGCGGCTCCCCGGGCCGCCCGGGAGTCCTGAGAAGGGTGTGACGGCCGCTACACCGGTTGTCGGAACATACGGCGGACAGGGCCGGTCGGCTCGGCGGATACCCTGAAGGGGTGACGTTCCCGGTAGTCGGCATGGTCGGCGGCGGTCAGCTCGCCCGCATGACCCACGAGGCGGGTATCCCCCTCGGCCTGAAATTCAAGCTCCTCAGTGACACTGCCCAGGACTCGGCGGCCCAGGTCGTCAGCGATGTCGTCATCGGCGACTACCGCGACCTGGACACCCTCCGTGCGTTCGCGCGCGGCTGCGACGTGATCACGTTCGACCACGAGCACGTGCCCTACGAGCACCTGCGAGCCCTGGAGGCCGACGGCATCCCCGTCCGGCCGGGCTCCGAGGCGCTGGTGCACGCCCAGAACAAGGGCGTGATGCGCGCGAAGCTCATGGAGATCGGCGCGCCCTGCCCACGCCACCGCATCGTGACGGATCCCGCCGACGCGGCCGCGTTCGCCGAGGAGGGCGCGGGCTTCCCGATCATTCTCAAGACCGTGCAGGGCGGCTACGACGGCAAGGGCGTGTGGTTCGTCCGTACGCAGGCGGACGCCGAGGCCCCCTTCAAGGCCGGTGTGCCGGTCCTCGCCGAGGAGAAGGTCGACTTCGTCCGCGAGCTCGCGGCGAACATCGTCCGCTCCCCGCACGGCCAGGCCGTCGCCTACCCCGTCGTCGAGTCGCAGCAGGTCGACGGCGTCTGCGACACGGTGATCGCGCCCGCCCCCGGCCTGTCGGACGAGCTGGCCGGCGAGGCGCAGCAGCTGGCGCTGCGTATCGCCACGGAGCTCGGCGTCGTCGGCCATCTCGCTGTCGAGCTGTTCGAGACGACGGACGGGCGGCTGCTCGTCAACGAGCTCGCGATGCGCCCGCACAACTCCGGCCACTGGACCCAGGACGGCGCGGTCACCTCGCAGTTCGCCAACCACGTCCGCGCCGTGCTCGACCTGCCGCTCGGCGACCCGCGCCCGCGTGCCACGTGGACCGTGATGTGCAATGTTCTCGGTGGCGACTACCCCGACATGTACGCGGCCTATCTGCACTGCATGGCGCGGGACCCGCAGCTGAAGATCCATATGTATGGCAAGGACGTGAAGCCCGGCCGCAAGGTGGGGCACGTCAACACTTACGGCGACGACCTGGACGACGTGCTCGAGCGCGCCCGCCACGCCGCCGGCTACCTGCGAGGAACGATCACCGAGTGAGCAGCATGAGCCCCGTCGTCGGCATCGTCATGGGATCCGACTCCGACTGGCCCGTCATGGAACTGGCCGCGCAGGCCCTCGACGAGTTCGAGATCGAGTACGAGGTCGACGTTGTCTCCGCACACCGCATGCCCCGCGAGATGATCGCGTACGGTGAGGAAGCCGCCGGCCGGGGGCTCAAGGCGATCATCGCGGGCGCCGGGGGTGCGGCCCACCTGCCGGGCATGCTCGCCTCCGTCACCCCGCTGCCCGTCATCGGTGTCCCCGTTCCGCTGAAGTACCTGGACGGCATGGACTCGCTGCTGTCGATCGTGCAGATGCCGGCCGGCGTCCCCGTCGCCACCGTCTCGGTCGGCGGCGCGCGCAACGCCGGCCTGCTGGCCGCCCGCATCCTCGCCACGCAGGACGAGGAGCTGCTCGGCCGGATGCGCGAGTTCCAGCAGGAGCTGAACGACCAGGCCACGGAGAAGGGCAAGCGGCTGCGCGCCAGGGTCGGAGGTGCGGAGTCCTTCGGCTTCGGGAAGTAACAGCCCATGGACACCCCCACCGACCACCTCCGCCGGGCGCGGGAGCTGCTCGCCGCCCACCCCGTCGTCGACGGCCACAACGACCTGCCGTGGGCGCTGCGCGAGCGCGTCCGGTACGACCTGGACCGGATGGACATCGCCGGTGACCAGACGGGCCGCCTGCACACCGACATCCCGCGGCTGCGCGCCGGCTGCGTCGGCGCGCAGTTCTGGTCCGTGTACGTGCGCAGCGACATGGCGGGCGACGAGGCGGTCAGCGCCACGCTGGAGCAGATCGACGTCGTCGACGAGCTGATCACCCGCTACCCGGCGGACCTCGTGCGGGCGCTCAGCGCCGAGGACATGGAGATCGCCCGCGCGGAGGGCCGTATCGCCTCCCTGATGGGCGCCGAGGGCGGCCACTCCATCAACAACTCCCTCGCCACACTGCGCGCCCTGTACGCGCTGGGCGTGCGCTACATGACGCTCACGCACAACGACAACGTCGCGTGGGCGGACTCGGCGACCGACGAGCCGGGTGTGGGCGGCCTGTCCCCGTTCGGCCACGAGGTCGTCCGCGAGATGAACCGCCTCGGCATGCTCGTCGACCTCTCGCACGTCGCCGCGACGACGATGCGCGACGCGCTCGCCACCTCGGCGGCGCCGGTGGTCTTCTCGCATTCCTCGTCCCGCGCGATCTGCGACCACCCCCGCAACGTCCCCGACGACGTGCTGGCCCTGCTGCCCGCCAACGGGGGCGTCGCGATGGCCACCTTCGTCCCGAAGTTCATCCTGCCCGCGGCGGTCGAGTGGACCCGGGCCGCGGACGAGAACATGCGGGCGCACGGGCTGCACCACTTGGACACCACACCCCAGGCGATGAAGATCCACAAGGCCTTCGAGGCCGCGCACCCGAGGCCGGTCGCGACCGCGGCGACGGTCGCGGACCACCTCGACCACATGCGCGAGGTCGCCGGCATCGACCACATCGGCATCGGCGGCGACTTCGACGGGACGGCCTTCACTCCGGCCGGCCTCGACGACGTGGCGGGCTACCCCAACCTGATCGCGGAGCTGCTCGGCCGCGGCTGGTCGGACGCCGACCTGGCCAAGCTGACCTGGAAGAACGCGGTCCGCGTGCTGCGCGCCGCCGAGGCCGTGGCCCGCGATCTCCAGGACCGGCGCGGCCCGTCCCACGCGACGATCGACCAGCTCGACGGGGAATGACGGACGGGGGCGCGCCGCCGCTCGGCGGCGCACCTCCGAACGCACCCTCCGCCGCGACGGGTGGGGTCTTGTGCCACGGCCGGCGTACGGCACGGGCCGACGAACCGGGGCCCGACGCCGTACGAAACGGACGCAGAGGACTCCGGACTCAGCAGGCGCAGAGACAGAACGGGTGCCCGGCCGGGTCCGCGTACACCCGCCAGGTCCGCTTGCGGTCCGCCGCGTCCAGCACGGTCGCGCCGATCGCCAGGACCTGCTCCTCCGCCGCGTCCATGTCCTCGACGGTCACGTCGAGGTGGAACTGCTGCGACTCCGTGGGCGACGGCCACTTCGGCGGCACGTGTCCGGGCGACAGCTGAAAGGCGAGGGGCGCGCCCGGCACACCCTTCAGGTCGACCCAGCCCTCGCCGTCGTCCTCGATCTCCCCGCCGAGCAGCTCGGCGTAGAAGCGCCCGAGCGCGACCGGGTCGGGACAGTCCAGGACGACGGCTCCGAGTTTCGCGATGCTCATGCTTCCTCCTCGATGTTACCTCTATGCGCCTTCAACCGGTAACGGTTACTGCATGGTCCCGCATAGGGGGTAACGTCGCAAGCATGAATGACAGGCCCCCCGCACCCGGCGGCCTCGCGCTGATCGAGGCCCTGGTCAACACGCTGGACGTCGAGAGCGGTGCGGACAGCCTGGAGACGCGGGAGGCTCTTGCGCGATTCGCCCTCACGCCGCAGGACGTCCCCGCGGCCCGCGTCCTGCGCGAGGCGCTGCGCGAGGCGTGCCTGGCCCACGCGGGCCACGGGACGTCGACGGCACTCGACGCCCTTCTCGCCGACGCGCCCCTGCGCGTCACGGTGTCCCCGTCCGGCGAGGCCGCGCTGCGCCCGTCGGGACCGACGACCCTGCTCACGCGCGTCGCCGAGGCGGTCGCGGCGGGGGCGGCGGACGGCACATGGCTGCGGCTCAAGGCGTGCGAGGCCGAGGACTGCCAGTGGGCGTATTACGACCGCAGCCCGGCGGCCCGCAGCCGCTGGTGCTCCATGGCGGTGTGCGGCGCCCGCACCAAGATGCGCACGTACCGCGCGCGCCGCGCAGGTGCGGAGTGACGGGGGTCAGGCCCGCGCCCGCCGTACTCGGCGCATGAACTGACGGGGGCTCAGCCCGCGCGCTGTGCAGCGGGCGTGGGCCGACTGGGCGCGGCTCGCGCCCGCCGCGCTGCGGGCGCGAGGCTCGCCCCCGGACCCGGTCAGGCCCGCGGGCGGCCCATGGCGCGGTACGTCCAGCCGGCGTCGCGCCACTGGTCGGGGTCGAGGGCGTTGCGGCCGTCCAGGAGGATCGGGGTCGTCACGACCGCCCCCAGCTCCACCGGGTCGAGGTCGCGGAACTCGCGCCACTCGGTCAGGTGCAGCACCACGTCCGCGCCGCGCACCGCCTCCAGCGCCGAGTCGGCGTAGCCCAGCGTGGGGAAGAGCCGACGGGCGTTGTCCATGCCCTTGGGGTCGTAGACGGTGACCTGGCCGCCCTGGAGGTGGATCTGGCCGGCGACGTTGAGGGCGGGGGAGTCGCGGACGTCGTCGCTGTCGGGCTTGAAGGTGGCGCCCAGCACCGCCACCCGCTTGCCGAGGAACGAGGTGCCGCCGACGGCCTCCCGGGCCAGCTCGACCATGTGGCCGCGGCGGCGCATGTTGATGGAGTCGACCTCCCGCAGGAAGGTCAGCGCCTGGTCCGCGCCCAGCTCGCCGGCGCGCGCCATGAACGCCCGGATGTCCTTGGGCAGGCAGCCGCCGCCGAAGCCGACACCGGCCCGCAGGAACTTCCTCCCGATGCGCTCGTCGTGCCCGATGGCCTCCGCCAGCTTCGCCACGTCACCGCCGGCGGCCTCGCAGACCTCGGCCATGGCGTTGATGAAGGAGATCTTGGTCGCGAGGAAGGAGTTGGCGGCGGTCTTGACGAGTTCGGCGGTGGGGAAGTCGGTCACGACGAAGGGCGAGCCCTCGGCGACGGGCGTCGCGTAGACCTCGCGGAGCAGCTTCTCGGCGGCTTCGCTGCGCACGCCGACGACGATGCGGTCGGGGTGCAGGGTGTCGTCGACGGCGAAGCCCTCGCGCAGGAACTCCGGGTTCCACGCCAGCTCCACGTCGCCCGGGGCCCGCTCGTCGAGCAGGGCCGCCAGCCGGTCGGCGCTGCCGACGGGCACCGTGGACTTGCCGACGACCAGGGCGGGACGGGTCAGCCGGGGGGCGAGGGAGGCGAAGGCCGCGTCGACGTAGGACATGTCACAGGCGTACTCGCCGTGCTTCTGCGGCGTGTTCACGCACACGAAGTGGACGTCGCCGAACTCGCCGACCTCCTCCCACGACGTGGTGAACCGCAGCCGCCCGGTCGAGCCCTCGATCCCGGCGACGTGCTTGCGCAGCAGCTCCTCGAGACCGGGCTCGTACATCGGCACGCGCCCCGCCGCCAGCATCTCGATCTTCTCCGGGACGACGTCCAGCCCGAGGACCTCGAATCCCAGCTCCGCCATTGCCGCGGCGTGCGTGGCACCGAGGTAGCCGGTGCCGATCACCGTGATCTTGAGGGCCATACGGAAGCTCCAGTGCTGATGCGGGCGAAGGTCCGCGCCCGAGCATATCGGCCGGGCCGGCGGTCCCCCCGTCGCCGGATCACCGCGCTGTCGGCAAACTCACGTAGGCCACGGTCGCCCTCGGCGTCTAAAATTGGGTTACTTAACGGTAGTTAGCTCTTGGGGAGTGAGAGACCTTGGCTGGATCGGCCGATTTCGATCTGTACCGCCCGTCCGAAGAGCACGACATGCTCCGCGCAACGGTCCGCTCCCTCGCCGAGGCGAAGATCGAGCCGTTCGCCGCCGCCGTCGACGAGGAGGCGCGCTTCCCGCAGGAGGCGCTCGACGCGCTCGTCGCCGCCGACCTGCACGCCGTGCACGTACCGGAGACGTACGGCGGCGCGGGTGCCGACGCGCTCGCCACGGTCATCGTGATCGAGGAGGTGGCCCGCGCCTGCGCGTCCTCGTCCCTGATCCCCGCGGTGAACAAGCTGGGCTCGCTCCCCGTGATCCTCTCCGGCTCCGAGGAGCTGAAGAAGAAGTACCTGGGCCCGCTCGCCAAGGGCGACGCGATGTTCTCCTACTGCCTCTCCGAGCCTGACGCGGGCTCGGACGCGGCCGGCATGAAGACCAGGGCGGTGCGCGACGGCGACTTCTACGTCCTCAACGGCGTGAAGCGCTGGATCACCAACGCCGGCGTCTCCGACTACTACACGGTCATGGCCGTCACCGACCCCGAGAAGCGCTCCAAGGGCATCTCCGCGTTCGTCGTCGAGAAGTCCGACGAGGGCGTGTCCTTCGGCGCGCCCGAGAAGAAGCTCGGCATCAAGGGCTCGCCGACGCGCGAGGTCTACCTCGACAACGTCCGCATCCCCGCGGACCGCATGATCGGCGCGGAGGGTACGGGCTTCGCGACGGCGATGAAGACCCTGGACCACACCCGCATCACGATCGCGGCCCAGGCGCTCGGCATCGCGCAGGGCGCGCTCGACTACGCCAAGGGCTACGTCAAGGAGCGCAAGCAGTTCGGCAAGCCGATCGCGGACTTCCAGGGCATCCAGTTCATGCTCGCGGACATGGCGATGAAGATCGAGGCCGCTCGGCAGCTGACCTACGCGGCCGCCGCCAAGTCCGAGCGCGGCGATGCCGACCTGACCTTCCAGGGCGCGGCGGCGAAGTGCTTCGCCTCCGACGTGGCGATGGAGGTCACCACGGACGCGGTCCAGCTGCTCGGCGGTTACGGCTACACCCGTGACTACCCGGTCGAGCGGATGATGCGCGACGCCAAGATCACGCAGATCTACGAGGGCACGAACCAGGTCCAGCGCATCGTGATGGCGCGCAACCTGCCGTGACCCGCTGCCAACGGACGACGGCCCCGGCAACGCGCCGGGGCCGTCGGCGTGTCCGGTCCCGCTAGCCCTCGTCCTGCGGGAGGTGGGACTTGGCGTCCTCGTCCGAGCCCTCGCCCGGCTGCTCGGCGGGGGCGTAGAAGAGGTGCAGCACACCCGTCTCGAAGGTCTCGGAGGAGAGCAGCTTCAGGGGGATCGGAGTGTCGCCCTCGTCGAAGAGGCGCATGCCCTTGCGGACGGCGATCGGGTGCACCAGCAGCTGCAGCTGGTCCAGCAGCCCCGCGGCCAGCAACTGCCGGACGACGGAGACGGAACCGCTCATCGCGATGGCGCTGTCGCCCGGCTCCTTCTTCAGCGCGGTGACCGCCTCGACGAGGTCGCCCTTGACCAACTCGGAGTTCCGCCAGGTGAATTCCAGCTGCTGCCGCGACACGACGATCTTCCGGGCGTCACCGAGGATCTTGGCGAAGTGCGCGTCCTCCCCACCGGCCGCCTCCCGCTCGGGCCAGGCACCGGCGAAGCTGTCGTAGGTCCTGCGCCCCAGGATCAAGGTGTCGGCCTTACCGAGGACGGAGTCGACGGCGGCGCCCATCTCGTCGTTGAAGTAGGGGAAGTGCCACTGGTCGGGTGCCTCCACGACACCGTCGAGCGAGATGAACAGCTGCGCGATGATCTTCCTCATGCCGGCCTCCACGCCAGTCGTCATGCCTCTCGTCCCAGTAGACGCCCTACCCCGCGAAAACTCATCGGCGACGCCTCGACGACCGGTCCAGGGATACCGGGGAACTCCATGCACCTCCGCGCCGTCATGGCCTGTTCGCCACCGCCGGGCGTGCCGTACAGCAGGTGCCACACCTCCACGAAGGCCCGCCGTGCGAGCGCGGCGGGCCTCTCATGGGGCGTCACTTGTCGGTCACGGTGACCTTCTCGTCGTTCTGGATCTGCTGCACCAGCTGCCGCACCTTCGCCTTGTCCCAGACCAGGTTCCCGCCGCGGCTGCCCGACGTCGGCATGTTCAGCGACGTACCGCTGCCGTCCGTGATGCCCTTCATCGCGAAGAACATCTCGCCCAGGTCCCACAGGGACATGTCCTTGTCCACGATCAGGGTGTCCAGGCCCGCGCCCATCGTCGGGTACAGCTTGAACGGGTTGAGGATCGTGCCCGGCGTCGCCGCCTGGTTCGCCATCGCCGACAGGAACTTCTGCTGGTTCTTGGTGCGCGCCAGGTCCGACTCCGCGAACGCGTACCGCGTGCGGACGTACGCCAGGGCCTGCTCGCCGTCGAGCGTCTGCTTGCCCGCCTGGAAGTCGGCGCCGGACTTCTTGTCCTTGAAGCCCTTCTCGATGTTCATCTCGACACCGCCGAGCGCGTCCACGATGTTCGCGAAGCCCGCGAAGCCGATCTCGGCGTAGTGGTCGATGCGCAGACCGGTGTTGTGCTCGACCGTGCGCACCAGCAGCTCGGGCCCGTCCTCCGCGTACGCGGCGTTCAACTTCACCCGCCGGCCCGCGCCCTGGAACGTCTTGCCCGACTCCGAGCCCACGAAGGTGGGTATCTCCACGTCCGAGTCACGCGGCAGGGACACCATCGTGTTCCCGCTGCCGCAGGCCGCGAGGATCATCATCGAGTCCGTGCGCTTGCCCTCGGCGGAGCCGGTGTGCAGCTTCTTCTTCTCCTCGGCCGTCATGCCCTCACGGCTGTCCGAACCGACGATCAAGTACGTCGTGCAGTCGCCCTCCTGCGGGCGCTCGATCACCTTGGAGAGGTCGACCTCGCGCCGCACCTTGGAGTCGGCCCAGAAGTACGTGCCGATCGCCGTGCCGAGCACCGCCACCAGCACCACGACCGAGCCGACCTTGAACCGGCGACGCCAGTCCGGGGCCGGTCCGGGCTGCCGGTACGGGCCGCCCTGCTGCGGCGGGATACGGCCGCCTCCGCCGGGGGTGCCGTAGACCTGGCCCGTGTTGTAGCCGCTGTCGTACCCGGGCTCGGCATAGCCCTGGTCGTAGCCGCGCTGCTGCGGGGGCACCGAGCCGCGCTGAGGTGCGGCCGGGCGCTGGACATGGCGCATCACGCGCGCACCTTCGGGCTGTTCACCGGCGCTGCCACGCCCGTAGCCACGCCTCGTGCCGCCGTCGTCGGTCCATCCTTCGGGCCAGTCGTTCATGCGGAACAGTGTGCCGGTGCGGCCCGGGGCGCCGACAGGGCGGGTGGGACATCACACCCCGGCTGTAGCGAACCTGATGCATTGCGGCCCCGGCATATGGTGGAGGGCATGACAGATCAGGCCCAGCGCCCGGAGGACGAAATTCCGGGCAAGCCCACTTCGGCGTCTCGTACCACGCTCAGCCACATCATGACCGGCAGTGACACGAATCTCCTCGGTACCGTGCACGGCGGCGTGATTATGAAGCTGGTGGACGACGCCGCGGGCGCCGTCGCGGGCCGGCACTCCGGCGGCCCGGCGGTCACCGCCTCCATGGACGAGATGGTGTTCCTGGAGCCGGTCAGGGTCGGCGACCTGGTCCATGTGAAGGCCCAGGTCAACTGGACGGGCCGGTCCTCGATGGAGGTCGGCGTACGCGTCCTCGCCGAGCGCTGGAACGAGTCGACGCCCGCGACCCAGGTCGGCAGCGCCTACCTCGTCTTCGCCGCGGTCGACGCGGACGGCAAGCCGCGGCCCGTGCCTCCGGTGCTCCCGGAGACCGAGCGGGACCAGCGGCGCTACCAGGAGGCGCAGATCCGGCGCACCCACCGGCTGGCCAGGCGCCGCGCGATCAAGGAGCTGCGGGAGAAGCGGGCCGCGGAGGGCATGGAGGACTGAGGGAGAGGTCGCCGGAGGCGGCGGGCCGCGCACGGAGGACTGACGGCGCGAGGACACCAGAGCGGCGGTCGCGCACGGAGACCGACGCGGCGCGCGACACCGCTACGGGCACACCACCTGATCGCCCGTGACCGCACCGAACTCGCCCTGGTACGCGTCCTCCGCCCGTACCGGCGTGACGCCCTTGTAGTCGGCGCCCGCCACCACCCGCAGCGTCGGCCCTTGATTCTTGACGGGCCGCAGTTCGCAGCCCGGCAGAGCCGCCCGGAGCGACTTCGCCGACCGGTCCCAGCGCGGGTCGTACGTCACATAGGTGCGCCGCACCTGGCCCTTCCCGGTGTCGAGCGGGGCCTGGGTGGTGCGGAAGCCGGTGCCGCGCAGGGCCTTGTCGACCCGGTCGCCGAGGCCGTGGACCCGGGTGCCGTTGTAGACCTGCACCCGGATCTGCTGCGGCGAGACGTCGACCGGCACCGCGCTCGGGCGCTTGGGGCGGTGCGGGGCCAGTGGCTTGTCGTCCCGCAGCAGCTGGAACAGCTTCTTGGACTGCACCGGGTCCCACTTCACCGTGGAGCCGACGCCCTTCACGAGGTGGCCCACATCACCGATGGGCACCGAGGTGAACTCCGAGGAGGCCGGCGTGAAGCCCCGCATCGCCCTGCCCAGCGCGAGCATCTGCTCGGGGCCGAAGCCCTTGTCGGCCCGCACGGAGCCGACCATCGCCGAGGTGACCTGGCGGAACTTCACCGGGTTCAGCAGCACCCCGCTGCTGGTCGCCCGTTGGACGAGGGCCGCCAGGAACCGCTGCTGGCGCTGCATGCGCCCGAGGTCCGCCGCCCCGTCGATGTGGCGGGAGCGCACGTACTGCAGGGCCTGGCCCCCGTTCAGCTTGTGCGTCCCGACGGGCAGGGTCAGGCCGGTGTGCGAGTCCTTCATCGGGCGGGCGGTGCAGATCTCCACGCCGCCGACCGCGTCCACGGTCTTCATGAAGCTGGTGAAGTCGATCTCCAGATAGTGGTGGATCTTCACCTTGGTCATGTGCTCCACCGAGCGCACCGTCAGCGCCGGACCGCCCTTGGAGTACGCGGCGTTCAGCTTCACCGGGTGAGACTTGTGGTGCTTGCCGGTGGTGGCGTCGGTGTACTCGGGGATCTCGGCATAGCTGTCCCGCGGCAGGCTCACCACGCTCGCGCGCTCCCAGTCCTCCGAGAGGTGCACCAGCATGATCGTGTCGGTGCAGCGACAGCCCGTGCCGCCGAGCCGGTACTTCTTCTTCTGCTCGCGCGTGATCTTCTGCCTGCCGTCGGTGCCGACGACCAGGATGTTCATGCCGTTGCTGGCATCGGGGCGGTTCTTCATGTCGAGGAACGGGTCGACCCGCTCGATCCCGGTGCCGAGGCTCGTCACCACCGCGTGCCCGACCCCTCCGACCCCGAGCACCAGCATCGAGAGCGACGTCACCACCCGCACCCCCCAGCGCGGCTTCGCACGTCGGACCGGTCGGGCCGGTCGCGCGGCCGGACGCCGTCTGACCTGCCTCGCCGCGATCGGTGCCGGGCGAGCCGGGATCTGTGCCGGGCGAGGGGGGCGGGGCGGTCGGGGCAAGGGGACACCTCCGCGACGACAGGGGATGCTGAGCAACCGTAGGCCCATACGATCTGCGACACCGGCCGCCGCGCCTGGGCGTCCCCCGTTCGCGGTAACGTGGCGGGCGATGAACGCCACGCCCGCTGTCTCCGTGATCATGCCGGTCCTCAACGAGGAACGGCACCTGCGCAACTCGGTCCGTCACATCCTCGAGCAGGACTACGACGGTGAGATGGAGGTGGTGATCGCGCTCGGACCGTCCACGGACCGCACCGACGAGATCGCCGCCGAGCTCGTACGGGAGGACCCCCGGGTCCACACCGTGCCGAACCCGACGGGTCGCACCCCCGCCGCGCTGAACGCCGCCATCAGGGCCTCCCGCCATCCGATCGTGGTGCGCGTCGACGGCCACGGCATGCTGTCGCCGAACTACATCGCGACCGCGGTCCGTCTCCTGGAGGAGACCGGCGCTCAGAACGTCGGCGGCATCATGCACGCCGAGGGCGAGAACGCCTGGGAGGACGCGGTCGCCGCCGCCATGACGTCGCGGATAGGGGTGGGCAACGCCGCCTTCCACACCGGCGGCGCGGCGGGCGAGGCCGAGACGGTGTACCTGGGCGTCTTCCGCCGCGAGGCCCTGGAGCAGCAGGGCGGGTACAACGAGGAGTTCATCCGCGCCCAGGACTGGGAGCTGAACTTCCGCATCCGCGAGGCGGGCGGACTGATCTGGTTCTCGCCGGAGCTGAGGGTGCGCTACCGCCCCCGGCCGTCCGTGCGGGCGCTCGCCAAGCAGTACAAGGACTACGGCCGCTGGCGCCACGTCGTCGCCCGCTACCACGAGGGCTCCATCAACCTGCGCTACCTCGCCGCCCCGACCGCGCTGTGCGCGATCGCCGCCGGCCTGGTCCTGGGCGCGGCCGTCACCCCGTGGGCCCTCGTCGTGCCCGGCGGCTACCTGGCCGCGATCACGGCCGGCTCGGTTCCCGCCGGCAAGGGCCTGTCCCTGAAGGCCCGGGTGCAGATCCCCGTCGCGCTGGCCACGATGCACATGGCGTGGGGGTACGGCTTCCTGACGAGCCCTCGCTCGCTGGCGAAGAAGGTCATCGCGAGCCGCCGCCCGTCGGTGAAGACCATGAAGGTCTGACCCACCCGCGCAGTACGCCGGAAGCCGGTCCGCCCTTGGGGGGACCGGCTTCCGTCATGAGCGCGGGGACTCAGAAGCGGTACGGCGCGTAGATGTCCATGCACGCGTCCCTGTCGTCGCCCATCACCGTCTCGGTGTTCTTCGGCGGCCCCGAGGCCGGCTCGGACTTGGGGAAGGTGTTCCCGGCCCGCCAGTCGGAGCCGACCACCAGGGTCACGCCCGAGACGTCCGTCGACCTCTTCACCGCACTGGTGGGCACTCCGAGCGCCTTGGCGACCGCATGCGCGTCGCCCTCGAGGTCGGCGCTCGGGAACAGCACCTGCGTGCGCTTCTGCGGGTCGGGAGTCGAGTCCACCTGCGCTCCGGTGAACCCCTTCTGCGCCAGCACGCCCGTGACGGCGGCGGCCCGCTCGTACGTGGCCGGCCCGTCGGCCCCTGTGCCGTTGCGGACCATGACGCCGATGTCGGCGGGGTCGGCGGCCGGGTCCTTCGGCGCGGCCGGCGTCTTCGGCTTCGACGTCGGGGCCTTGCCGTCCACCGGGACGTCATCGCGCAGCATCTCCCAGAGCCGCTCGGCCTCGCCCGGCGCGGGCAGCACGTGGTTCTTCGGGTTGGCCGGGTCGGGGATGCGCGGCATGGTGAGCATCGCGATCCGGTCGGTCGGCACGTCCTTGAGGGTCATGCCGAGGTCGAACAGCTTCCTGACCGTGCCGATCTCCTCGGAGACCTGGAGGGCCTTGGTGGCTGTCTCGGCCAGGTCCATGAGCCGGCCGCCGTCGGTGAAGGCGTTCTGGTCCTTGAGCTTGCGGATCACCGAGTTCATGTACATGTGCTGGGCCTCGGAGCGGCCGAAGTCGCTCTCGAAGGCGTGCCGTGTGCGCAGCCACTGGAGGGCCTTGACGCCCTGGATCTCGTGCGAGCCCTTGGTCAGCCTGAGGCCCGAGCCGCCGGGCACACCGGGCTTGGGGCCGTCGTACACGTTGTGGTTGACGCAGATTTCGGCGCCGCCGATCGCGTCCGCCATGTCCACCACGCCGGCGAAGTCGACCATCATCCAGTGGTCGATGTAGACGCCGGTGAGCTCCTGCCAGGTGGCGAGGGTGCAGCCGGGGCCGCCGCGTCCGAGCGTGGTGTTGATCAGGTCCCGCGTGGCGACGTACTTGTCCCCGGTCTTGGGGTCGGTGCACGCGGGTATGTCGACCTTGGTGTCACGCGGGATGGAGACCACCGAGGCGTTCTTGCGGTCGGCCGAGACGTGCAGCAGCATCTGCACGTCCGCGAGCGGAGGCGCTCCGACACTCTTCCTGGAGCCGCCCAATTCGAGGTTCTCGCTGGAGTTTCTGCTGTCGGAGCCGATCAGCAGGACGTTCAGCGGGGTCTGCCCCGCCGCGTTCGGAGCCGACTTCTTCACGTCGGAATTTGCCGAACTGCGTTCGCCCTTGCGGATGTTGCTGTTGAGGTGCTCGTAGTACAGGTACCCCGCCCCCGCCGTACCGAGGACGATCACGGACAGGGTCAGCGTGATCCCGCGCAGTATGCAGCGTTTGCCGCGTTTCGCTCGCCGGGCGGGCGTCCGGTGGCGGTCCAGGCCGGAGCCCTCCGCCGCCGAGTCCCGCTCGCTTCCTCGGTCCTGCTCGTCGTCGGGGGCCGTACGGGCCCCCGGTACGCGCCCGGCCGTGTCTTCGTAAAGGCTGTCGTCCCAGCCCCGCGCCGCCGCGTCCCGGACGCCCGCGCTCGTTCTCTCCCCGCCCACCGTGCTGCTTCCCATGCCCCCCCGTTCTGTTACGAGCCCGCGCACACCTGTTTGTCGGCTTCTACCTTGTCCACTTTCGGCGGCTTCTGCGGACCGACGATGGGCACCCCCGCGCCCTTGAAATCGGGCCCGAGCGTCAGCGTCATCGCCTCCAGGTCCTCCGCGTCCTCCGTACCCGGCTTGAGCGCCGATGCCGGCAGACCCATCAAGTCCGCGAGCTTGCGCGCCTGGTCGGCCTGGTTGGGCGCGTACTCCAGCTGAGTCTTGGCGACCTTGGCCTCGGCGTTGCCCTTCTTGCTGGACTTGAGCACGCCCTGGGAGTTCTGCAACCAGTCCAGAGTCTTCTGCGCGGAGCCCCCGGGACCGCCGCCGTTGAGGACGTCGACGCGTACGTCGGACGCGTCGGCCCTCGGCCCCTTGAGGAGCTCGGCCTGCTTGTCCTTGGCGGCCTGTTCCTTCTCCTTCTCCTTCTTCTCCACCTCGGTGAAGGAGACGTCGTTCTGGATCATGCTGAAGACCTGCGGGGCCTTGACCGGGTCCGGGACGACGGTCGCCTTCTGGCCTTCCGGCTCATCGGGGTTGTCGACCACAGGCACGGTCATGAAGGAGATGTTCTTCAGGTCGATCTTGCCGAGCTCCTTGGCGAGAGCCACCAGCTTCTCGGCTTTGCCTATCCCCGTGTCCACCGTGAGGGCCTTGGTCGCCGCGTCCGCGACATCGAGCATCTTCGTGGGACTACCCAGCGTTTCCTTCTTCAACTGGCGGATCATGGACGCGACGAACTGCTGCTGCTGCTTGATCCGGTCCAGGTCACTCTCGTTGGCGAGACCGTGCCGGTTGCGGAGGAAGGCGAGGGCGACCTCGCCCTGGATTTTCTGCTTCCCGGCCGGGAGATCGAGCTTGGAGTAGTCCTTGTCGTGGATGGGCTTGTTCAGGCAGACCTCCACGCCTCCGACCGCGGTGGACAGCGTCTTGACCGCGTTGAAGTCGACCATCATGAAGTGGTCGACCTCCACTCCCGTTATCTCCTTGACCGTACGCATGGTGCAGCCCGGATCACGGCCGTTCACGCCGAGGGACTCGTTGAACCTGGTGGTGCCCGTCGAGCCGGGGATGACCTTGGTGGAGCCATCGGCCTGCTTGGTGGGGCAGTCCGGGATTTCGATCTTGAGGTCCCGAGGAATGCTCATGGCGGTCGCGTTGGTGCGGTCCTCCGAGACGTGAAAGAGGATCGTGGTGTCGGCGTGCCCGGTGACGTTGTCCTTGTCGCCGTAGCTCTCGTTGCCCTCGCCGGTGCGTACATCGTTGCCGATGACCAGGATGTTGAGCGGTCCCTCGTCCAAGGCGCCGCCGTTGGCCGCGTCGCCGACGTCGATGGAGGAAATGTTGCCGTCGAGTCGCTGGTACAGGTAGTACGCGCCGGCCGAGGCACCGACGAGTACGAAGGCCATGGTGCCCCCGGTCCACAGCAGGACCTTCTTCTTGCGCGACGTCGGCTGCTTGCGCTTGCGGCGGCCGGTCTGCTGCTGCGGGATACGGCCCGAGGCGTCGCCGCCGCGGCGGCTGCGCTGACCGGGTACCTCGGGGGCCGGGGCGGCCGACCTGCGGCGGGTGGCGGTGCCGGCCGCCGGCGTCGCCGTCTCGGCGGGCTCGGCGGAGCGGCGAGACCTTCTTGCGCCCGCGGCTCCGGTGCGGGAGGCTGGTGAATGCGGTGCGGATTGGTCCAGTCGCAGTTCGTAGTTGCCGGTTTGCGGGTTCATGACCCACTGGTCGGCGGGGTCGATCTCGTCCGCCCGTCCACGGCCTTGTGCATCCACGGTTGTTTGAGTCCTCCGTCGGTGCCACGCGACGCGCCGCCCCCGGCAGGCGCTCGGTCCTTCGATCCAGCAGTGCGCGACACGGGGTCGGGTGCACCGGATCGCGTCACACTATCCGCCCAGTTCAACTGGGAGCGACGCCCGTGACAAATTCCACGTCCCTTACAAGCGGGCATTCCGCCCAATCCGCCTGAGCTGCGGTCTTCGTTTGGCCATTGCTTTACTCACACATTCCCTCGGCCGCGTTGGTTCCCGGGAAGGTCGGCGTCGGAGCGGGGCTGGCGTCGCCGCCCGTGTCCCGGTCCGTCCTCCGCTCGGGCACGACCCGGACATCGGCGTCCTTCCTGAGCTGCTCGAAAAGTTCACTTGCCGTCGGCTGCACCAGCTCGTCCCTGTTCGGATCGAGACGGTAGGGCTTGCGCGGAACAGTCAGGAACTGCACCTTTTCCGTCGGTACGTTGCGAAGTGCCCGGGTCAGGTCGTAAAGGTCCTTGAGCGAGTCGAGTCCGGCGTCCGTGGTGACGGACTTGGTCGCCGCGTCCAGCACCGGGTAGAGCCGGGTCGGATTGAGCAGCACACCGTTGCTCTGCACCTTCTTGACCAGCGCGCCGAGGAACTGCTGCTGGCGCTCCATGCGCTCGGTGTCGCTGCCGTTCCCCAGCGTCTTCCGCGCCCGTACGAACCCGAGAGCCTCCTCGCCGCGCAGCGTCTGGCGGCCCGCGGGCAGTTTGAGCCGTGCGGCCTTGTCGTCGATCGGCTCGGTCAGGCACACCTCGACGCCGTCCACCGCCTCGACCATGTCCTTGAAGCCCCGGAAATCGATCACCATGTGGTGGTCGACGCGGATTCCGGTGAACTTCTCGACCGTACGGATGGTGCAGGCCGCGCCGCCGAACTGGAACGCCCAGTTGAACTGCGCGATCTGCTCCCGGGTCCGCTTGCCGCCGGGCCTGCCGCAGCTGGGGATCGTGACCATCAGGTCGCGCGGGACGGACATGGCGGTCACGCTCTGCCGGTCCCCGGCGATGTGCAGCAGGATCGTGGTGTCGGAGCGCTGGCTGTTGTGCGCGTCCTTGCCGTACCGGTCGTTGCCCTCGCCCTCCCGGGTGTCGGAGCCGAGCAGCAGGATGTTCTGCGCGCCGGTGACGAGCGCGCTGGGGCGCTCCTTCTCGTACGCCTCCAGCTCCGCCGCGGCCGAGGTGTCGGTGGTGATGTTGCCGTCGAGCTTGTGGTAGAGCCACCAGCCGGCGCCCGCGGCGGCGAGCACCGCGGCCGACGTGCCGAGCGCGGCCCAACGCAGCACGTGCCGCCTGCGGTTGGCCCCGGAGCCGGCGTCCGCGCGCGCGCCCGCGGTCCCGGAGCCCGCATCCTCGCCCGCGGTCCCGGAACCGCCGTCCGCGCCCTCCGGAGCCCCGGCAGCGGCGTCCGGGCGGGAGCCCGCGTCCGTGGCGGCAGCGTCCGACGGCTCGGCCCCGTCCCCGGTCGGGCCGTCCGGTTCGGCGGGCGTACCAGCCTTGTCCGTCACGTGGTCGTCCATCCTTCATGGCATCGGCGGCGCGCTGGGCCGCCGGGACACCCGGCTAGACCGCTGAACCCGGCGCTTGGTTGTGCGTGGAAACACGCTTGTCGCCGATCATCCATCGGAGTTGACGCCCGGGCCGGGAGGGCTCGGCCCGGGTGTGCGCCACTTGAGTGGACTTCAGCGGCTCGTCATACCGCGGTGCCGGTGACCCGCTCGCTCTCGATCCGCTTCGCCAGCCCGTCCTCGGACAACTCACCCAGGTTGCGGCACAGTACGACGGAGCCACCGGCCACCAGCGGAGCGAACAGCCCGGCGGACAGTCCCTCCCAGGTGTCGTACGGCAGGCCCGACAGCAGCCGGGAGCCCGGGCCGAGCCCGAGCCGGTCCGCGTCCGCGCGCGCCCGCTCGACGAGTTCGGCGCCGGTCAGCTCGAGACCGCCCACCGCGAGGGCGGCCTCGTCCGGGTCCACCGGCGCGTAGGGGGCGAAGCGGTCGCCCTGACTGGGCACCTCCACCGCGTAGTCGGCGTAACCGGCCGGCGGGACAGGGAAGCGACGGCCGAGCGGTTCCAGCGACAGCGCGATCCGCTCGCCCCGGCACGCGAGCCCGGCGTCGAACTGCCCCGGGCCCGCGACCACGTGGTCCGCGCCGGCCGGATCGCCGCCCACATCCGCGACGACGCCCACCGACGAACAGGCCAGCAGCCACACGGCGGTCTGCCAGTGCGCGGGCAGCAACAGCGCCAGGCGTTCGCCCGGTTCGGCGGCGAGTTCCCCCTGGAGGAGATTGGCGGTCTTGGCCACCCAATTGGCGAAGGTCGCGACGGACAATTCCACGCGCTCACCGGTGGCATCGTCGTAGAAGGTGACCAAGGGGCGTGCGGGGTCCGCGGCGAGCGCGGATCGCAGCAGGTCGGCAGGGGTACGGTCGCTGGCGTTCACCCGCGCAAGCGTACGCCGGGGCGTCCGGCGGGGCCTCCGTACCGGTGAACGGGGTCCTCCGGTCGGCCGGGCGCGGGGCCGGTTTTCCCGGCAGGCGGTCGCCGTGCGCCCGTCCCAGGATTTCTGCCATGCGTGGATACCTTGCATCTTCGATCACCGTGGCGTGCGCGGCCGCGCTCGTCCTTCCGCTCTCGCTCACCTCCGGCGCGCTCGCCACGTCCCCGGGTGACGTGCCGGACGTGCCCGGCAGCACGCGGTCCCTGCCGCTGCGGCCGCTCGGCACAGCACCCGCCGACCGCACGCCGAGGGCCGCGGTCCAGGGCCTGCCGCCCCAGGACGTGGAGCCGTTCTCCCTGGTCGGCATCGTCTGGGACGACGGGTCCGCCGTACTGGACGGCACCGTCGAGATCCGCACCCGCGACATCGTCTCGCGGACCTGGTCGGCCTGGCAGGAGGTCGAGACCCACAACGAGGACCACGCCGCGGACCCCGGCACCGCGGAGAGCAACTCGGACCGGGTGCGCGGAGCCACGGTGCCCCTGTGGGTCGGCGCGTCCGACGGCGTGGAGGTGCGCGTGACGCAGGCCGACGGCCGGGCGGGCCGGCTGCCGGACGGCATGCACCTCCACCTCGTCGATCCCGGTGACGACCCCGAGGGCACCGGCTCCGTCACCTCCGGCCCCGGGACCGAGGGCTCCGAAGGGCGCGCCCCGGCCGGCGGACTGGAGATCCCGGCGCTCGACCGGCAGGACACGGAGACGGAGGCGGCCGCGGCGGGCGACCTCGTCTTCGACACCCTGACGGCCAGGCCCTACATCGGGCCCCGCCCGCGCATCATCACCCGCAAGGGATGGGGCGCGGACGAGAGCCTGCGGGAGCCGGGTTTCGTCTACACGGACTCCGTGCAGGCCGCCTTCGTGCACCACAGCGACACCGGCAACAACTACACCTGCCAGCAGGCGCCCGCCGTTCTCCGCGCCATCTACCGCTACCACGTCGAGAGCACCGGCTGGCGCGACATCGGCTACAACTTCGCCGTCGACAAGTGCGGAAACATCTACGAGGGGCGGGCAGGAGGCGTGGCCAAGCCGGTGCAGGGCGCCCATACCCTCGGCTTCAACGCCAACAGCACCGGAATCGCCGTCCTCGGCTCGTACAGTTCGTCCAATCCGCCGGGAGCCGCCGTGACCGCGGTCGCCAAACTGACGGCATGGAAGCTCGGCCTGTACGGCGTCAATCCGAAGGGCAAGGTCACACTCACCTCCGGAGGCAGCGGCAAGTACGCGGAAGGCGCGAAGGTCTCCCTCAACGCCATCGCCGGACACCGCGACGGGTACCTCACCGACTGCCCCGGCGGCAAGCTCTACGGCAGGCTCGGCACCGCCCGTACGGCATCGGCCAAATACCAGGGCCGATGACAGCCGGCCCGGGGCCGTGCGCGTCGAGACCGCCGCACCCACTGCATAAACTGGCCGGTCCAACCAGCGACCGCGCCCGGCCCCAGCAGGAAGCAGAGACCGCAGTGAACCAGGCTCCAGAAGCGATTCTCCTGGTCGGAGGCAAGGGCACCCGGCTGCGTCCGCTCACCGTCCGCACACCGAAGCCGATGGTCCCCGCGGCCGGTGTCCCCTTCCTGACCCACCAGTTGGCGCGGGCGCGGTCCGCAGGCGTCGAGCACATCGTGCTCGCCACCTCCTACCTGGCCGAGGTGTTCGAGCCGTACTTCGGCGACGGCTCGGCGCTCGGACTCCACCTGGAGTACGTGACCGAGGAGGAGCCGCTCGGCACCGGCGGCGCGATCCGCAACGTCGCCTCCCGGCTGACGTCCGGGCCCGACGACCCCGTGCTCGTCTTCAACGGCGACATCCTCACCGGCCTCGACATCGGGGCCCTGGTCGGCACGCACCGCGCGACCGGCGCGGACGTCTCCCTCCACCTCACCCGCGTGGACGACCCGCGCGCCTTCGGCCTCGTGCCGACGGACGACACCGGACGCGTCACGGCCTTCCTGGAGAAGCCGCAGACGCCGGAGCAGATCGTCACCGACCAGATCAACGCCGGCGCATACGTCTTCCGCCGCTCGGTCATCGACGCGATCCCCGCCGGCCGGCCCGTCTCCGTCGAACGCGAGACGTTCCCGGAGCTGCTGCGTTCCGGCGCCCACCTGCAGGGCATGGTCGACTCCACGTACTGGCTGGACCTCGGCACCCCGCACGCCTTCGTGCGCGGCTCCGCCGACCTGGTGCTCGGCCGGGCTCCGTCCCCGGCGGTGCCCGGCCGGCGCGGCGACCGGCTGGTCCTGCCGTCCGCGCGCGTGGCGGCCGGCGCGAAGCTGACCGGCGGCACGGTCGTCGGCGAGGGCGCCGTGGTGGGCGAGGGCGCGCGCATCGACGGCAGCACGGTGCTCGCGGGCGCCGTGGTGGGCGCGGGCGCGGTGATCTCCGGCTCGCTCGTCGGCGAAGGCGCGCGCATAGGCGCCCGTACGGTCCTGTCCGGCGTGGTCGTCGGCGACGGCGCGGTCGTCGGGGAGGACAACGAGCTCAGGGACGGTGCGCGGGTGTGGTGCGACGCGGTTCTCCCCGCGGGCGCGGTCAGGTTCTCCTCCGACCAGTAGCCTGACCGCATGGCAGGACGCTTCGAACCGGGGGCCGGGCGCGCGATGACGCGCGGCGGCGCGACACGCGTACCCGCCGCCATACCGCGTCAGGTGTCGGCCGACCGTACCCGCCGGTGGACGCCGCCCGGGCCCCTCGATCTGGGCCTGGTCCTAGGTCCGCTGCGCCGTGGCCCCGCCGACCCCACCTTCCGCACCACGCCGGACGGCTCCGTCTGGCGGGCCAGCCGCACGCCCGAAGGCCCCGGCACGCTGCGGGTCGCCCTCCGGGGCGGCACGGTGGAGGCCGAGGCATGGGGCGCGGGCGGCGAGTGGCTGCTGGACCGGCTGCCCGATCTGCTCGGCGCGTCCGACACACCCGAGGACTTCACGCCGCACCACCGCCTGGTCGCCGCCTCCCGCCGCCGCAGGCCGGGGCTGCGGCTGGTGCGCACGGGGCTGGTGATGGAGTCCCTGATCCCCTCGATCCTCGAACAGAAGATCACGACGGACGAGGCGTACCGGGCGTGGCGGCTGCTGGTCCGCCGGTACGGCGAGCCGGCGCCCGGCCCCGCCGAGCGGCTGCACGTCATGCCGGACCCGCGCGGCTGGGCGATGATCCCGTCCTGGGAGTGGCACCGCGCGGGCGTCGACAACAAGCGTGCCTCGACGATCCTGCGGGCCGTGAAGGTGGCGCGCCGCCTGGAGGAGGCAGCGGCCATGGAGCCCGAACAGGCCAGGGACCGGCTGGAGTTGATCCCCGGCATCGGCCCGTGGACGTCGGCCGAGACGGTGCAGCGCAGCAACGGCGCGGCCGACGCCGTGACGGTGGGCGACCTCCACCTGCCCCGGATCGTGGGCTACGCCCTGGCGGGCGACCGCAATGCGGACGACGCGGCGATGCTGGAGCTGCTGGCCCCTTACGAGGGCCAGCGCCACCGCGCGGCCCGGCTGATCCTCCTTGCGGGCCGCGTGCCGCCCCGCCGCGAGCCCAAGATGCGCCGGGTGGACATCGCGGCGTGGTGACCCCGGGCGGGTGCGGGTGGTTGCCCACGCACACACGGACCGGGTCACGCCTGGAGGCGTAACCCTGTCCGCCGCCCTCCCAAGGGCTACCGCACTTCGATGAACGCCGCCGCGTCCCGCGCCGGACGTGCCGCCGGCGCGGCCGCCGGGTGACCGATCGCCACCGCGCCCATCGGGTCCCACGTGGACGGCAGCTCCAGCACCTCCCGTACCACCTCGCGGCAGAACATCGTGGACGACACCCATGCCGACCCCAGCCGCTCGCCCGCGAGCGCGACCAGGAGGTTCTGGATGCCCGCGCCCACCGCGGTCACGAACATCTCGCGCTCGGCGGTGTCCCGGCGCCGGTCGCCGTACGTGTGGGCGCCGTCGGCGACCAGACAGGGGACCACCAGGTAGGGGGCACGCCGCAGGACGTCCCCGCGCCGTACGCGCTTGGCGATCGCCTCCTGCGACCTGCCGTCGCGCTGCAGATCCGCGACCCACGCGTCGCGCATCGCGTCGAGCAGCCGGATGCGCGAGGACTCGGACTCCAGGAGGACGAAGCGCCACGGCGTGGTGTGGTGCGGCGCGGGCGCCGTCACCGCCGCCGCGACCGCGCGCCGCACCGCCCCGCCGTCCACCGGCTGGTCCGTGAACGCGCGCACCGTACGCCGCTGCGTCACCGCCTCGCGCACCGCCTCCGACGTCCCCAGCCGGAACATGTCGTCGGCCGCGTTCCGCACGAGCGCCCGCGCACCTGCCCCGGTGTCGTCGACCACGTGCGCCAGCCCCCGCACGACGGCGACGGGCAGCCCCTCGGCCTTGCCCTTCACCAGGTCGCCCGCGGCGGCGAGCTCGTCGGCCGTGGCGACCACCGTCGCGGTCAGCGGATTGCCGTACGCGTCCGTGCCGCCCCGCAGGTCGTCCAGCACGCGCACGCCCGCAGCGCCGATCGCGACGTCGGTCAGTCCGCTGCGCCACGGCCGCCCGGACGTGTCCGTGACGACCACGCCGATGTCGACGCCCAGTTCGTCGCGCAGTCCCTCGCGGATCGCGCGGGCCGAGGCGTCGGGGTCCTCGGGTAGCAGCAGCACGGTGCCCGCGGGGGTGTTCGAGGCGTCGACCCCCGCCGCGGCCATGACCAGGCCCTGGCGGTTCTCGACGATGCGCAGGGCGCCGCGCCGCGCGACCACCCGGACCGTCTCGGCGTCGATCGCCGCCTCGCGGTCCGCCGCCTCGACGATCCGGCCCTCGGCCTTGCTGACGATCTTCGAGGTGACGAGCAGGACGTCGCCGTCGACGAGTCCGGGCGCGGTCGCGGCGATCAGCTTGGCCAGGTTGTCGCCCGGCCGCACCTCGCCGATACCGGGCAGCGCCCAGACCCGGTAGGAGGGCGAGCTCACCCGCGTACCTCCTCGGCCAGCGCCAGGGCGGCGCGGGCCATCTCCGCGGTCGCCTCGGCGCCGGTCATCATCAGCGGCACGGCGCGGCAGCGGATGCCCGCCGCCTCGACGTCCGGGACGGAGGCCGCGTCGACCGTGTCGACGAGCCAGCCGTCGAGCAGCCCGGAGCCGTAGTGCCGGGCGACGGCCGCCGCCGTCGCCTCCACGCCCACGGCGGCGAGCACCTTGTCGGCCATGCCGCGCACGGGCGCGTCGCCGACGATGGGGGACAGGCCCACGACCGGCACGCCCGCGTCGGCGATCGCCTCGCGGATGCCGGGCACGGACAGGATGGTGCCGATGCTGACGACGGGGTTGGACGGGGGGAAGAGGACGACGTCCGCCTCGGCGATCGCCTCCAGCACACCGGGCGCCGGCTTGGCCTGGTCGGCGCCGACCGGCACGACGGCCTCGGCGGCCACGGACGCCCGCAGCCTGACCCAGTACTCCTGGAAGTGGACGACCCGCCGCTCTCCGTCGAGGGTGACGACGACATGCGTCTCGACGCGGTCGTCGGACATCGGCAGCAGCCGTACGCCAGGCTGCCACCGGTCGCACAGCGCCTCCGTGACGGCGCTGAGCGGGTAGCCGGCGCCGATCATCTGGGTGCGGACGATGTGCGTGGCGAAGTCGCGGTCGCCGAGACCGAACCACTCGGGCCCCACGCCGTACGCGGCCAGCTCGCTCTTGACCTGGAACGTCTCGTCGCTGCGTCCCCAGCCCTGCTCCTCGTTGATGCCACCGCCGAGGGTGTACATCACGGTGTCGAGGTCGGGGCAGACCTTCAGCCCGAACAGATGGATGTCGTCACCGGTGTTGCCGATCACCGTGACGTCCGCCTCGGGCGCGGCCTGCTTCAGACCGCGAAGGAAACGGGCGCCGCCGATACCGCCGGCCAGAACCACAATGCGCATGCGCCCATCTTGGCAGGCGTGCCGACGGCCCCTCAGGCGGGAACGGACTCCTGCGCGCACCGGGCGGAGGCGTGCATCGGCATCTCGGTCAGGCCCGGGTAGTACACGTGCAGGCTGACGGCCGGCTCCAGGGAGTCGTTGACGACCTCGTGCACATATCCGGGGGCGAAGACGCTCCCCCAGGCTCCGTCCGGGGCCCCCGCGGCCAGGGTGCGACGCTCGCCGCCCGCCGTGCGCTCGGTCAGCTCGCCGTCGAGGACGGTGAACACGCCGGACGAGGGGCCGTGGCCGTGCATGCCGCTGCCCTGGCCGGGGACCCAGCTGAGCAGCCAGACCTCGTAGCCGGGGCCGGTCTGCAGGCGGTGGTACCAACGGGAGGTGGCGTCGTACTCGACGAGGTGCTCCCAGCGCGCGCGGTCGGCGGCGATGGAGCGGGCGAGCCCGGCGAACTCGGCCACGGTGGCGGGGTGCTCGCGGGCGGGCTGGAGCAGGTGCTGGACGGCGAGGATGTCGCCGGCGATCTGGAGGTCGCTGTCGCTGTTCATGGGTGCGGGGGTTCCTCGGCAGGAAGTGCTGGGGTGTCGCAGAGCAGGCGGTACGGGGCGATGCGAGAGATGAAGCTGGAGCTCGTGGGCGTCAACAGCTGGAGCAGCAACAGCAACAGCGCGTCTGGACAGCGCTGCGGAACCCGCGGAGGCGGGTCGCGTGGGGCGCTGAGGTCGCTGGCATGGGATCAAAGGTGACTGCTCCCCTTACCCGATGTCAACCCAATGACCGATTTGGCGGCAATGTTTCATCACATCCGGTTACCGCAACCGGAGAAAGGTTTGTGCAGTCGCGGGCCGGGAGACATGCGCCAGCAACCGTGCTCGCAAACGCCGTTGGGGCGCCGTGACCGTACTGTGATCCGGATCGCTTCGGTGGCTTGATCGCAACATGATCGATGTTTGCGACGTCTTCCCTCTGTGAGGGGAGACGTGGGGAACAGGCCACCGGCATGTGTCAGGTTTTTGGTGATTTGAACACTTTCCGCATAGCCTTGGTTCCGCAGAGTGAATACCGGGCCCGATAGCAGATCGTGGCTTGACTGGCCTGGAGCTACACACTTGTAATTTCACTCGTGTCGTTCGGCCGAAACGATCGCGGCAACATCACGGGGACGTAAAGACAGACGAGGGGCGCACATGACCGAGCTGTTCCAACAACTGCTGGTCGAGGACGCGGACGAAGAACTCGGCTGGCAGGAGCGTGCGTTGTGCGCCCAGACCGATCCCGAGTCCTTCTTCCCCGAGAAGGGCGGTTCCACCAGGGAGGCCAAGAAGGTCTGCCTCGCCTGCGAAGTCCGCTCCGAATGTCTCGAGTACGCCCTCAACAACGACGAGCGATTCGGAATCTGGGGCGGCCTCTCGGAGCGCGAACGCCGTCGGCTCAAGAAGGCCGCGGTCTGATCGCCGGTCGCTGACCCCCGGCAAAAAGTACAACCGACCACAAGATGACCACAAGGCGAACGGTCCGCCGTCTGTGCCCCGGGCACAGACGGCGGACCGTTCGCCTTCCGTCGCCCGCCGCCCCTCGACATGGCCGCCCCCTCGACATGGCTGCCCCTCGACGTGGCTGCCCCAGAGCCCTCGGCCCGGGGGTTACCCCCGCCGCGCCGCAGCGTTTTGCTCGTGCCGTTAGTGTGGGGCCCCGTCCGTGACGCACCAACGCCCCTGCGGGGCGACCCTGGCCGGAGGGCCCGTACCTCAATGTCCGCCACCACAGCCGCGTTTGTCCCGGCACACGCGCCCGAGTTCCCTCGGCACGTCGTCACCGCCGTGCTCGTCTCCCACGACGGCGCACGCTGGCTGCCCGACGCCCTCGCCGGACTGTTGGGCCAGGAACGCCCCGTACAGAACGTCGTGGCCGCCGACACCGGCAGCGCCGACGACTCGGCGCAGATGGTCGCCGACGCCCTCGGCGCCGACCGTGTCCTGCACCTCGCCCGGCGCACCGGCTTCGGCGCCGCCGTCGACGAGGCCGTCCGCACCGCCGGGGTGCTCACCCCCGACGACCTGCCCTATCTGAAGCGCCCCAGCGGCTGGGACCCCGTCACCAGGACCTGGCACGACGAGGCGTACGACATGCCCGAGCTGCCGCACGGCGAGCCCGTGCAGTGGCTGTGGCTGCTCCACGACGACTGCGCGCCCGAGCCCACGGCACTCGCCGAGCTGCTGCGGGTCGCCGACTCCGACGAATACGCCGCGGTCGTCGGACCCAAGCTGCGCGGTTGGTACGACCGCAAGCAGCTCCTCGAAGCGGGTGTCTCCATCGCCAACAGCGGCCGCCGCTGGACCGGACTCGACCGGCGCGAACAGGACCAGGGCCAGCACGACCAGGTCCGCTCGGTCCTCTCCGTATCCTCCGCGGGCATGCTCATCCGCCGCGACGTGTACGTGGAGCTCGGCGGCTTCGACCGACGGCTGCCCCTGATGCGCGACGACGTCGACCTGTGCTGGCGCGCTCATGCCGCCGGGCACCGCGTCCTCGTCGCACCCGGGGCCGTCCTGCGCCACGCGGAGGCCGCCGCCCGCGAGCGGCGCACCGTCGACTGCGTGGGCCGGTCCGTCGCGAGCCCGCACCGCGTCGACAAGGCCGGCGCCGTCTACACCCTGCTGACCAACACCCGCGGCATCGCCCTGCCCTGGATCCTGCTGCGTCTCGTCGTCGGCACCCTGCTGCGCACCCTGGCCTGTCTCGTCGGCAAGGTGCCGGGGCAGGCCGTCGACGAGGTCATGGGCCTGTTCGGCGTCCTGCTGCGGCCCGAGCGCCTGCTCGCGGGCCGCCGCAGACGCTCGCAGCGGGCCGTCGATGCGAGCGAGCTGCGACCGCTGTTCCCGCCGCCCGGTGCCACCGTCCGCGCCACCGTCGAACAGGTCGTCGCCGACTTCGGCGGCTCGCAGGCCGACTCCGGCGGCTCGCGGCACGGCGTCGTCGAGTCGGGGCCCGGCGACGACGACGCGGACTTCCTGGAGATCGAGCAGTTCGCGCGGCTGAAGAAGATCGCCCGCAAGCCGGGACCGCTGCTCTTCGCCGTACTCCTCCTCGTCTCCATGGTCGCCTGCCGCGGACTGTACGGCGGCGGCGCGCTGGCGGGCGGGGCCCTGCTGCCCGCCCCCGCCGACGTGTCCGACCTGTGGAGCCGTTACGCGGACGGCTGGCACCCGGTCGGCAGCGGCGGCACCCAGACGGCGCCGCCCTACCTCGCGGTCCTCGCCGTCCTGTCCGCGCTGTTCCTCGGCTCCACCGGGCTCGCCCTGACCGTGCTGCTCGTCTGCTCGGTCCCGCTTGCCGGTGTCACCGCGTACTTCGCGTCGCGGCCCCTCGTCGAGTCCCGCCTGCTGCGGGCCTGGACGAGCATCGCGTACGCCTTCCTGCCCGCCGCGACCGGAGCGCTCGCCACCGGCCGGCTCGGCACCGCCGTCCTCGCGATCGTGCTGCCGCTGCTCGCCCGTGCCGCCGTCGCCGCACACGGACTGCGGATCAGCGGCGGCGGGCGCGGCAGCTGGCGGGCCACCTGGGCGTACGCCCTGCTGCTCACCTTCGCGATGGCCTTCACGCCCGTCGTGTGGCCGCTCGCCGTGGTCACCGGCATCGCCGTCCTCGTCCTGCGCCGGAACGACATCACCGCCTACGCGCTGCGCTTCCTCGCCGCCGTCGGCACCCCGATGCTCGTCCTCGCCCCCTGGTCGCTCTCCCTGCTGACCAACCCCTCGCGGTTCCTGCGCGAGGCCGGTCTGGAGTTCGGCAGCGGGTCGGCCGACGCGCTGGACCTCCTCGGCATCAGCCCCGGCGGACCGGGTGCCGCCGGCGGCATCCTGATGCTCGGCATCGTGCTCGCCGCGCTCGCCGCCGTGCTGCGCGAGGAACGGCAGTTCGCCATCCGCGTCTCCTGGGCCGTCGCCCTGGCCGCCCTGGTCCTCGCGACCCTGACCAACGGCTCCGGCTGGGCCGGGCCCGCCACGCTCGTCTACGGCATCGCGCTGCTGTCCGCGGCCGTGCTCGGCGCCGAGGGCGGCCGTACCCGCGTCGCCGCCCAGAACTTCGGCTGGCGCCAGCCCGTCGCCGCCCTCGTCGCGCTCGCCGCGGCACTCGCACCGGTCGCCGCAGCGGCAGCCTGGATGATCGACGGCGCCGCGGGCCCGCTCACCCGCCGCGATCCCGTCCAGGTGCCCGCGTTCGTCGCCGAGGAGAGCGACACCCGCGACCAGCCCCGCACCCTCGTCCTCGGCGGCACCTCGGCCGCGAAGGTCTCGTACACCCTGGTGCGGGGCTCCGGCGGTCGGCTCGGTGACGCCGAACTCGCCGAGGCGGGCGGCGGCGACACCCGCCTCGACAAGATCGTCGCGCACCTGGTCGCCGGCTCCGGCGCCGACCAGACCGACCAGCTCAGCGGCTACGCGATCCGCTACGTGCTCGTACGCGACGGAGTACCCCGCCAGACCAGCCGCGTCCTCGACGCCACCCCCGGGCTGAGCCGGCTCAGCCGGCTCGACGGCAGCGCGCTGTGGCGCGTGGACCGCCAGGTCGCCCGGGCCACGATCGTCGACGGCAGGAGCGATCCGCTGCCCGTCGGCTCCGACGCCGTCGAGGCGCACACCGAGATCCCCGCCGGCGGCTCCGGCCGCGTCCTGCGCATCGCCGACCGCGCCGCCGAGGGCTGGCAGGCGACGCTCGACGGCCGCGCGCTGGAGAAGACGACCGTCGACGGCTGGGCGCAGGGCTTCGAGCTGCCCGCCGAGGGCGGCCGGCTCGACCTGACCTACGAGGACCCGGCGACGCACACGGCGTGGATCTGGGTCCAGGCGTTCCTGGCGCTCGTCCTGGTCGTCCTCGCGCTGCCGGGCCGCCGCCGTGAGATCGACGACGACCTCCCCGAGGAGGAGATCACCGTTCCGCGCCAGCCGGAGGCCGGCGAGGGCCGCAGGGCGCGGCGGCTGCGCGCCCAGGCCGAGGCCGAGGCGGCAGCCGTGGAGGACGGCGCGCCCGACCCCGAGCCGTACACCCAACAGCCGGGTGCGGCCGGCGTCTTCACCGCCGGGCAGGACACACAGGCCGCGCCCTACGCGCCGGTTCCCGAGCAGGGGTACGGCGACTGGCAGGGCCGGCAGCCCTACGGCGACGGCGGCTACGCGTACGGCACCGAGCAGTACCCGGGCGGCCAGTACGCCGGCGAGCAGACCTACGGCTCCGAGCAGCCCCACGGCTCCGAGCGGCCTTACGCCGACGGCGCGTACCAGCAGCCCTACCAGGGCGGCCCGTACGGGACGACGCCCTACGGCGGCGACCAGTACGCGCAGGACGCGCGCGACCCCGATCCGTACGGATACGGCGAGCAGTACCCCGAAGGCGGCCAGTACCCCGAGCCGCCCTCCCAGGCCCCCGGCACGACGCGAGGCGAGTGAGAGTGAAGCGCACGACCATCTCCCTGATCGCGGTCACCACCGCCCTTACGGCGGTCACCGGATTCGCCTCGCTGACCGTCCCGGACGGGACCGAGCCGACGCGCGGCGACCTCGCGCTGCCGCTGCCCGTGGAACGCTCCAGCCTGCTCTGTCCGGCGCCGAGCAGCTCCGAGATCGCCGAGACCCGGTACACCTCCTTCACCCCCGTGCGGAAGCAGGCCACGGGGCAGAAGGACACCGACGCACAGGCGGACTCGGCCGAACTGCGGCCGTCGGCGGCCGTGTTGGCCGACACCGAAGCCGCGCCGGCCAAGGACGGGAAGAAGAAGGACGCGGACGAGGACGGCGCGGAGAAGCCCGCTCCCGACAAGCCCGTCGTCGCCGTGAAGGAGCCCGGGAAGCCGGTCTCCGCCGAGGCGGACGGCGGCGAGGCCCCCGCCCTCGTCGGCACCGCCACCGGCTCCCTCGCGCCCGGCTGGACCACCCAGCAGACGACGTCGGTCGCCGCGGGCAGCGGCCGGGGGCTGCTCGGCGTCAGCTGCACCGGACCCGACACCGACTTCTGGTTCCCCGGCGCGTCCCTCGCCGAGGGCCGCCAGGACTACGTGCACCTGACCAACCCCGACGAGGCCGGGGCCGTCGCCGACATCGAGCTGTACGGCAAGGACGGGGCGCTCAAGACGACGGTGACGGAGGGTATCCCCGTCCCGGCCGGCTCCAGCGTCCCGGTGCTGCTCCCGACGCTCACCGCCGACAAGGCGGACGAGGTGACCGTCCACGTCACCACCCGCACCGGCCGCGTGGGCGCGGTCGTACGGGCCGCCGACGAGGCCGACGGCAGCGACTGGCTCGCCGCCTCGGCCGACCCGGCCGGCACCGTCGTCCTGCCCGGCATCCCGTCGGACGCTACGTCGGTGCAGCTGGTGGCCTTCGCCCCGGGCGACGACGACGCCGCGCTGAACGTCCGGCTCGCGGGCCCCACCGGGACGATCACGCCGGCCGGCCACGAGAGCCTGCACGTGAAATCCGGCATGACGGCGAGCGTCGACCTCGCCGACGTCACCAAGGGCGAGGCCGGCTCCCTGATCCTCAGCCCCGCGGAGAAGGACCGTGCCACGCCCGTGGTGGCGGCCCTGAGGGTGGTGCGCGGCAAGGGCGAGAAGAAGGAGATCGCCTTCGTGCCCGCCGCCGCGCCGGTCGGCGAGCGGGCCACCGCGGCCGACAACCGCGCGAAGGGCTCGGTCCTCTCGCTCACCGCGCCCGGCGAGGCGGCCGAGGTCAGGGTCACGGCGTCGGCGGGCACGGAAGGGGGCGCCCAGGCCGTCAAGACGTACAAGGTGAAGGCCGGTACGACCCTGGCGATCACGCCGCCGGTGCCGGCCGGGCTGAAGGGCTCCTACGCGGTGACGGTCGAGACGCTCTCGGGCGGCCCGGTGCACGCATCGCGGTCGCTGGAGATCGCGGACGACGGCATCCCGATGTTCACGATCCAGAATCTCCCGGACGACCGCGGCACGGTGGTCGTCCCGGAGGCGGAACAGGACCTGTCCGTGCTCGACGACTGACGACACGCCGGTGCCGCGCGGACTCGCCGGGCCATGAGCGCCCTGCCTGGCGGGTCCGGCCGGTGGTCGGCCGGGAGCGGCTTTGTGCGGCCTCGGTCTCATTGGCCGGAGGGGCCTTCGGTGGGCGGCCGGGGCGGTCGTGGTACCTCCTTTGGAGGCGGCCGGTCGGCGACCGTCGGCCCCGGCGTGACCTCCGGCGGGTCCGGCCGGTGGTCGTCGGCCGGAGCGGACTTCGGTGGGCGGCCGGGGCGATCGTGGTGCGGCGTGTCGGGCGGGCTCGGCCGGGCGCGGGGCCGGTCTCATCGGCTCCGGAGGGGCCCTCGGCGGCGGGTCAGTCCTGGCCGTAGCGGGGGTCGACCGACTCGGGCGAGAGGCCGAGCAGTTCCGCGACCTGCTCGACGACAACCTCGTGCACCAGCAGCGCCCGTTCGTCGCGGTTCTTCGTCCGGATCTCGACGGGCCGGCGGTAGATCATGATCCGCGCCGGACGGTCCTTCGCCGCCGGCTCCGCACTCCCGAGCGGCACCGAGTCGTCCGGTGAGCCCGGTACGTCCAGCACCAGGAAGTCGACGTCGGCCAGCTGCGGCCAATGCCGCTCCAGGCGTTCCACGGAGTCCTGCACCAGGTCACGGAAGGTCTCCGCGCGGCTGGCGGCGAGAGGGACCTGCGGCGGGGCAACGGGCCCGCGCATGCCCCGGCCGTGCCGGTCACGGCGGCGCGGTCTCGGCTCGGTCGGGCGCGGCGGTACAGGACTGTCCATCACTGACGCAGGGTAACTCTCCGGCGCGAGCGGCGACCGGCGCGCGGCCCCGGCCACGCCGCTTGTCGCCAATTGACCATTCCGGCCAACGTTCGGCTCGATTGCGCGACCCGGGAGACCGGTGATCTCGGCCCGATTGACATTATTCACCCCAAGTCGTGACCGTCCCCTGCGCGACCGTCGCCCGTGTGGTTCTCTTTCCGTGCAGGTCAGGCCAGTTGCAGGAACAGCCGTTTTGTCGGATGTCACACCACGACACGGGGGGTGACCTGGTGGAGAGTCGTCGCAGCCCGCTCAAGAGTGCGGTACCGTCCAACGTCGTGAGCCCTGTACGTCGATGTTCGCGCACCGCGTGCGGCCGCCCTGCCGTCGCGACACTGACGTACGTCTATGCCGATTCGACCGCGGTCCTCGGCCCGCTCGCCACCTACGCCGAGCCCCACTGCTACGACCTGTGCGCCGAGCACAGCGAGCGGCTGACGGCCCCGCGCGGCTGGGAGGTCGTGCGGCTCACGGACGGCTCGGCCCCGGCACGCCCCAGCGGCGACGACCTCGAAGCGCTGGCGAACGCGGTGCGGGAGGCGGCCCGGCCCCAGGGACGCACCGCGGAGGCGGGCGGACAGGGCGGCCGCCGCTCGGCGGACCCGATGGAGGTCGCGCGCCGCGGCCACCTGCGGGTGCTGCGCTCCCCGGACAACTGAGCCGCACACTCCCCGCGCCACCGCCTCCGCCGAACTCCCGGCCCAGCTCCCCAGGAGCCCCCGACCGCCCCTCCCGGACACCTCGCCGGTGTCCCGCCCACTCCCGTCCGCACCCGCCGCGTCCTCCGACGCCCGGCAACTCGCCCCCGTCGCCGCTCCCTTGACCCGTCACCGCCCTCCCCGGCCGCCGCGCCCGTCGCGTACGGCACCCCGCCGGGCGGGCGGGCCGCAGAGGATCACGCCGCCCAAGTCCGATCCGGGCACGATGCGCCCACCTCCGGCGGGTAGTTTGATGCGATCGCCAAGACTTCAGGAGGACTGGGCCCGTGGCTGCTGATCTGTCGCAGATCGTGAAGGCGTACGACGTCCGCGGAGTGGTGCCGGATCAGTGGGACGAGCGGCTCGCCGAGCTCTTCGGCGCCGCGTTCGTCCAGGTGACCGGCGCCGACGCGATCGTCGTCGGTCACGACATGCGGCCGTCGTCGCCCGGCCTGTCCGGCGCCTTCGCGCGCGGCGCCGCCGCCCGCGGCGCGGACGTCACGCTGATCGGCCTGTGCTCGACCGACCAGCTGTACTTCGCCTCCGGGCACCTCGGACTGCCGGGCGCGATGTTCACCGCGTCGCACAACCCCGCCCAGTACAACGGCATCAAGATGTGCCGCGCCGGCGCGGCGCCCGTCGGCCAGGACACGGGCCTCACCGACATCCGCGACCTCGTCACCGCATGGTCCGCCGACGGCGGACCCGAGCCGGCCGCTCGGCTCGGCCGGGTCACCGAGCAGGACACGCTCGCCGGCTACGCGGCCCACCTGCTCTCGCTCGTCGACCTGTCCGCGATGCGCCCGCTCAAGGTCGTCGTGGACGCGGGCAACGGCATGGGCGGCCACACCGTCCCCACCGTCTTCGGTTCCCTCCCCGTCACGCTCGTCCCGATGTACTTCGAGCTCGACGGCACCTTCCCCAACCACGAGGCCAACCCCCTCGACCCCGCGAACCTCGTCGACCTCCAGGCCCGCGTCGTCGCCGAGGGCGCCGACCTGGGCCTCGCCTTCGACGGCGACGCCGACCGCTGCTTCGTCGTCGACGAGCGCGGCGAGGGCGTCTCCCCGTCCGCGATCACCGCCCTCGTCGCCTCCCGCGAGCTGGCCCGGCACCCGGGCGGCACGGTGATCCACAACCTGATCACGTCGTGGTCGGTCCCGGAGGTCGTCCGCGAGCAGGGCGGCACGCCGGTGCGCACCCGGGTGGGGCACTCGTTCATCAAGGAGGAGATGGCCCGCACCGGTGCCGTCTTCGGCGGCGAGCACTCCGCGCACTACTACTTCCGCGACTTCTGGAACGCCGACACCGGCATGCTCGCCGCGCTCCACGTGCTCGCGGCCCTCGGCACGCAGGACGGCGCGCTGTCCCGGCTGGTCGACCGGTACGACCGGTACGCCGCGTCCGGCGAGATCAACTCCCAGGTCGACGACCAGGCCGGGCGGTCGGCAGCGGTACGGGCCGCCTTCGCCACCCGCGACGGCGTGACGACCGACGAGCTGGACGGTCTCACCGTGGCCACCGGCGACTGGTGGTTCAACCTGCGGGCCTCCAACACGGAGCCGCTGCTGCGCCTCAACGTCGAGGCCCGGGACGAGGCGCTGATGACGAAGATCCGCGACGAGGTCCTCGCACTCGTCCGCGCCTGAGCCCCGCCCCGCCGGCTACCCCGGCACCTTTTCTGGCACCACCACGGCCGACCGCGTGCACCACACGGCCGGCCCCCGCACCGCGCGCCAGGCCGCGTGCACCACACGCCCGGCTCGCCCCGGCACGTTCGACCGTCGGGGGCGCGGTCAGAACGCGCCGCAGCCCACTTCCCGGCGGTAGGCTGACGAGGCCTGATCCGCACGATCGTGACCGCACGTCCGGCGCGGCCCGAAACCGCACCCCGGACCTGTGAGACGCCCGAAGGGACACCGCTGACATGCCGCTCGAAGCCGGCCTCCTGGAGATCCTCGCCTGCCCGGCGTGCCACGCACCGTTCGACGACCGCACGGCCGCCGAGACCCCCGAGCTGATCTGCACCGGCGCGGACTGCGGTCTGGCCTACCCCGTACGGGACGGCATCCCGGTCCTCCTGGTCGACGAGGCCCGCCGCCCCGCCTAGCGCGGCCGTCCCGCCCGCGCGGGACCGGCCCGACCACCGACACACCCCCGCACGCGTACGGCGATCGGAGGCCCCACCCCATGCTCGACGAGTCGCTCCTCGACGCCCCGGACGCTCTCGCCCGCATCGACCACCGAGGCCTCCTGCGCGGCGCCGCCGAAGCCGGGGCGCGGGTACGCAGCGCCGCCCGGCACGCGGCCGAGGCCGGAGTCGCCGAGCTCACCCCCGAGGGACGCCCACGGGTCGTGCTCGTCGCCGGGCCCGGCACCGCCGCCGTCGGGGTCGCCGACCTCATCGGCGCCCTCGCCGGGGCGTCCGCCCCCGTCATCGCGCTGCGGCCCACAGGCGTGGCCCACGCCGCCGGCGCCCTGCGCTGGGCCCTGCCCGGGTGGGCGGGTTCGCTGGACCTCCTGCTGGTCGTCACCACCGACGGCAGCGAACCGGGCCTCGCCCTCCTCACCGAGCAGGCGTACCGGCGCGGCTGCACCGTCGTCGCCGTCGCACCCCGCAGCTCGCCGCTGTCCGAGGCGGTCGACGGGGCCCACGGCCTGGTCGTCCCCATGGCCACCGCCCCCTACGAGCTGTACGAGGAGGGCCAGGCGGCGAGCCCCGGTGCCCTGTGGGCCCTGCTGACACCGCTGCTGTCCCTCCTCGACCGCGTGGGGCTCCTCGAAGCGCCCCCCGAGACGCTCTCCAAGGTCGCCGACCGGCTCGACCGCACCGCCGAGCGGTGCGGCCCCGCCATTGCCACCTACAGCAACCCGGCCAAGACCCTCGCCGCCGAACTCGCCGACAGCCTCCCGCTCATCTGGACGGAGGGCGCGGGCGCGGCCCCCGCGGGCCGCCGCTTCGCCGCCGTCCTCGCCGAGCTCGCCGGCCTGCCGGCGCTCGCCGCCGAACTGCCGGAGGCCCTGCCCGCCCACGGCGTGCTCCTGGTCGGCGACTTCGCGGCCGGGGCCGACCCCGAGGACTTCTTCCGTGACCGCGTCGAGGAACCGCAGGCGCTGCGGGCCCGCGTGGTCCTGCTGCGGGACCGGCCGACGGGCGGGCTCACCGCCGCGCCGGCGGCACGCGAACTCGCGCTCGGCCACGATACGCCGATCAGCGAGCTCGAACCGGAGGACGGCTCGGAGCTCGAATCGATCGCCGAGCTGCTCGCCGTGACCGACTTCGCCGCCGTGTACCTGTCGCTCGCGGAATCGGGCGAGCGGGGCCGGGTCGAGCAGTCGTAGGCGATCACGTGCACCGGACACCCGTCGGTCACCGGGCGTCCGCCGCACCGACTCTCCGCGTACGCGGGCCCGCCGTATCAAGGGCCGACGAACCGGAGCAGGTGCCACGTGGCCGGCCGTACGGCCCGCAGCCGCCGTACCGCCCCGTACACAGCCGCACCGCCCGCACACAGACGCACCGACGAAGGACCGAGAAGCCCATGGACCGCCTCGCCAACACTGTGCGCCCCTACGCCTGGGGCTCCACGACCGCCATCCCGGAGCTGCTCGGCGTCGCTCCCACCGGCGAGCCACAGGCCGAGATGTGGATGGGCGCCCACCCCGGCGCGCCGTCACACGTCAGCCGCGGCGGCGAGAAGGCGCGGCCGCTCTCCGAGGTCATCGCCGAGGAGCCCGAGCGGGAGCTCGGCGCGGCGGCCGTCGCCAAGTTCGGCCCCCGGCTGCCGTTCCTGCTGAAGCTGCTGGCCGCCGGCGCACCGCTGTCCCTCCAGGTCCACCCGGACCTCGCCCAGGCGAAGGCCGGTTACACGGCCGAGGAGGAGGCGGGCGTTCCGCTCGACGCCCCGCACCGCAACTACAAGGACGCCAACCACAAGCCCGAACTGATCTGCGCGCTGACGTTGTTCGACGGCCTGTGCGGCTTCCGCGAGCCCATCGAGGCCGCCGACCTGCTCGCCGGTCTCGACGTGGACTCCCTCAAGCCGTACGTGGACCTGCTCCACGCCCACCCCGAGGAGGCCGCCCTCCGCGAGGTCCTCACCGCCGTACTGACCGCCGACCGCGAGGAGATGGCGGCCACGGTCCACGAGGCGGCGACCGCCGCCGACCGGCTCGGCGGCCCCTACGCCCCGTACGCCTCCCTCGCGCGCCACTACCCCGGCGACCCGGGTGTCATCGCGGCGATGCTGCTCAACCACGTCCGACTGCAGCCCGGCGAAGCCCTGTTCCTCGGCGCGGGCGTCCCGCACGCCTACCTGACCGGCCTCGGCGTCGAGATCATGGCCAACTCCGACAACGTGCTGCGCTGCGGACTGACGCCCAAGCACGTCGACGTACCCGAGCTGCTGCGCATCGTCCGCTTCGAGGCGACGGACCCCGGTGTACTGCGCCCGGAGCCCTCACCCACGGGCGAGGAGGTGTACGACACTCCGATCGACGAGTTCCGGCTCTCCCGCTTCGTCCTGGCCGCCGACTCCGCGCCCTGCGACCTGACGGCCCCGACCCCGCAGATCCTGCTGTGCACCGCGGGCGGGGTGACGGTGGGTGAACTGGCCCTGGGACCCGGCGAGTCGGCCTTCGTACCGGCCGGGGAAACCGTGCGGATCACCGGCACCGACGGCGGTCCGGGCACGCTCTTCCGCGCCACCGTGGTGGCCTGATACAGCGCCCCTCGGAGGTGCTGCAACAATGGCGCACCGCAAAGACCGGGCAAAGCCCGGAAGCGATCGACGTCAGTACGAAGGGACACCCGGCACACATGAGCGCGTCAGGCGGCACCAAGGCGATCGTGGCGGCACTCGCCGCCAACCTCGCGATCGCGGCAGCGAAGTTCGTGGCGTTCCTCTTCAGCGGGTCGTCCTCGATGCTCGCGGAGAGCGTCCACTCGGTGGCCGACTCCGGAAACCAGGGACTCCTGCTGCTCGGCGGCAAGCGGGCCCAGCGCGAGGCGACCCCGCAACACCCCTTCGGCTACGGGCGCGAGCGCTACATCTACGCCTTCCTCGTCTCCATCGTGCTCTTCTCCGTCGGTGGCATGTTCGCCATCTACGAGGGCTACGAGAAGATCAAGCACCCCCACGAGATCACCGACTGGTACTGGCCGATCGGCGTCCTCGTCTTCGCGATCATCGCGGAGGCGTTCTCCTTCCGCACCGCCATCAAGGAGTCGAACGCGCTCCGGGGCAAGCTGACCTGGACGCAGTTCGTACGTCGCGCCAAGGCCCCCGAGCTGCCCGTCGTGCTCCTGGAGGACCTGGGCGCGCTCGTCGGTCTGATCCTGGCCCTCTGTGGCGTCAGCCTGGCGCTGGCCACCGGCAACGGGGTCTGGGACGGCATCGGCACCCTGTGCATCGGTGTCCTGCTGATCGTCATCGCCGTCGTGCTCGCCGCCGAGACGAAGTCCCTGCTACTCGGCGAGGCCGCCGGCACGGAAGAGGTCGAGAAGATCAAGGCCGCCCTCGTGGACGGCGACGTGGTCACCCGCATCATCCACATGCGCACGCTGCACCTCGGCCCGGAGGAACTGCTCGTCGCCGCGAAGATCGCCGTCCAGCACGAGGACACGGCCGCCGACGTGGCCGCGGCGATCGACGCCGCCGAGAGCCGCATCCGCGAGGCGGTGCCGATCGCGCGCGTGATCTACCTGGAGCCGGACATCTACGACGAGTCCTTGGCGACGGGTGCCGCCGGCGACAAGACGCCGGGCGGCTCCGGCCACTGAGCCGGTGTCGGCCACTGCGCGGCGGACCCGCACACGCAAGGCCCCGGACCTCACCGGTCCGGGGCCTTTCCCGTGCCCTGCCTTGCGTACTACGGCGTGGCGACCGGCGGAGGGCCGTACGGAGCCCGCTGCCTGCGTCCGGCCAGCCACCCGGCCAGCCCGCATCCCGCTCCGGCCAGCCCGGTCACCACTCCGAGCACCATGGCCGCACCGAGGGCCACCGGCACGTGCCCGTCGACGATCCGGCCCTGCACGGCCGTGAGCGGCACGGCCCCTCCGTCGGCCTCGTCGTCGAAGGACCGGGAGTCGCGGGAGTTGCCCCGGTTGTCCCCCAGCATGTAGAGCCGGTCCTCGGGGACCGTCACCTCGAAGGGCATGCCTCCGACGGGATCGGCGCCCCGGACGTACGGCTCGGACAGCGGCCTCCCGTTGAGCGTGATCGGCCCGCCGTCGACGCGGCCCACGAGCCGGTCGCCGCCGACACCGACCACCCGCTGCAGCACGGGCAGATCGCCGTAGCGGTCCGGCACGCGAACGAGCACGACATCCCCGCGGCGCACCTGAGAGCCGTCGGCCTTCTCGTAGAAGAGCCGGTCACCGACGCGGTACGTCGGGCTCATGCCCTCGCTCGCGACCGTGAGCCCCGAGTAGTTCGCCCCGAAGGTCAGCAGCGCGCCCAGGAACAGCGCCGCACCCAGCGGCGCCAGCACCCATCCGGCCATGCGCAGGCCGCGCCCCGGTCTGCCCGATCCCATCCCTGTCCCCTCCCGAAACCGACCGCCCACCCTGATGACCGCCGTCGGCGGGTGGCGCGGGCACCGCGCTAACTCGGCGCGGCGCCCGACCCTACGGGACGCGGGTCACCCGACCTCGCGCAGCACCTCGAGTACCGCCGACTCGTCCGGGGCTTCGGTCAGCCGGGCCCGGAAATCCGTGTCCATGAGCTTGCGGGACAGCATGGCCAAGATGCGCAAGTGCTCGTCGCCGGCTGCCGCCTCCGGCACAGTGATCATGAAGATCAGCCGGGCTTTCGTCCCGTCCAGCGACCCCCACTCCACGCCGTCGGCGGACCGCGCGAAGCCGACGACGGGGGCTATGACGGCGTCGGACTTGGCGTGGGGGATGGCGATCTCCTCGCCGAGCCCCGTCGTGCCCTGCTCCTCTCGCGCGAACACGGCCGCGACCAGGGCCTCGGCGTCGGCCACCTTGCCGGTCCTGCCCAGCATTGCGGCCATCTCGCGGATCGCGTCGTCCCTGCTGTCTGCGGCGAGCCGCACGGTCACCGTCTGCGCGGTCAGGTACCCGGACAGGACGTCGCCATCACCCTGCATACCGTCGGCGGCCGCGACCGCGCCCGCATCGGTCCCGGCCGGGGCGGGCTCACCGTCCGCGGGCCTGCTGTGGTCAGGCTCCCCGGCCGACGGCCTGTCCTCGGCGGGCTCTCCGGCCGCCGCAGTGCTTGTGGCGGGCACGCCGACGGGTACAGCCCCGGAAGCCGCGCCCTCGCCTGCGCCGCCACCGGCCCCGACCCCCACGAGCACGGGCTCGGCGGCCGGGACCGCAACGCCGGCGGGGGCGAGGGCTCCGCGACCGGTGCGCTCCTTGAGGCCGATCAGGGCGTTCGTGGTGACCGCGGTGACCACCGTGCCCGCGACCACCGCCAGGAAGAACATCGGCACGCCGCCGACCGCACCCAGCACGGCCACGACGGGACCGCCGTGCGGCACCGCGTCCTCGACCCCGGCCAGGCCGGCGATCGCACCGGCGACGGCACCGCCGAGCATGTTCGCCGGGATGACCTGCGCGGGGCGGGCCGCGGCGAACGGGATCGCTCCCTCGGAGATGCCGAACGTCCCCATGAACAGCGCGGCCATACCGGTCTCGCGCTCCTGCTCCGAGTACAGCTTGCGCCGGACGAGCGTGGCGAGGCCCTGGCCGAGCGGCATTACCGGGATCGCCGCGGCGCACATGCCCATGACGGTCTGGTTGCCGGTCGCGATGAGCCCCGCGCCGAACAGGAACGCCGTCTTGTTGACCGGCCCGCCCATGTCGAACGCGATCATCAGGCCGAGGAGTGCGCCGAGCAGGATCGCGCTGGTCCCGGTCATCCCGCCGAGCCAGTCGGTGAGGTGCGTGAACACCCAGGAGATGGGCCGGCCGATGACGTGGATGAAGAACAGCCCCAGCGCCGTCGTCGCCAGGATCGGGATCACGATGATCGGCATGATCGGCTGGGCGAACCGCGGGACCCTGACCTTCTTGATCCACACCACCAGATAACCGGCGAGGAAGCCGGTCACGATCGCCCCGATGAAGCCTGCCCCCGCCTCGGAGCCGTACAGCGAACCCGTGTTGGCCATCCAGCCGCCGATCATGCCGGGCACCAGCGCGGGCCGGTCGCCGATGGCGTAGGCGATGTAGCCGGACAGGATCGGGATCATCAGCTTGAAGCCGATCTCCCCGATGGCGAACACATCGGCCCAGAAGGAGCCCTCGGGTATGGCGTAGCCCGTCGCCGTCGCGTCACCGCCCAGCGCGAGCGAGACGGCGATGAGCAGGCCGCCCACCACGACGAACGGGATCATGTACGAGACGCCGTTCATCAGCGCCTTGTACGCGACACTGCGCTCCCTGCCGCCGCCGGAAGCCCTGGCCGTCGCCCCTGCCGCTCCGGCACCGCCGCCCCCGGTGTGCACCGGCGCGTTGCGTACCTGCTCGATCAGCCGCTCCGGGTGATGGATGCCCTCGGCGACGCCGACGGCCAGCACCTTCTTTCCCACGAAGCGACTGCGGTCCACGTCCTTGTCGGCCGCGATGATGACGCCGTCGGCGTGCTTGACATCGTTGTCGGAGAAGACGTTCTCGGCCCCGATGGACCCTTGGGTCTCCACCTTCATCTCGACGCCGAGCGCCTCCGCGGCCTGCGCCAGCTTCTCCGCGGCCATGTAGGTGTGGGCGATGCCTGTGGGACAGGCCGTCACCGCGAGCAGCCTGACCTTTCGCTGCTCACTCGCTGGACTGGTCACGTGGTTCTCCTCACGCTCGTCGCGCAGATCGTGCAGATGCTCCCGCCGACGCGGGGCCCCCGGTCCGTCGGTCCCGGAACGAGCCAGACCGGACAACAACGCCCGGAGCCAGGACCGGAACACACCGCCGGACGGATCCGGAACGGTCCCGGAGCCGTCTGGAGCGAACCGGAGAGATCCGGAGCATCGTGCACCAAATTCCGGCCACATCAAAAGCGCGGAAAGCGCTGTCGAGCCAGGCCCCGAACCGCTGAATCTGGCCGGAACCAGGGCCCGGGCGGGCTGGGGTGGGCTGGACTGATCGGTGTAGATTCGTAGCCGGTCAGACGTCGCTGCTGATGGCGGTCGGGCGGTCCCGCGCGGACCGGCCGAGGGAGAGAGGGCCTCCGACGGACTGTCCTGCGGACGCCCGGGCATTCGTATGCCCAGGCCGCCGCAGTGCAAGCCGTACCCACCCTCGACCCGAACCACGAGGAGCAGCTCGCATGTCGACTGTCGCCAACGGCCAGGACTTCAAGGTCGCCGACCTTTCCCTCGCCGCCTTCGGCCGCAAGGAGATCACCCTCGCCGAGCACGAGATGCCCGGCCTGATGTCGATCCGCAAGGAGTACGCCGCCGCCCAGCCGCTGGCCGGCGCCCGCATCACCGGCTCGCTGCACATGACCGTGCAGACCGCCGTGCTGATCGAGACCCTGGTCGCCCTCGGCGCCCAGGTCCGCTGGGCCTCCTGCAACATCTTCTCCACCCAGGACCACGCCGCGGCCGCCATCGCCGTCGGCCCCAACGGCACCCCCGAGAACCCGCAGGGTGTCCCCGTCTTCGCCTGGAAGGGCGAGACGCTGGAGGAGTACTGGTGGTGCACGGAGCAGGCCCTGACCTGGCCGAACACCCCCACCGGCGGCCCGAACATGATCCTCGACGACGGCGGTGACGCCACCCTTCTCGTGCACAAGGGCGTCGAGTTCGAGAAGGCGGGATCGGCTCCGGACCCCTCGACCGCGGACAGCGAGGAGTACGCCCAGATCCTGACCCTGCTCAACCGCACCCTCGCCGAGAACCCGCAGAAGTGGACGCAGCTCGCGTCCGAGATCCGCGGCGTGACCGAGGAGACGACGACGGGCGTCCACCGTCTGTACGAGATGCACCGCGAGGGCACGCTGCTGTTCCCGGCGATCAACGTGAACGACGCCGTGACGAAGTCGAAGTTCGACAACAAGTACGGCTGCCGGCACTCGCTGATCGACGGCATCAACCGCGCCACCGACGTCCTCATCGGCGGCAAGACGGCCGTCGTCTGCGGCTACGGCGACGTCGGCAAGGGCTGCGCGGAGTCCCTGCGCGGCCAGGGCGCCCGGGTGATCATCACCGAGATCGACCCGATCTGCGCCCTCCAGGCGGCCATGGACGGCTACCAGGTCACGACCCTCGACGAGGTCGTCGAGACGGCCGACATCTTCATCACCACGACCGGCAACAAGGACATCATCATGGCCTCCGACATGGCCAGGATGAAGCACCAGGCGATCGTGGGCAACATCGGTCACTTCGACAACGAGATCGACATGGCCGGCTTGGCCCAGCTGCCCGGCGTCGTCAAGGACGAGGTCAAGCCCCAGGTCCACACCTGGACCTTCCCCGACGGCAAGGTCCTGATCGTCCTGTCCGAGGGCCGGCTGCTCAACCTGGGCAACGCCACGGGACACCCGTCGTTCGTGATGTCCAACAGCTTCGCCGACCAGACGCTGGCCCAGATCGAGCTGTTCACCAAGCCCCAGGACTACCCGACCGACGTCTACGTGCTCCCCAAGCACCTCGACGAGAAGGTCGCCCGTCTTCACCTCGACTCCCTCGGCGTCAAGCTCACCACCCTGCGCCCGGAGCAGGCGGAGTACATCGGCGTCAAGGTCGAGGGCCCGTACAAGTCCGACCACTACCGCTACTGATCACCACCGCGACATCGATCACCTCCGGTCGTCGCTGATCTGATCGCCGGTCCGCCGCCGGGACCCCGGCGGCGGACATGACCGGCACCAGGCAGGCCCCCGCACCCCCGTGTCGGGGGCCTGCCCCGTACCTCTCCTCGAACGGTCCGGTCAGGGCGTGCCGCCACGCCGCCGAGCCTCACCGCACAAGGACACTCACGCCCCATGCCCCGCGGCCGCTATTCGCTCCACGATCCGCACGATCACACCCCCCTCGGTGAAGAGCACTTCCAGTGCGCCCCCGGCCCGTCCGGCTGGCGCTACGTCTCCCGCACGCTCACCCCTTCCGGCGAGGAGGCCGGCACCGTCGACCTGGCCATCGACGATCTCGGCCGCCCCATCCGCCTCGAACTCCACGCAGCCGGCTGGCAGGTCCGAGGCGCCGCCCTGGACGGCGTCACCTGGGTCCGGACCGACCCCTCCGGCGCCCATGCCACGGAAGGCAATGTGCGCGCCCACGCCTTCACCGGCACTTCCCCCGCCTTCCTCGTCGCGACCGCCCGCCTGCTGCGTCTCACCCCCGCCGCCCCAGCGACCCGCGTACGCATGGTCGCCTTCACGGACCCGGTCCTCGCTCCTCGTACCGTCGACCAGGCCTGGGCCCTGATGAAGAGTGAAGCGCACGCCACTGACAATGGCCCCCTGACCGTGGACGAATACCAGGTCAGCGCCTTGGACACGGGCGAACGGCACACCGTCCACATCGCCGGCGACGTGGTCCTCGCGGCACCGGGCGTCGAGCTCGAAGACCTGGAAAGCCCGCCGTCGGTCTTCCCATGACAGCGTGCTGTCCGGCCGGGCTCGAACCACCGGCCGCAACTGAACGGCCGGCCGGTCGAGCGGGTCAGGCGGGCGGAGCGAACCCGGTCGACGACGGCCGTTCGATGTCGGCGGACCCCGTATGCCCGGCCGCACGGCTCGGCACCGCCGTATCGTGCGGGAGCGCTGTGCCCGCCGCCGCGGCACCGGCTTCGGCCCCGGCCGCCGGCCCAGGACGTGCCCAGGCGGCCCCGCCGCCGGGACCGGATTCCACGGTCTGCCCTGCGGACCCCGGCTCTACGGACCTCTGACCTGCAGACTCCCGCTCCGTGGACCCTTGGCCTGAGCTCGCCCGCCCTTCGTAGCCCGGCCCGGCGAGAGCGGCAGCGACCGCCTCCTGACCCGGCCCCGCACCGACACCGGCCCCGACCGCTTCCGCCCCGGCCGGGCCAGGCGACGGCTCACCCGCACGTGCGCCCGCAGCCGCAGCGGCACGGCTCTCGGCCTCGGCGGACCTGGCCGCCGCGGCGAAGGCACGTCGCGCATCACGTGCCTGCCGCTCGTTCACCACAGCCGCCAGATACGCGGCCGGCTGTACGCCTTCCGGCGCCGGCGTCCCCGTACGCGCCGCCAGGTCCCCCGCGAGCCGCTGCGCCATCGACCAGCTCACGGCGGCGTCCAGCTGCCGCATGCGCGTCAGGTACTGGCGTATGGCGAGCCACAGATCATCCGGCACACCCGACAGATCGACGCCGGAGAACCGGCCGATCAGCCACGGCGGCGGCGGTGGAACAACCAAAGCCCCACGGGCCGCCGGCACCCGCTCCCGTACGACGAGTGTCCCGGCGAAGACGTCACCAATACGCCGCCCACGCGCCGAGACCAATGAAGCGATACAGGCGATGACCCCGAACGACATCAGAATCTCCACCACCCCGATCGCCCCACGCACCAGTGCGTGCCGGAACCGTATGGGCCCGCCGTCGTCCCGCACGACCCGCAGCCCGCAGGCCAGCTTGCCCAGCGACCGCCCATGACTGAGGGTCTCGACAGCGATCGGGGCACCCACGAGTACCAGCAGGAACGTCGCGATCGACACCGCCATGACCGCGGCCTCGTCCAGGGACACCGTGGCCACCGCCAGCCCGATCGACACCAGCAGGTACGCCGTCCACACCACGACCAGGTCGATCACGATCGCGAGCGCCCGGCTCGGCAACCTCGCAGGCTGCAGCCCCAGTACGACCGCGTCCCCCGTCACAAGCCCGCTCACCGCTGCCACCCTCGCGTCCCTCGACCTTCCCTGCCCCTTGGTTCTTCAGTCTGCCAAGCTGAGCGGCAGCGCGCCGCAGTAGTACGGACCGTACGCACCAGTGCCTGGAGCAGCAGCCGACCATGGACCTCGACGTCTTCGTCACCGCCCACCGCGCAGAGTGGGACCGTCTCGACCACCTCCTGCGCCGGGGAGGCCATCTCACCGGAGCCGAGGCCGACGAACTCGTCGCCCTGTACCAACGCACGGCCACGCACCTCTCCCTCATCCAGTCCAGCGCGCCGGACCCGGCGCTCACGGGCAGGCTCACGCAGCTCGTCGCGCGGGCACGCGCCACGGTCACCGGCACCCGGCGGGCCGGCTGGCGGGACGTCGTCACGTTCCTGACCGCGGGCTTTCCGGCGGCGGTCTACCGCTCCCGTCACTGGTGGATACCGACAGCCGCACTCTCCACGCTGCTCGCCGCCGTGATCGGCTGGTGGATCGGCACCCACCCCGAGGTCCAGTCCGCGATCGCCGCCCCCGAGGAGCTGCGGCAGCTGACCAAGCCGGGCGGGGACTACGAGACGTATTACTCCAGCCACCCGGCGGCGTCGTTCGCCGCCCAGGTCTGGACGAACAACGCCCAGGCGGCGGCCATGTGCCTGGCTTTGGGCGCATTCCTCTGCGTGCCGGTCATCTGGATCCTGTTCATCAACGTCCTCAACCTGGGGGTCGGCATCGGCCTGATGGCGTCCGCAGGCCGCCTCGACACGTTCCTCGGCCTGATCCTTCCGCACGGGCTGCTGGAACTGACGGCCGTCTTCGTCGCGGCCGGCACGGGTCTTCGGCTGGGCTGGACCGTCATCGACCCCGGCCCGCAGTCGCGACGGACAGCCCTCGCCCAACGAGGCCGGGCCGCGATCGGCATGGCCATCGGACTGGCCCTGGTCCTCTTCGTCTCCGGCGTGATCGAGGCGTTCGTGACCCCGTCCGGTCTCCCGACCTGGGCGCGGATCACTATCGGTATCGCCGCTGAGCTGGCGTTTCTCGCGTACGTGTACGTCCTCGGCGGCCGAGCCGCCCGGGCCGGAGACATGGGCGACGTGGCTGAGGCGGACCGGAGCGCGGAGCTGCCGTCCGCGGCCTGAGGGGCGGATGTGCAGAGAGGCCCCGTGAGCTGCTAGTCTCCTCTTCGCCCACGGAACCCGTTGACACGGGAGACGTGGGGAGGTAGATTCAGACAGTTGCCTGGGCTGGACAGGTTCGGGCGTGAACATTTAGAGTCTCTCTCGCTTCCGCCGGGACTGGGTTCCCGAGAAGCCACTCCGAATCTTTGTCAGGATCGTCGCGCCGATTTGGTCGGCCGAAAATGCTTCTGATAAAGTCGGGCCCGCCGAAAAGGGAAGCGCGAAAGCGAAGAACTGGAAAGCACCGAGGAAATCGGATCGGAAAGATCTGATAGAGTCGGAAACGCAAGACCGAAGGGAAGCGCCCGGAGGAAAGCCCGACGAGGGTGAGTACAAA
>NZ_JBKFFO010000026.1:0-64177 GCF_046506645.1 Streptomyces sp. 5K101 | reverse complement strand
CGAGCTTGTAGCAGGTCAACGCGGCGATCGAGAACCGCCGCTGCGAGCGCCCTCGGACCCGGATGACGGGTGTGCTGCCGCGCTTTGCCCAGGTGCGTGAGGTCGGCGGCGTCATCGAGAACCCGGCCTCGTCCTCGAAGACGAGCCAGGCGCCGAGCGCCGCCGCGGTGCTTCCGCCTGCGGCCAGGTCTCCTTCACCCATCCGGCCACCGCGTTGTCGTTGCGTTCGAGAGCGCGACGGGCGGGAACCTGATGGCTCCAGCCGTGCCGACGTAGCATCTGCGAGATGCCGGACAGCGTCATGCTCTTGTGGAACCTGCGTCCGATCAGCGTCCCGATCCGGGCCAGCGTCCACCTCTGGTCCGGCCAGCCGTGGGCCACCGGCCCCTTGGCCAGCTTCTCCTCCAGGACCGCGAACAACGCCTGGCTCAGCTTCGGACGACAGGCCGGCCCCCGCGACCGCAGAGCCTGCTGTCCGCTGTCCTGCCACGCCCGCCGCCACCGCTGGACCGACCGGACGCTGACCCGTAACTCCTTGGCGATCAGCGGACTGCTCAGGCCAGCAGCGAACATGCCGCCCGCTTCCAACCGGATCCGCTCACGGAACGCCTGTCTCTCCGCGGTCAGACCCCCACCCTGCGGATATCTCATGCTTCCGGCATACCGCGACCGCCGTGGGCCCGGGCGCGCCGGCCACGGGGACGGCGACCAGCAGGCCCGCGACGATGCCGGTGACGGTGCCGACGACCCGGCGGAAGCCGCGTACGAGCGTCTCGCCGCGGGACGCGGTGTTGACGAAGATCCACCAGGCGGTGCCGACGGCCCAGTACCAACGGTCCCCCGACACGAGCTGTGCGGCCGCGATCGCAAGCGCGCACGCGGCGGTGGCCTGGAACGCCTGACGGGTGGTGGGCCGGGCGAGTCCGCGGCCGGGCAGCGGCGCGGGCGCCGGGGGCGGCGGCGTCCGGCGCTCGATGCACCAGGCCCCGAAGCGGACGGCGGAGGCGGCGGCGAGCGCCAGGGCGACGGCTCCGTACAGTTCGGGCAGCTGTGCGGGGAGGGCGTGCAGGAACTGGGTGACGAAGAACATCATGAACGCGAAGATCCCCAGCGCGTGCCCGCGCGGACCCCACCGGCGGGCGTACACACCGCAGAAGACCACGCCGAGCCAGGCGGCGGCGCGCGGCAGCGGCTGACCGTGCAGCAGGGTGGCGAGCGCGCTCAACCGGGTCGAGTTCCACTGGGCCATTGGTACATTCGTAGGAGATGCACACGGACCATGGAAGGGCCAACGGACCATGGCGGTGGACGAGCTCGACACCCGCATCCTGCGCCTGCTGATCGAACAGCCGCGCACCAGCGTGCGTGAGTACGCGCGCATCCTGCAGATCGCCCGCGGCACGCTGCAGGCCAGGATCGACCGGATGGAGCGCGAGGGAGTGATCACGGCCACGGGGCCGTACCTCTCCCCCGCCGCGCTCGGTCATCCGGTGCTCGCCTTCGTCCACATCGAGGTGACCCAGGGTCATCTGGACGAGGTCGGCGACGCACTGGCGGCCGTGCCGGAGATCGTCGAGGCGTTCTCGATCACGGGCGGCGGGGATCTGCTGACCCGGGTCGTGGCGCGGGACAACCCTCACCTGGAGGACGTGATCCAGCGGCTGATCAACCTGCCCGGCGTGGTCCGTACGCGGACGGAGACGGCGCTGCGCGAGCGGGTGCCGTACCGGCTGCTGCCGCTGGTCGAGTCGGTGGGGCGGGCGGCCGGTTCATCCCGCTGAGAGAGCCCTTGGCATGCTGGACGCCATGAGCACTGCGCGTACCCCCTCGGTCATCTTCGATCTCGACGGCACGTTGGTGGACAGCGAGCCGAACTACTACGAGGCGGGGCGCAGGGTGCTCGCCGCGCACGGCGTGACCGGTTTCGACTGGGACGAGCACACGTCGTTCATCGGCATCGGCACGCGCGAGACGCTGGAGATCCTGCGGGCCCGGTACACGATCGACGCGCCGCTCGACGAGCTGCTGGCGGAGAAGAACCGGATCTACCTGGAGCTGGCGCGGGCGTCGACGGACGTCTTCCCCGAGATGCGGACGTTCGTGGAGCGGCTGGCGGCGGACGGGGTGCCGATGGCTGTCGCATCGGGCTCGTCGCGGTCGGCGATCGAGGCCGTGCTCGCGGGGACCGGCCTGGACGCGTACATCCCGCTGGCGGTCTCCGCGGAGGAGGTCGGACGCGGCAAGCCGGAGCCGGACGTCTTCCTGGAGGCGGCCCGCCGACTGGGGGCGGACCCCGCGGACTGCGTCGTCCTGGAGGACGCGCCGCCCGGCGCGGCGGCGGCGCGGGCGGCGGGCATGCGCTGCATCGCCGTGCCGTACGTGCCGGCCACGGCGTCCGACCCGGCGTTCCTGGCGGCGGACCTGCTGTTCGCGGGCGGCCAGCGGGAGTTCACGTCGCAGACGGCGTACGCCTGGACGACGACCCCGCGCTGACCGCGGGGGCGCCGCTCGGTGGGCGTCCGCCCCGGCCGGGGCCCGGCGTCGCCCGGCGACGACGGTGCCCCGTCCGGCACGGCTCAGGCCGGACCCCGGAGCGCAGGTGCCACGACGCCGTACGCCGCCGGGCGGTAAGCCAGGCGCACGGCTACTGCCCCGACGCCGGACCGTGCTACGACGCCGCACGCCGCCGCGCGAACCTGCGGGCGCACAAGTACCCCACTGGTACGGCCACTCGGGGGCCGAGGGCCCGCACCCCCGCCCGGCACGCCAGCCCGCCCGGCCGCCGCCCAAGCGCGGCGCGCATGACAGCGGCGGCGACAGCCTCAGCGGCATGGCACCTGCCCGAGACCGGCACCCATGGCCGCGGAGTCGGCGTCGGCGGCAGACGACCCGCTCGCACAGGCGCGGCGCGCCTGGGGGTGGCGGCCGCGTCGCGGCCTCGGCGGCCCCAGGCCACCCACCCAAGCGCGGCGTGCAGGACCGTGGCCGCGTCAGCGGCACGGCACCCGGCTCCGGTGACCTGCCGCCCGGCGGCGGCCCGGACGCCGCCCAAGCGCGGCGTACAGGGCCGTGGGCGCGTCAGCGGCCCGGGGTGGATTCCGGGGGGTCCTTCAGGTCGCCGCGGAGGCGTTGGGCGCGCAGGACCAGGAGCATTTCGAAGCGGCGGTCCGGATCGTCGATCGCGTCGCCCCACAGTTCGCGGATCTGGCGCAGCCGGTAGCGGGCCGTCTGGGGGTGGACGCCGAGGCGGTTCGCGACCTCGGGCGCGCCGCCCGAGGTCTCGATCCACGCCAGCAGCGTCGCGGCGAGGCGGCGCGCCTGGACCGGACTCGTGCCCTCCAGCGGCGCGAGACAGCGCGGCGCCGCCGCGTCGATCAGCTCCTGGGACGGCAACAGCACAAGTTCCTCCGTGCGTTCGGTGCAGTGCAGCACCTCACCGCGCGGCAGCAGATCGCTCTCCACCAGCCGCACCGCCGTCTCCGCCCAGCGCAGCGAGGTCGCGGCGGCGGCGAGCGGTACGGAGGGGCCGATCGCGCCGGACCAGCCGGCCGTGGCACGGCGCACCATGTCCCAGCGGCCCGCGATGTCCGGTTCGGGGATGACGATGCGGGGCTGCTCGCTCTCCATGTCGAGGAGGATGCCCTGGCCGACGGCCGGTGCCACGGCCTCCCTGGCCGGCCGGATGAGCACGCCCACGGCGATCGTCCCGGGCAGCTCCCAGCCGATGCGGGCGGCCCGTTCGCCGAGAGCGGCGTGCGGGTCGCCGCGGTGTTCGACCAGTAATCGGTCGATCAACTGACGCTGGAGCCGCAGCCGTTCGCCGGCCCGGCGGGCCGCCGCCTCGGCGTAGCCGCGTACCGACTGCTCCACGAGCCCGTCCAGGTACTCGAAGCCGGACTCGGCGAGCTCGTACATGGCGGGCGCGGCGATGTCGACCTGCTGGCCGATCTCGGCGAACCTCCGCCAGGCGAGCCGGACTCCGAGCCGGTAGATCGCCTGGAGGGAGTCCAGGCTGCGGCCGTTCAGGCCCTCGTCCCGCCCGAACTCCTGGAACACCTCGGGCGGCATCCGGGGGTCCTGCGCCCCGGACGCCAGGTGCTGCACGAAGCGTTCGATCGCGCGCCGGATGCCGACGAGTGCCATCGGCTCGCCGGACTCGTCCTCCACGAGCCGCAGGTGCGGGAAGTCGTGACGGATCTCACGGAGGATCGCCTGTGCCAGTTCACCTGCCTCGCCGAGGGCGATGGCGGCGAACCGCTCGACCTTCGGCCTCGGCACCTCGCTCCACGCCGGGCGGGTCATCGGCCCGGCGGGGCGGTGTCATAGCTGATCAACGGGACGTTGGGCTGCTCGGGAGTGGCGTTCAGTACGGTCACGATCCCGAAGGCCGTGCCCACGGCGAGTGCCGCGGCGACCACCGCGGTCGCTGCGGCGGCGATCAGTCTGCGCATAGTCGGGTCAGCTCCTCGTTGGAGACGATCCCCACCCCGTAAGGCCGGCCCCACCGGCTGGACGCACAGTGTTGACGGGACATTGACAATCCGTCAAGTGCGCCCCTACTGTCGTGGCCCCCGAGGGCTGACCGGCCCGGGCCCGTGCATCTCCGTGCGAGTCTCTCGATTCAGGAGTGCCCGGATGCGCCGTACCGCTTCACCGATGTCCCTTGTCCTGCTGGGAGCCGGGGTCTTCCTGCTGGTCCTGGCCCCGCTCCTGGTCGCGTACGTCCAGCCGCAGGCCAAGCGCACCCCGATCGACGTCGACACCACGACGGTGTTCACGGGTACGGGGAGCTACTTCGACACCTCGAAGCTCAGGACCGTGCACGGGAAGAGGATCACCATCACCCGCCAGGTCCGCGGGGACGTGGCCGACAGCGTCAGGAGCGGCAACGCCGTCTGGGACGTGTCGACCTCCGTCGACACCGATCGCACGCTGCCCGCGTCCGACACCCGCGACGCCCTCCAGTGGACGCTGGAGCGCTGGGTCACCGACCGCTCGACCAACGAACCGGTGCACTGCTGCCAGGAGACGCCCGCCTTCGACGGCGAGGCGTACCTGAAGTTCCCCTTCGACGTGGAGGAGCGCTCCTACCGCTGGTGGGACGGCACGCTCGGCGCGGTGGTGCAGCTCCGCTACGCCGGCCGCACGACGGTGCAGGGGTACGAGGGACTCCGGTTCACCGGCAGCGTCGCTCCCACGAGGACGGGTGTGCGTCAGGTGCCGGGCCGGCTCGTCGGCCGGCCGCGGACGCCGCAGGTGCTCGCCGAGGAGTGGTACGCCAACAGCGGCATCGAACTGGTCGTGGACCGGCGCACCGGCCGCATCGTGTACGCCGCCGTCGGGCCGAAGAAGACGCTGCGCGCCCCCGGCTCGGACAAGGACGCGGTCGTTCTCCTGGCGAGTGAGAAGATCGCGTTCACCCCACGTACACAACGGCAGCAGGTGGCGCTCGCGTCGGCGGACAGCGAGAAACTCGCGCTGCTCGGTACGACCGTGCCGGCCGGCGCGGCGGCCGCAGGTGCGGTGCTCGCCCTGCTGGGCGGCGTGCTGGTCGCACGCGGCCGCCGACCGGAACCCCTGCGTCCGGATGCTCACCTGGTGACGAATCAGGCCGCCTGAGGTCCGGACAAGTTGTCAAACCGGTGAGTAGCCGTGTGTCGAACACGTACCGAAAACTGGCTGTCCCCACCAGAGCACGGTCCCACCCGGTCACCCTTCCCCCACCGTGCGGTCTTTGTGCCGCGCCCCCAACCTCCCACACAGCGAAGCGAGTTGGAGCACGCATGCCCCAGCACGTACCTCCTCCCCCACTGCTCGACGCCGGACACCACCCGCACCGGCAGCCGCTCGGCCGCCCCCAGGTCGCACCGCAGGACCCCGGGCCGCCTCGCCGCATCGTCTTCCTCGCCCACCGCGACCTGGACAACCCCGCCGCCGGCGGCTCCGAACTGCTGATCGACCAGCTCGCCCGCGGCCTCACGGACCGCGGCCACGACGTCACCCTGCTGTGCGGCGGCCCCGCCGGGCACCGGCGGCCCTACCGCGTCGTCTCGGCGGGCAGCACGCTCGGGCACTACGCGGGGGCCCGCTCGGCCTTCGCCCGGCGGATCGGCGCGTGCGATCTGCTCGTCGAGGTCTGCAACGGCATGCCCTACCTGACACCGCTGTGGCACCGCGGCCCGACCCTGTGTCTGGTCAACCACGTGCACACCGAGCTGTGGGACATGCGCTTCCCCGCGCCCGTCGCCCGGGCCGGGCGGCTGCTGGAGCACTGGGCGCTGGCGCGGGCGCACCGGGGCAACCTCCTGGTCGCCGTCTCGCCCTCCACGGCCGGTGCCCTGCGCGCCATCGGCGTGGACCGGGAGCAGATCCGCGTGGTGCACAACGGAGTCCACGAGCCCGGGCTGCGCACGCCCCGCTCCACGACGCCCCTCTTCCTGGCCCTGGGCCGGCTGGTCGACTACAAGCGCATCGACCTCCTGCTGCGGCTGTGGGAACGGGTCCGGCCCGTGACCGGCGGCAGGCTCGTCATCGTCGGCGACGGCCCCGAACGGCAGCGGCTCGAACGCCTCGCGGGCCCGTCCGTCGAGTTCACCGGCCATGTCACCGAGGACGAGAAGCACCGGCTGCTGTGCGCGTCCTGGCTGCTGCTGCACCCCGCGGCCGTCGAGGGCTGGGGGCTCGTGGTGACCGAGGCCGGGGCGCGCGGCACGCCGGCTCTCGGCTTCGACGTGCCGGGCCTGCGGGACTCGGTCGACAACGGCGTCACCGGCGTCCTCGTCGGCGGCGAGTCGTCGTTCGCGGCGGCGTGGTGCGCCCTGGCGCTCGACGACGACCGGCGCGAGGGCATGGGCAAGGCCGCGGCCGAGCACGCCACCGCATTCCACTGGAGCAGCACCGTGCGGCGGTTCGCGACGGTGGCGGCCGAGGCCGTGGAGCGGGCCGGCGGCCGGGCCCGCCGCGCCGGGACGACGGGCGCACGCAGGTGAGGGATCCGTCGTTCCGCCGCTCGTTCACCCTCTTCCGCGCCTTCCTGCGCGAACAGGACGATCCCCGTACCGCCTACCGCCTGCTGGCGCGGGACGCGGCCGACCAGGTCGAGCGCCACATGGGGCTGAGCGGCCGCGTCGTCGTCGACATCGGCGGCGGACGCGGATACTTCACACGGGAGTTCCGCAGGCGCGGCGCACACAGCTACCTATTCGAACCGGACCCGGCGGAGCTCGCGGCCGAGCCGGGTGCGGGCACGGTCGTCGCCGACGGCTATCTGCTGCCGCTCGCCGACGGCACGGCCGACGTGTGCTTCTCGTCCAATGTGCTGGAGCACGTGTCCGACCCGCGCACCTTCCTCAGTGAGATGGTGCGGGTCACCCGGCCCGGCGGGCTGATCTACGTCTCGTTCACCAACTGGCTGTCCCCGTGGGGCGGTCACGAGTGGGCGCCCTGGCACTACTTCGGCGCGGAGCGGGCGCGGGCCCGCTACGAGCGGCGGACGGGCCGGCCGGCCAAGCACCGCCTCGGGGAGAACCTGTTCGCCGTCGGCGTGGGCACGACCCTGCGGCACGTCAGGGGCCGCGGTGACGTGGAGATCGTCTCCGCGCGGTCGCGGTACTGGCCCGTCGTCCCGCAGCTCGTGCCGCTCGTGCCGGGGCTGCGCGAGTTCGCCACCTGGAACCTCCTCCTCATTCTCCGGCGGTGTTCATGACCAGCGCTGTCCACGCCCGCCCGCCCGCCTCGCCCGCGGCCGGCCCCCCGCCGCCCGGTCCGCCGCCCCCGCCGCGGCGCTCGCGCCGCTGGCTGCTCGGCTTCTGGGCCGCGGTCCTCGTCGCGTTCCTCGCGGTCTCGCCGGGGCGCATGACGTTCGAGACGAAGCTCGGCGTCGTGGCCGACCCCTGGAAGTTCCTCCGCGACCTGGGCCAGTTGTGGCACGACCGGGCCGGGTTCGGCGGCATCGCGGACCAGTACGCCGGCTACCTCATCCCGATGCTGCCGTTCCACGCGGCCGCCGACCTCGTGCGGCTGCCCGTGTGGCTCGCCGAACGACTGTGGCTCTCACTGGTGGTCACCACCGCCTTCTGGGGTGCGCTGCGCCTGGCCGAACGCCTGGGCACCGGCTCCGCCGCGACCCGGCTGCTCGGCGCCGCGGTGTACGCCCTGTGGCCGACGTACACCATCGTCGTCGGCTCGACCTCGGCCGCCGCCCTCCCCGGCGCCCTCCTCCCGTGGGTGCTGCTGCCGCTGACCGACGCCCGCACGAGCCCCCGGACCGCCGCCGCGCGCTCCGCGCTGCTCATCCCCCTCATGGGCGGCGTGAACGCCGCGTCCACGCTCGCCTCGCTGCTGCCCGTGGGCCTGTACCTGCTGTGCCGGCCGGCCGGTCCCCGCAAGCGCGCGCTGATCGCCTGGTGGACGCCGTGCGTAATCCTCGCGACCGCCTGGTGGATCGTGCCGCTGCTGCTGCTCGGCACCTACGGCGAGAACTTCATGCCGTACGTGGAGACGTCCCAGACCACCACCGCGACGATGTCGGCGACCGAGGTGCTGCGCGGCGCGGGCAACTGGGTCGGCTACCTCAACTTCGGTGAGGCGTGGCTGCCCGCCGGCTGGACCGTCGCCACCTCGGCCCTGGTGATCGCCGGATCGGCGCTCGCGGCCGCGCTCGGGCTCGCCGGTCTCGCGCGGCGCGATCTCCCCGAGCGGCGCTGGCTGGTGCTGACCGTGCTGGCGACCGCCCTCGTGACCCTCGCCGGGTACGGCGGCGCGCTGGGCGGCCCGTTCCACGAGACGGTGCAGGGCTGGCTGAACGGACCGCTGGTGCCGTTCCGCAACATTTACAAGTTCCAGACCGGCATGGCGCTCGCGCTCGCTCTCGGTCTCATGCACCTCACGGCCGTCGTGCCGCGCACCGTGCCCGCCCCCGCCCGGCGCCTCGCGCCCGTGGCGGCGGCCGCGCTCGTGCTGCCCGGCCTCGGCTGGCCGTACGTCAACGGCTCCATCCTGCAGCCCGGTTCCTTCCGGCAGCTGCCCGCCTACTGGGAGAGGACCGCCGACTGGCTGGCCGAGAACTCGGCCGAGGACCGGGCGCTCGTCGTGCCCGCGACCGCGCACGGCCTCTACACCTGGGGCTCGCCCATCGACCAGCCGCTGGACGTGCTCGCCCGTTCGCCTTGGGCTCAGCGCGACTACGTGCCCTTCGGCACTCCGGGCAACCGGCGGGCCATGGACGCGGTGGAGCAGGCGCTGACGTCGGGCGGCGAAGTGCCCGGCTTGAGCGCGTTCCTGGGCCGCGCGGGCCTGCACTACGTCGTCGTGCGCAACGATCTCGACCCGGACCAGATCGGCCACGTCCCCACCACGACGGTGAAGCGCACGCTGGAGGCGTCCGGGTACCGGCGGGTCACCGGGTTCGGGCCGGTGCTCACCGGCGGACGCATCGCGGACGACACCCCCGTGCAGGTCGAGGGCCTGTTCCCGCGCCAGCGCGCGGTGGAGATCTACGAGCCGCCCGCCGGGACCGACCGCCCCGGCACGGCCCGCATGACACCGGTGGCATCGACGGCGGTGGTCAGCGGCGGGCCGGAGACCCTGCTGCCGCTGTCCGCCGACGGCGCCCTCACCGGGCGGCCCGCCGTCCTCGCGGGAGACGCCCGTCCCGGGGTGGACCGTCCTTCCCTGTATGCGGCGGGCGACGGGATGCGCCGTGCCGACACCCGGTTCGGGCTCGTCAACTCGCACACGTCGCACACCTACACGCGCCAGGAGCGCAACCCGGTCGGCGCCGCGCAGGACCCGGGCGCGCAGCCGCGGCAGATCCTGCCCCTGACGGGCGAGCGGCACCGGACCACGGCCGTGCTGCGGGGCGCCGCCTCCGTCAGCGCGTCCTCCGTGGGGAACTGGCTGTTCCATCTGCCCCAGTACGACCCGGTGAACGCCTTCGACGGCAATCCCGACACCGCCTGGGCGGAGGGATCGGCGGGCTCGCCCGAGGGCGAGTGGCTGCGCATCGCCTTCACCGGCCCCACACGGATGCCCGCGACGCTGTCGCTGACCCCGCTGCCCAGCGGCAACGTGCGCGCGGCCCCCACTTCGGTGCGGGTGGAGACGGACCGGGGCAGCAGGGTCTCCGCGCTGCGGCCGGACGGAACCGCGCAGCAGGTCGCCGCACCCGAGGGCGAGGCGCGGTGGCTGAAGGTGACGATCCTGGACTCCCAGCAGGGCCGCCCGGGGCTGACCGGCGCCGGGTTCACGGAGATCTCGGTGCCCGGTGCGCAGGTGACGCGGATGCTGGAACTGCCCGCCGACGCGCCGCGCGACGGCGCCGGCTCGGTCGTCTACTCGCTGCGGCGCGGCAGCGACCCGGGCGGACTGTCCGCGGTGCCCGCCGAGGTGGGGCTGCACCGGCAGTTCGACGCCGCCCGCCCCGGCGACTACGCGGTGCGGGCGACCGCGCTGCCCGTGCCGGGCGACGCGCTCGACGAGCTGCTGTTCGACCTCACCGGACAGCGCGACAAGATCCTCGTGAGCGCGGACTCCACGGCGCGCCTCGGCACGAACCTGAGCCCCCGCAACCTGACGGACGGCGACCTGACCACGGCCTGGGTCGCCGGTGAACGCCCCGTCCTGCACCTGTCCTGGCCGAAGAAGACCCCGGTGGGCGAGATCGTCTTCGCCGCGGCCGGGGGGCTCGCCACCCGGCCCGAGCAGGTGCAGATCAGCTCGCCCGACGGGACGGCGGTGGCGGCGGTGGACGAGAACGGCATGGCGCGGTTCGCTCCCGTCACCACCGACCGGATGGACATCACGATCTCCCGGGTGGCCCCGCTGACGCTCCACAACCCGGTCGCCGACGACCGGTTGCAGCTCCCGGTCGGGCTGAGCGAGGTGCACATCCCGGCCCTGGAGAAGTTCCGCGCGCCCCAGCCGGCCCCGGACAAGACGTTCAGGCTGCCGTGCGGCAAGGGGCCGATCGTGTCGGTCGACGGCCGGTTCCTGGAGACCCGTGCCGAGGGGCGGGTACGGGATCTGACCGAGCGCCGCCCCATCGCCGTCTCGCTCTGCACCGAGACCGGCCGGGTGCCGCTCGGCAACGGCACGCACACGGTCGAGGCCGGGGACACCGGCCCGCTGGCCGTCACCGGGATCACGCTCTCCACCGGCCCGTCGCGGGCAGCGGCCGGCGCGCCCCGCCGGGTGGAGTCCGTCTCGGGCGGCGGCGACCGCCGGACCGTGCGAGTGGGCGCGGGAGACGCCTCGTACCTCCAGATCCACGAGAACCACAACGCGGGCTGGAAGGCCACGCTGAACGGCAGGGAGCTGACGCCTCTGCGGCTGGACGGCTGGCAGCAGGCATGGCTGGTCCCGGCCGGTGCGGGCGGCACGGTGACGCTCCTCTACGAGCCCTCGCGCCTGTACGACGCCGGGATGACCGGTGCCGGGGCCCTGCTGGTCCTGCTGGCCGCGCTGGCCTTCGTCCGTCGCCGCTCCTCCGCCGCGCCGGCGCTGCCGGAGCAGGCGGTGCCGCCCGGACCCGGGCTGCTGCTCGGCACCGTCGCACTGACGCTGGTGGGTGCGGTGGTCGCCGGTCCGGTCGCCGCGGTGGTGCCCGTCCTCGCGGTGGTGGCGTGGCTGCGCCCGGCCGTGCTCGGCCCGCTCGCGTTCGCGGCCATGGCCGGTGCCGGTGTCGCGGCCGTCGCGGGCAGCGGGGAGGCGGCCGCGCTGGGCCGGGGGGCGTACGGACCGGTGGCCCAACTCCTCGCCCTGACCGCGCTGTTCGCCGCGCTGGCGACGGTGGGCCGGGAACGCCGCAGCGGGGCCCACCGGGCCGGCGGGCCCAGGGAACGCGGCGGCAACGAGCCCCACCACGACCGAGGGAGGGCCTGATGGCCACCGTTCAGCGATCGTCCGCCGTCGGAGCGGTGCCGCGGGGACCGCTCGCCCGCGTGCCGTTCCCGGTCGTCGACGAGGTGGCACGGCACTGCACGGACCCCTCCGAGCCCAACACCGTGCACATCGAGATCCACCTGCCGGGCCGCATTCGACCGGACCGGCTGCGCGAGGCGTTCGCCCACGCGCTGCGCCGGCACCCGAGGGCGCTGATGCGGGAGCGGGCACGCGGCCGGTTCGCGCGGCGCTACGAGTGGGAGCTGACGGACGGGCCCGACACCGACGTCGTCTCCGTCCCGCCGCCCGTACCCGGCGCCCTCGCGCTCGCCCGCGCACGCGCGCTCACCGTGGCGCCGCCGCTGTCCGCGTCGCCTCCGCTGCGCCTGGAGGTTGTGGCGGAGCCGGGAGCCCCCGGCTGCGTGCTGCTGTTCACGGTGCACCACACGGCGCTCGACGGCCCGTCGTGCCTGCGGATCGCGGCGACGGCGGCGGAGTTCCTCAGTGGCCGGCCCGCCCCGGCCGTGCCGTCCCTGGTCCGGCCGCTGGCCGCACCGGAGCGCGGGACGGCCCGTACCCCCGTACTGGCCAGACCCGCCCGGGTCGCCCTCGGCAGACCGGGGCCGGTACCCGGCAACGCGATGCTCGTGGCCGAACTGCCCGTACCGCGGCGGCAGCCGGGCGCTCCGTACACGGTCAACGACCAGCTGATGGCCGCCACGGCCCTGACCGTCGCCGACTGGAACCGCGAACACGGCGCGCCCGAGCGCCCGCTGCGCATCACGATGCCCGTCGACGACCGCAGCCGCGGTCCCGAGATGCCGATCGGCAACGGCACCCGCCTGGTCGAGGTGGGCTTCACGGCAGCGGAGGTGGCGGCCGACGCCGACATGGCCGTCCTGCTGCGGCTCACCGCGGAACGCACCCGTGCCCTCAAGGCGCGGCCCCGTCCCCCGCTGGGTCGCGGCGCGTCCCTGCTGACCGCGCCGGTGCTGCCCGTCGGCACCCGCGCCGCGACGACCAGGGGCCTGATGCGGCTGGCCGCGCCCTGGACCTCCACGACACTGCTCAGCAACATCGGCCGGATCCCCTACCCGCTGGATTTCGGCGAGGCCGGCCGGGCGAGTGCCGTCTGGTTCTCGGCGCCCGCCAGGATGCCGCGCGGTCTGACCGTCACCACGGCCTCCACGGGCGGCCGGCTGCACCTGGTCCTGCGCTGGTCCCGGGCGCTGCTGGGCGAGGACGACGGGCTGCGGCTGCGCGACGTGTTCGCCCGCCGTCTGGCGGCGACGGACGCGGAGGCCCTGTGAACGGCACCGCTCCCCGGGGCCTGCATGCCTTCTACGAGAATGCGGCCGTGCCCGTGGCGTCGGGCGACGCGCGCAGCAGGCGCCAGGCGCGGCTGCTGGCCCGGGCGCTCGACCTGCCGGGCGCGCTCGTCGTCGACGTCGGCTGCGGGGACGGCACGGCTGCCGCCACCGCGGCGACCGTCCTCGCCGGACACCGGATCGTCGGTGTCGACTGGTCGCAGGACGCCCTGCGCCGGGCCCGGCCCCGGCTCGCGCACGCGGTGCGCGGCGAACTGGGCGACGGCGGCCTGCCGTTCACCGACGGCTGCGCGGACGCCGTGCTGTTCAGCGAGGTCGTCGAGCATCTCGTGGACCCGGACTCGGCCCTGGACGAGCTGCGGCGGATCCTGCGGCCCGGCGGTCATCTGATGCTGTCCACGCCGAATCTGGCCGCCTGGTACAACCGCGCGCTGCTGCTTGCCGGATGGCAGCCGGTGTTCTCGGAGGTGAGCCTGCGCGGCATCCACGGCCGGCCGGGCCGCGACGTGGTCGGCCATCTGCGCCTCTACACCGCCCGTGCGCTGCGTTCCTTCCTCACCGCGTCCGGTTTCGAGGTCGTACGGATCGCGGGCGCCCCGTTCCACGGGGTGCCGCGCGGGCTGCGGCTGCTGGACCGGGCGGCGTGCGCCGTGCCCTCGGCGTCGTCGATCCTGCTGGCCCACGCCCGGCGGAGGTAGCGGCATGTGGTGGGGTGTGGGCGCGGCGCTGCTGGCCAACGTGCTGTACAGCGTGGGCTTCGTGCTGGAGAAGCGGGCGCTCGGCACCCTGCCCGCCCTGTCGGCCCGGCGGCCCGCGCGCGTCGTCGCGGTGCTGGTGGCGAGCCCGTTGTGGATCGTCGGGGCGCTGGCCCTCGCCGCCGGGTTCGTCGCCCAGCTGATCGTCTACCGTGCGCTGCCGATCGCGGCCGCGCAGGGCATCTTCGTCTCCGGTCTCGTCCTGCTCCTGCTGCTGTCGTCCGCCGTGCTCGGCGAACAGCCCTCCGGCCGGGAACGCTACGCGCTCGGCGCCGTCCTGGTCGCCCTGCTGATGGTGGTCGCCTCGGTGCGCGAGGGTGAGGACGTCGTGAGCACCGGCGCTCCGTGGAAGCTGGTGCTCCTCGTCTGCGTGCCGTCGCTCGCGGGCGGGGTGTGGCTGTACGGGCGCGTGGAGGCGCGGGCGAGAAGGCGGCACCGGGTGCCGACGAACGGCATCGGCTACGGGGTGGCCGTCGGGCTGCTGTACGGGGTCAGCTCGCTGGCGATCAAGGGCGCGTCCGGCCGGCTGACGGGCGCGGGCGTCGGCGAGGCGGCGCGTGCGCTGTTCGCCTCCCCCTATCCGTATCTGCTGCTGTTCACGGCCGTCGCCGGGCTCGTCATGTCGCAGGCCGCGCTGCAGCGGTGCCGGGCCTCCCTGATCGTGCCCGTCTGCACGACGGTCACCTGTCTGTTCACGGCCGTGCTCGGGACGCTGACCTTCGGGGAACGTCTGCCGGACGACCCGCTGCTGCTGACCCTGCGGGTGGCCGGCACCGGGCTGGCGCTGTCGGCGCTGCTGGCCATGCCGCGCCACGACCCGCAGACCTGAACCCCGTCCGCCGTCATGCCCGTACCTCCCACCTTCCGTACCTCCCGTACTCCCACCGCCCGTACCGCCTCTACCGCCCGCCTCTACCGCTCACGAGATCGAGGAGCCCGTCCCATGAACCCCGACGACCCGCTGCTGCGGATCCTGGCCTGCCCGCTCGACAAGGGCCCGCTCACGCTGCCGGCCGGTGAGAGCGTGCTGTACAACCCGCGTCTCCAGCTGAGTTACCCGATCGTGGACGGCATTCCGCAGCTGCTGCCCTCCTCCGGGAGCAAGGTCTCCGCGGACGACCACGAGAGGTTCGTGCGGGCGGCCGCCGGCTGAACCGCCCCGGCGCGCGGCGCGGCCTCCCGGCCCGCCGCGCGTCGGCCGGCAGCGGGGGCCACCCCCGCGCTGTGACGTGGAATGCCTGTGCCATACTCAGCGCGCTCATTGCCCGTTCCACGTCGTAGGGATCACCCTTGAAGCCCCAGGCCGCCGTCCTCGGCACCGGACCCGTCCGCGGTGCCGGTCGCAGGGAGGGGACGGCCGCGCCAGGAAGGCGCCCCGCCGGGGCTGCCGCAACCGACCCCCGGGCGGGCAGCGGTACGTGAGCGGCATAGCACTGACGACCCCGTATCTGGACACCGACGCGGACCAGCTCTCCTTCTCGCTGGTCCTGCCGGCGCTCGACGCACTCGCCGTACGCGATCTGACGGTCGGCGGGCTCGACGTCCAGCTCAGACTCCTGGGCGCATCCCATCAGGTCTTCGCCGGGCCGGTCCGGGAGACCGTGGCCTGCCTCCCCGGCGTCGCGGGAGGACTGCCCGGGACGACGGTGCGGGAGTTCGACGACTGGACCTACCGCTTCGAGGCCCGCGTCCGGCGCTTCACCGCGGCCGGGTTCAGCAACCGGGTGGCATCGATCCGCAGCCGGTCGGACCGCAAGCCCCGGGCGCTGTACGGGATCTTCCCGGGCTCCCCGGAGGCCGTCACCGCGCTGACCGTCGAACCGCACGCCACCGGACTGAGCTGGCGCACTTGGCACACCTACCCGCAGAGCCGCCGGATCGTGGCGACGCACACCCGGCTGGAGGCCCGATGAAGACCGCCCGACTCATCAGCGTGACGATGCTCGCCACGATCGTGCTCACCGCCTGTGCCGGTGAGTCCGACGACGACAACGACGTGCCGAGGTCGTGGATCCACCAGGAGTACGACGGCGTCGGGCCGACGTACACCGACAGCCTCGACACGCCGGCCAAGGTCGGGGACGAGATCCACCAGCACACCGCCGCCCAGGACCGCATCGAGGACGACGGCTACGTCTTCCTCCGCTACCGCGACGACATCGTCGCGATCAGCCCCCACCAGAGCGGCAGCGTGATCGAGATCGACGACTACCGCGACGGCCACCGCCGTTGGAAGTCCCGCATCGGCAACGTATGGCCGGACCCGGACAGCGACGCGTTCCGCGGCGGCGGTCCCGGCTCCGGCAAGTAACCGCACCCGGTCCACCCACCCGAAACCACCGACGACGTCCCCGAAAGGCACCCCCGTGGCAGAGATCCTCGAGTCGGCAGGCACCGCCGTGCTCTACGGCCTGGTCGGCTTCATCGTGATGGCGGTCGGCTTCATCGCTCTCGACCTCGTGACCCCCGGCAAGCTGCTCCACGTGGTGTGGACCGAGCGCAACCGGGGCGCCGCGGTCCTGCTCGCCGGCCAGACGATCGCCATCGGTCTCGTCATCGACCAGTCCATCAGGGCGAGCGAGTCCGAACAGGGCCTGGGCCTCGGGCTGTTCAGCACCCTGCTGTACGGCCTCGCGGGCGTCGCCGTGATGACGTTCATCTCCGTCGTCGTGGGTCTGCTGACCCCGGGCCGCCTCGGTCACGCCGTGCTCGACGACAACGGGGACCGTCCCCACCCCGCCGCCTGGGTCCAGGCCGCCATGTACATCGGCGCGGCCTTCATGGTCGGCGCCGCCGTCTCGTAACCACCCATGGGCACCACCACGCCGGACCGCACCACCACGGCCGCCGCCCGCCCGCCCGCGACCCGCTCGCGAGGCGCGCGCTTCCTGCTGCTGTTCTCGGTGTTCCTCTGCGCGGCCTGCGGCCTCGTCTACGAACTGGCGCTCACCGCGCTGGGCAGCTACCTCATCGGCAACTCCGTGATGCAGACCTCCGTGGTCATCTCCGTCATGGTGTTCGCCATGGGCGTCGGGTCGCTGGCGGCAAAGCCGCTCCAGCGGCGCGCGGTCGGCGCGTTCGCCCTCGTCGAGGTCCTGCTCGCGCTCGCCGGCGGGCTGTCGGTGCTCGTCCTGTACGTGTCGTTCGCCTGGCTGCGCGTCTACATGCCGTCCATGGTGGTGGTGTCCTTCGTCGTCGGCCTGCTCATCGGGGCCGAGATCCCGCTGCTGATGACGCTGCTTCAGCGAATCAGGCGTCAGGAGGCCGGCAGCGCGGTCGCCGACATGTTCGCGGTGGACTACATCGGCGCCCTGGTCGGCGGCCTGTGCTTCCCGCTGCTGCTCCTGCCGGCCTTCGGCCAGCTCAAGGGCGCGCTGGTGGTGGGCGCCGTCAACGCGGTGGCGGGCGTCCTCGTCGTCCTGTGGATCTTCCGCCGCGAGACCCGCCGGGTCGTACGCGTCACGCTGCTGGCCGGCATGGCCGCCGTCCTCGCGGTACTCGGCACGGTGTACGCGCTGGCGGACGACATCGAGGTCACCGCGCGGCAGCAGCTCTACCGTGACCCGATCATCCACGCCGAGACCACGCCGTACCAGGACATCGTGGTCACCCGGTCCACCGCGTTCACCGGAGAGCCGGACACCCGGCTCTTCCTCAACGGCGACCTGCAGTTCTCGTCCGTCGACGAGTACCGCTACCACGAGGCCCTCGTCCACCCCGCCCTGTCGGCGAAGCGGTCGTCCGTGCTGATCCTGGGCGGCGGTGACGCCCTGGCGCTGCGGGAGGTCCTGCGCTACGACGACGTCGAGTCGGTCACGCTGGTCGACCTCGACCCGGCGATGACGCGGCTCGCCCGCACCTTCGCACCACTGCGCGAGCTCAACGGCCGCGCACTCGACGACCCGAGGGTCACCGCCGTCAACGCCGACGCCTTCAACTGGCTGCGCGACGCCGGCCGGCGCTACGACACGGTCGTCATCGACTTCCCCGACCCGGACAACGCGGCGCTCGCCAAGCTGTACTCCGTCGAGTTCTACCACCTGCTGCGCCACGTCCTGAAGCCGGACAGCCAGGTCATGGTGCAGGGCGGCTCCCCCTTCTTCGCCCCCAAGTCGTACTGGTCCATCGCCACGACGATCGCCGAGGCCGGCTACCGCACCACCGAGTACCAGGTCGACGTCCCGAGCTTCGGCAATTGGGGTTTCGTCCTGGCCACTCCCGGCACTGACGGTCCGCCGCCGCCCCTGCGCCTGGCCGACGACGCCCCGCCGCTGCGCTTCCTGGACGACGCCGTGCTGGAGGCGGCCACGGTCTTCCCCGTGGACCGCCGCCCGCAGCACGTACGGGCCAGCACCCTGATGGACCCGGTGATCCTGGAGTACACCAGCAACGAGTGGCAGAATTACTGACAGCCTGTTACTTGGGGACCACGCGCGCAAAGTCCCGTCGGCGCCCTTCTGTTGGGCTGCCCACTCTCGTAACGTCGGCACGACCTGAAATGGCCATGACGAAGAAGAGGGTGCCCATGCACAAGCGTCTCCTTCAGTTGGTCCTCGCCCTTGCGGCCGGCCTCGCGGTGATCGCGGCGCCGGCCGCCGCCGCACCACCGGGCCCGCCCGACGTGTACCGCCCCGTCCGCGGGCCCGCCGCACCGGCCGAGTACAGGTACCTGCAGAAGACGCTGCCGGGACAGCCCCTCCCGCGCCACGCCCACGCGGACGCCGCCGCACAGGCGCGCAAGCTGCCCACGGCCCAAGGACGCTGGAAGGCGGTCGGCCCCACGAACATCGGCGGGCGGATCGTCTCGCTCGCGCTCGACCCGCGGCGGGCCGACACCGTGTACGCCGCCGCGGCGAGCGGCGGGATCTGGCGCAGCACGGACGCCGGGCAGACCTTCGAGTCCGCATGGCCGGACGACTGGACGCAGGCCATGGGAGCGGTCGCCACGGCCCCGGACGGGACCCTGTACGCGGGCACCGGCGAGCCCAACCCCGGTGGCGGCAGCATCACGTACGAGGGCACCGGCCTGTACCGCAGCACCGACGGCGGCGAGCACTGGCGCCCGATCGGGCTCCGCGACTCCGGCGCGATCAGCGCGATCACGGTGGATCCCGCCAACCCGCGGCGCGTCTACGTGGCCGCCGCCGGTTCGCTCTACAACGGCGGCGGCGACCGGGGGGTGTACCGCTCGGACGACGGCGGGGACACCTGGCGGCGGATTCTCGCAGGAGCCAATGAATTCACCGGCGCCACCGAGGTGTTCGTCCAGGGCTCGACGCTGTACGCCGTGATGTGGGACCACCGCCGTACGCCGGAGCTGCGCACCTACGGCGGCACGGGCTCCGGCGTCTTCCGCAGCACCGACGACGGCCGGACCTGGCAGCGCCTCGGCGGCGGCCTGCCCGCACCGGGCCCGGAGGTGGGCCGGATCGGACTCGCCGTCGCGGGCGAGCGGCTGTACGCCATCGTCAACCGGACCAGCGGCCCCTTCGAGGGCTTCTACACCTCGACCGACGGAGGCGACACCTGGAGCCGGACCCCGGAGAACAGGAAGCTCACGGAGTCGCAGTCGTCCTTCGGCTGGTGGTTCGGGAAGATCTGGGCCGACCCGAAGGACGCGCGGCACGTGCACGTCGCCGGCGTGCCGCTGATGACCACCAAGGACGCCGGCGCGACCTGGACGCACGACGACACCACCATCCATGTCGACCATCACGCGATGGTCTGGGACCCGCGCCGGCCGGGCCGGGTCTACCTGGGCAACGACGGCGGTGTCTACCGCTCGGACGCGAACGGGGACGGCGGCTGGGTCAAGGCCCGCCACGAGCCGTACACCCAGCTCTACAGCGCGGCGATCAGCCCGCAGGACACCTCGCGCATCTCCGGCGGGTCGCAGGACAACGGCTCGCTGCGGTCGTGGGGCGGGGACGGCTTCAACGAGTACCTCGGCGGGGACGGCGAGGAGAACGTCATCGACCCGACCGACGTGAACAGGGTGTTCGCCTGCTACCAGTACGGCAATTGTTTCCGGTCCGCCGACGGCGGCGACTCCCTGACGTACTTCGCCGACCGCACGACGTTCAAGCGGCGCAACTGGTTCACGCCGGTCGTGCTCGACCCGCGGAACCCGAGGATCGTCTACTACGGCGCCGAGGTGCTCAACCGCTCCACGGACGGCGGCGAGACCTGGCAGGCCATCAGCCCGGACCTGTCCGGCGGCCCGGGCCCCGATCCGATCTACACCAACTACGGCACGATCACCTCGATCGCCCCGGCCGGTGACGGCCTGACCGTCTACGCCGGCACCGACGACGGCCGGGTCTGGGTCACCCGGAACCTGGGCGCCGACTGGACGAAACTGGCGGAGGGGCTGCCCTGGGTGACCCGCGTGGTCGTCGATCCCACCGACCCCGACCGGGTCTACACCACGCACTCCGCCTACCGCGCGGGCTCGGGAGTCGCCCACGTCTACGGCAGCACGGACGGCGGCAGGCACTGGAAGGACCTGTCCGGGAACCTGCCGGACGCACCCGTCAACGATCTGGTCGTCGGGCGCGGCAAGACCCTCTACGTCGGCACCGACCAGGGCGTGTTCACGTCCCCGTCGGGCGGGCGTCACTGGTTGCGCCTGGGCCGGGGCATGCCGGCGGTCCCGGTGGACGACATCGAGTACGACGCCGGCCACCACCGCATGGTGGCGGCCACGTTCGGCCGCGGCTTCTACGAACTCCGCACCGGCTGACGGCTGTCCGTCCCCCGGGGGCCCGGCCACTGAGCGGCCGGGGCCCGGGGGACGTCGCGAAACCGGCCGCGGCCGGGCGGTCAGAGCTTGTGCATGCCCTTGTAGGGGCTGACGATGCGGGTCTGGCAGGCACCGAAGTCGACGAGCAAGGCGCCTGTCGCCTCCTGGCCGACGATCTTCCCGAGGCCGTGCCGGTCGTGGGAGACACGGTCTCCGAGAGCGAAGTCCTTGATCACCGGATCGGTGGGGGCTGCGAAGGGGCTGGTGGGCAGGTGGCGCCGGGGCGCGGATCGATTCGTCATCGTGGTGCCAGTATGCCCCGCCGCACGGGCCGCGGGCTCTGCCCGGCCGAACCGGGTTCCGCGGCTACCGCGGGGCGGGAGTTCACCCCGAGCGAAGCCTCGGGAGAACCAACCCTCCCCGGAACGCGTCATGATCTACGGCCATCGCTCACCTACAACGGGGGAAAGACCGTGGGGCAGCCAAGGACAGCGCTCGCCGAGCGAATAGCCGAGCAGAGAAGGGGACTCGGTGACCCTCGTGCACTGGTCGGTGAGATGCGGCGCTCGGTTCTTCTGGTGCCGACGACGGGCGGAGGTCTGTGGTCGGCGCGTTCGGGCGGGGTGCGGTGGATCTGCGGGTTCACCGACGAGGCCGCACTGGCCCGGTTCGCCCTGCTTCAGGCATCCGGTGACCGGCCCATGGACTACGCAGCGCTGCTGGGCGCGCGCATCGTCGACGAGGTCGTGCCGTCCCTGGGCGAGCCCGCCGGGCTCGCCGTCGACATCGCCACCGAGGACGGTTCGATGTTCTTCCCTCCGGTTGTCGGCATCGTTCCGGACGGCGTCGCCGTCGACACCGGTGAGGCGGAGGAGGGACGCGGCCATGGGCGGTGACGGGGCGGACCTGCGCTTCGACAAGGCTTCTGTCGCGAAGTTCACGAAGGGCGTGGGCGCGACCATCGACCAGCTCGGTGAACTCGGCGGCGCCACCGGTTCGGTGATGGGCAAGGGCTTCTCGGAACTGTCGATGACCGGAATGGAGGCCGGTCACCACGGCCTCTCGGTCGACTTCGAGGACTTCTGCGAACGCTGGGAGTGGGGTGTGCGCGCCCTGGTGAGCGACGCCAGCGCGATCGCGAACCGCCTCGGCCTGGCGGCGGGCACCCAGTGGGAGCACGACCAGTACGTCGAGGGTGCGCTGAAGGTGGGCGTCAACTCCGTGATGGGCGGCAACCCGCACGCCACCGAGGAGGAGATCACCCAGCAGGGCTGGGGCGAGGTGTTCACGCCGGACTACCTGAACCCGGACTGGAGCGCCGAGTCATGGGACAAGGCCGGTCAGCAGATGGCGCAGACCTGGAAGGACACCGGCCGCACCGTGCTCACCGAGGGCCAGGGCGGCCGGCAGTCGGAGATGCTCAACGACGCGCTCGGCATCTCCGACGACCAGTGGAACCAGGCTCTGGACGACACCTTCGGCCCGTCGCCGGAGGAACGCGCCCGTCAGGCGCAGCAGCAGGGTGAGCCCGGGGGGAACTGACCATGGGTATCGGCGATTTCATCAGCGACATCACGCCCGACTCGGTCGAGAAGGTGGTCGAGGACGGCGTCGAGTGGGCCGGCAACCGGGTCGAGGACGCCGGGAACTGGACCGCCGACCGGCTGGACGACGTCGGCTGGGAGTCCGGCGCGGACTGGGTGCGCGAGCAGTCGCGCTCGATCGCCAACCGGATGGGCGCCGAGGTCGACGAGATGGACCTCGGGCAGACCGAGGACAAGACCAAGCTGGTCTACGGCAGCCCGGACAAGCTCCGGTCGACCGCCAAGCAGCTCCGCGGTTTCCAGACGGCCTTCGACAACGCCGGCGACGGCCTCAAGGGCCTCGACTCCTCCCAGTTGAAGGGTGAGGCGGCCGAGGCGCTGCGGACCGCCGTGGGCACCCAGCCGCCCAAGTGGTTCACCGGTGCCGATGCCTGCGAGAAGGCGGCCGGCGCGCTGGAGGCGTTCGCCGGCACGGTCACTTGGGCGCAGGCACAGGCACAGACGGCGATCGACATGTGGAAGGAGGGCACCAAGGTCTCGGAGGCCGCCGCCGATGCCCACCGCAAGAAGGTCGACGACTACAACAGCGCGGTTGAACGCTACAACGCCCAGCCCGCGGACCAGCGCGACCCGGCCACGCTCCCGCCCCGTCCCGCATCGACCTTCACAGATCCCGGCAAGCAGCTAATGCAGGATGCGCAGGACATCCTCGCCCAGGCCCGCAAGCAGCGGAACACGGCGGCGGAGACCGCGCGCACCGCGGTCCGCGCCGCCCGCGACAAGGCCCCGGAAAAGCCGTCGTACGCCGAGCAGTTGCGGGACGGGCTCCAGGAGCTCCAGATCATGGGGGACCACGTCGGCGGCGGCATCATCAAGGGCACCGCCGGGCTGGTGAACTTCGTCCGGGGGATCAACCCCCTGGACCCGTACAACATCACGCACCCGGCCGAGTACGCCACGTCGCTGAACAGCCTGGCCGCCGGGCTGGTGGTCGCCGTCAACGACCCGGTCGGCACCGGCAAGCAGATGGTCGGCGACTTCATGAAGGACCCGTACGAGGGCTTCGGCCGCCTGCTGCCGGACGCCGCGCTGACCGTGGCCACGGGCGGCGGCGGCGCCGCGGTGAAGGGCGTACGCATCGCCGCGGACGCGGCGGACGCGGCACGGCTGCGCAAGCTGGTCGACGACGCCCCGGACGGCACCAACACCCGCCCGAACGAGACGCGCACCGTCGCCGGCACCGACCCCGTGGACCTCGCCACGGGCCGGATGTTCCTGCCCCAGACCGACCTCGTCCTGCCCGGTACGCTCCCGCTGGTCTTCACCCGCCGCACCGAGTCCGGCAGCGCCACGGGCCGCTTCCTCGGCCCGTCGTGGACCTCCACCGTCGACGAGCGCCTGGAGATCGACCCGGTCGGCGTCGTACACCTCACCGCCGACGGCCTGCTGATCTGCTACCCGCACCCGGTCCCCGACGCCCCCACCGGCCCCGAGACGGGGGCGGCGCGCACCTTGCTGGGTCGCGACGCGGACGGCGACTACACCCTCACCGATCCCGACACGGGCCTGGTCCGCCGCTTCACCGCCCCGCCCGGCACCGAGCCGGGCGGCGACGGCATCGCCTGGCTGGAGCGGATCGAGGACCGCCACGGCAACGCCTGGGTCGTCGAGCGCACCGAGAACGGCGTGCCGCTCGCCCTGACCTGTTCGGCGGGCCGACGGGTGACCTTCACAGTGAGCGACGGCCGGATCACCGCCCTTGCCCTGGCCGGCGCCGGCGAGGACGGCGCCGACCTGCCGCTGATGGCCTACGGCTACGAGGACGGGAACCTCACCACCGTCACCCGGCCGTCCGGCGCCGTCACCGGCTTCACGTACGACGAGCGGCACCGCGTCACGTCCTGGCTCGACTCCAACGGACGCCGCTACGACTACATCTACGACGACCGCGACCGCGTCGTCTTCGAAGGCGGCGAGGCCGGCCACGTCCAGGTCACGCTGGCGTACACCGAACCCGACGGGGCGACCGGCCACCGTACGACCGTCCTGACCACCGCCGACGGGCATGTCACCCGCCACCTGATCGACAGCCGCTGCCGCATCGTGGCCACCACCGACCCGCTCGGGCACACCACCCGGTTCCGCTACACCCCCGACGGCAACCTGCTGTCCCGTACCGACCCGCTCGGCCGCACCACCGCCTTCACCTACGACGACGACGGCCGACTGCTCACCGTCACCCGGCCCGACGGAAGCGAACTGCGGACCGTCCGTGGCCCGTTCGGGCTGTCCACCGAGTTCCGCGGACCGGACGGCGCCCGCTGGCTCCAGGAGTTCGACTCCCGCGGCAACCGCACCGCCGTCACCGACCCGGCCGGCTCCACCACCCGCTACACCTACGACGACCGGGGCCGGCCGGTCAGCGTCACCGACGCCCTCGGTGCCACCACCACCGTGCGCTGCGACGCCGCGGGCCTGCCGGTGGAGGTGGTCGACCCGGTCGGCGGCGTCACCCGCCTGGAACGCGACGCCCTGGGCCGGACAGTGCGCATCACCGACCCGGTGGGCTCAGTCACGAGTTCCGAATGGGACGCGGACGGCAACCTCGCCCGCCGTGTCGCCCCCGACGGCACCACGGAGTCGTGGACCTACGACGGAGAGGGCAACCGCCTCACCCACACCGACCCGATCGGTGGCGTCACCCACTTCGAGTACACCCACTTCGACCTGCTCACCGCCCGGATCCAACCCGACGGCGCCCGCCACACATTCGAGCACGACGCCGCCCTGCGGCTCACCAGGGTCACCGATCCGCATGGCCTCACCTGGACCTACGAGTACGACGCCGCCGGCCGCCTCGTCTCCGAGACCGACTTCGACGGCCGCACCCGCGCCTACGGCTACGACGCGGCCGGACAGCTCACCGCTCGGGCCGACGCACTCGGCCGAACGGTCTCCTACGCCCACGACGAGCTCGGCCGGGTGGTCCGCAAGGACGCCGACGGAGCGGTGACCACCTATGCGTACGACCGGGCCGGACGCCTCCTCCAGGCGTCCGGCCCGGACAGCGAGGTCGCCTACGTGTACGACCGACGCGGACGGATCAAGACCGAACTCGTCGACGGCCGCGCCATGAACTACGCCTACGACGCCCTGGGCCGACGGGTTCGTCGCACCACCCCCACCGGCGCGATCACCGAATACGGCTACGACGCCGCCGGCCGCACCGCCCGCATGACCGCCGGCGGCCGCGAAGTCGCGTTCACCCACGACGAGGCCGGACGCGAACTCGAGCGCGTCTTCGGCGGCGGCGCCCTCACCCTGGCCTCGGGCTGGGACGAGGCCGGAAGGCTCTCCACCCAGCACCTGACGACCGGCGACCGCTCCCTGAACCACCGTCGCTACTCCTACCGTGCCGACGGCCATCTCACCTCCCTGACCGACGGGTTGTCCGGCTCCCGCACCTTCGATCTCGACGCGCTCGGCCGGGTCACCGCGATCCACGCCCGGGGCTGGACGGAGCGGTACGCGTACGACGACGCCGGCAACCAGACCTCGGCGTCCTGGCCCGCCGGGCACCCGGGCGTCGAGGCGATCGGAGAACGCGCCTACTCCGGCACCACCCTCACCCGCGCCGGCGACGTCCGCTTCGAGCATGACGCGCTCGGCCGGGTCACCCTGCGGCAGAAGACCCGGCTGTCCCGCAAGCCCGACAGCTGGCGCTACGAGTGGGACACGGAGAACCGCCTCACCTCGGTCGTCACCCCCGACGGCACGCGGTGGCGGTACCGCTACGACCCGCTCGGCCGGCGCACCGCCAAGCAGCGGCTCGCGACGGACGGCGAGCGTGTGGTCGAGGAGACGCGCTTCTCCTGGGACGGCGGGACCCTGTGCGAACAGACGGTCCACACCCCGGACATGCCGCACGTGGTCGCCCTCACCCTGGGACCACCGCGGCGTGGTCCCGCTCTCCCAGACGGAACGCCTCCTCACCCCGGACACCCGCCAGGAGGAGATCGACCGGCGGTTCTTCGCCGTCGCCACCGACCTCGTCGGCACCCCCACCGAGCTGATCGACGAGACCGGCGACATCGCCTGGCGCAGCCGGAGCACCCTTTGGGGGAGCACCGTCTGGACCCGCTCCAGCACCGCCTACACCCCGCTGCGCTTCCCCGGCCAGTACTACGATCCCGAAACCGGTCTCCACTACAACCTGTTCCGCCACTACGACCCGGCGACCGGCCGCTACACCTCCCCGGACCCCCTCGGCCTCGGCCCTTCGCCGAACCCGGTCGCCTACGTCCACAACCCGTTCACGGTGTGCGACCCCCTCGGCCTGTCCCCCTACTCTCGCTTCAAGGGTCTGGGCTGGCTCACCGAGAAGCAGCTCGAGCGTCCCTCGTTCCGGTACCAGCGGCTCGTCACCGACCAGAGCTACGAGCAGCAGTGGATCCTGCCGGACGGCCGGGAGGTCCACGTCGACGGCGGACCGCGGGACGGCTGGGTCACCGAGGCCAAGTGGACCGGCGGCGACAACTACGGCGAGTGGGAGAAATCCCCGTACAACCCCGATTCCGAGTTCTACGACGAGACCCGGCTCACCAAACAGACCGACAAGCTGCTCGCCCTCAACGAGGATCTCGGGGGCAAGGGAGTCCGCTATATGGTGTCCAACGAATGGGGTGCCGCGCATGTGAACGAGGTGCTGTCCAAGGCCTTCCCCGAGGCCTATGCCGGTGGGCAGCTGAAGGCGTATCACGTGCCCGGCAACGGCATGAGTGGAATGAGTTCATGGCTGCAGTGACCGCGATGCTGGAAGAGCTCCGGGGCCTGGTCCCGCTGACCGCCGAGGGCGCGGCGACAACGTTCTCGGCCCAGGAGTGGACGCCCGGGGGCAAGCCCCGCGACGGCGTGGAGACGTCCTGGCACAAGGACGGCATCCGGGGATGGATCCAGACGTTCCGCAGTGGGGCGGTCAGCGTCTCGTTCGCCGTCTGGATCCGCGATGTCGACGAGTCGGGTTACTTCGACGACCTGGACGCCGTCTACGAGGAGGGCGAGCGGGAACTGGCCGGCTTCGTCCCCGAGATCGAGGGGTCCCCGCTCGCCGACCACCTTGTTGAAGCCGAGCAGACGGCGGCGGACAAGGACGAGTTCATCGCGGTGCGGAAGTGGGTCCTGGACGGCCGGGTCCTGACCGCCGGCGTCGTGCAGCAGGACACCGACCTCCCGGTCATGGTCCTGGTCGCCCTGGAGGAACCCGCGCCCGCCTCCGCGTGAGCTTCCCGGTCAGGGCCTCAAGGGAAGCTTCGCTCCATGGCGCCCGGACCCCCATGAAGCTGACCTTGACGGCGACTGGCGCGCGACGGTGACGGACGATCCACTGCACATCACCCCCCCCCGCTTCACAGGGGAGACTGTGGACGTCGCGCACTACGCCGACCGGCCCGCCGAACAACAGACGTCGTCAACCCCCATTCCGCAGCACGGAGAATGAGCGTGCTCAATGCCGATGCTTACCGCGGTGAACTCGCATACCTCGCACGGTACGCACACGACGACTGGCTCGGCTTCTCGGTGGTCAGCGGATCTGTGGGAAGCCTGCTCGGGCCTGGCGCCTCATTCGAGGAGCAGACGACGCTGCTCCTGCACATCGTCGGGGACCTGTATGACGCCGACGCCAGGGCCGGCGAACTGACGGAGTCGCGAGAAGAGCCCTTCCTGCCGTGGCACCTGGAGAAGGCCGACACGCTCGCGCGGATCGCGACGGAGGTGCGCCGCCTGTCCCGGCTGCCCGACTCCGGCGACATCTGTTGGTTCACGGTGCCGTGAGTGACAGCACGAGTCGCCGCCGCGTTGGACGCGGACGCTACCCGAGGAACGACAGCCGCACCTGGCGGCTCGGGTTGTCCTTGTTCGTGTCCACCAGGCAGACCGACTGCCAGGTGCCCAGCTCCAGGCGGCCGCCGAGCACCGGCAGCGTCGCATGGGGTGGGACCACCGCGGGCAGGACGTGGTCCCTGCCGTGGCCGGGGCTGCCGTGGCGGTGCTGCCAGCGGTCGTCGGCGGGCAGCAGCGTGTGCAGCGCGGTCAGCAGGTCGTCGTCGCTGCCCGCGCCGGTCTCGATGACGGCGATGCCTGCCGTGGCGTGCGGGACGAAGACGTTGAGCAGGCCGTCCCTGCCGTCCGCGTGCTGCGCGAGGAACTGCTTGCAGGCGTGCGTCAGGTCGGTGACCGTCTCGGCCGAACCGGTGGTGAGGGTCAGCGTCGTGGTGGTGAAGTGTCCGGGCATGGCTCCATCCTCTCGTCCGTCACCTGCCCGGCGCGCGTCGCACGGCCACTCCGGGAAGATCCCGGGCCTTTTCACGGTTGGTAGAAACGTGAACAATCTTGGGGCGCAGGACGTGGACGTGGTCGTCATCGGCGCCGGTCAGGCGGGGCTCTCCGCCGCCTACCACCTGCGGCGCGTCGGCCTGGTGCCCGACCGGGACTTCGTGGTCCTGGACCACGCCCCGCGCCCGGGCGGTGCCTGGCAGTTCCGCTGGCCCTCGCTGACCTACGGCAAGGTCCACGGCATGCACAACCTGCCCGGCATGGAGCTGACCGGTGCCGACGACGACCGGCCGTCCTCCGAGGTGATCGGCGCGTACTTCGCCGCGTACGAGGAGCGCTTCGACCTGCGGGTCCACCGGCCGGTGGAGGTCCACGCCGTACGCGAGGCCGACGGCGGCCGGCTGGCGGTCGAGACCTCCGAGGGCGTCTGGTCGGCACGCGCGCTGATCAACGCGACGGGCACCTGGGACCGCCCGTTCTGGCCCCGCTACCCCGGTCAGGAGACGTTCCGGGGGCGCCAGCTGCACACTGCGGACTACCCCGGTCCCGAGCAGTTCGCCGGGCAGCGCGTCGTCGTGGTCGGCGGCGGGGCGTCGGGGACCCAGCACCTGATGGAGATCGCCGAGGTGGCCGCGGAGACCACCTGGGTGACGCGCCGGCCCCCCGTCTTCCGCGAGGGCCCCTTCGACGAGGACGCCGGACGGGCCGCCGTCGCCATGGTCGAGGAGCGCGTGCGGCGCGGGCTGCCGCCGCTGAGCGTCGTGTCGGTGACCGGCCTGCCGTTGACCGACGCCGTCCGGCGGGCCCGCGAGACCGGGGTACTGGAGCGCGAGCCGATGTTCGACCGGATCACGCCGACGGGGGTGGCCTGGGACGACGGCCGGACGGTCGAGGCCGACGTGATCCTGTGGGCGACCGGGTTCCGGGCGGCGATCGACCACCTGGCCCCGCTGCGCCTGCGGGAGCCGGGCGGCGGCATCCGGGTGGAGGGGACCAGGGCCCTACGGGACGAGCGCGTCCACCTCGTCGGCTACGGCCCGTCGGCGTCGACGATCGGGGCGAACCGGGCCGGGCGCGCGGCGGTACGCGAGATCAAGCGCCTTCTGGAGCGCGAACCGGCGCCGGCCTGACGCCGGTGGTCACGCGGCTGGCCACAGGTCAGCCCGTGTCCCTGGCCTCGGGGGCCCGCCGGTGCCGCTCAGGAACCGCGCGGCGAGGGCCGACACCTCGTCAGAAAGGCCAGGTGGGCGGGCCTCAGGGGAGCTCTGCGGGCGCGGGCGCGCCGGGCCGCAGCTCCGCGTCCCTGCGGACCAGTGCGGCGTAGCGGCCGTCGAGGTCGAGGAGCTCCTGGTGGGTGCCGCGCTCGGCGATGCGCCCGGACTCCAGCACGACGATCTGGTCGGCGTCGCGGACCGTCGACAGCCGGTGGGCGATCGTGATGGTGGTGCGTCCGGCGGACAGGGAGTCGATGGCCTGCTGCACGGCCTGCTCGGTGCGGGTGTCAAGGGCACTGGTCGCCTCGTCAAGGATGAGCACGGGCGGGTCGCGCAGGATGGTGCGGGCGATGGCGAGCCGCTGCTTCTCACCGCCCGAGAAGCGGTATCCGCGCTCGCCGACCAGGGTGTCGTAGCCGTCGGGCAGCGAGGCGATGTGGTCGTGGATCTGCGCGGCGCGGGCCGCGGCCTCGATCTCCTCGTCGGTGGCGTCCGGCTTGGCGAAGCGCAGGTTGTCGGCGACGGAGGCGTGGAAGAGGTACGTCTCCTGGGAGACGACGCCGACGGCCTGCGCGAGGGTGTCGAAGTCGAGGTCCCTGACGTCGACGCCGTCGATCGTGACGCGGCCGCCCGTGACGTCGTAGAGCCGGGGCACCAGATAGCTCAGCGTGGACTTGCCGGAACCGGTGGGCCCCACCACGGCCAGGGAGCCGCCCGCCGGCACGGCCAGGTCAATCCGGTCGAGGGTCGGCCGCTCCTGCGCGGCGTCGTAGGCGAAGTCGACCGCTTCGAAGCGGACGTCGCCGCTGATCTTGTCGAGCGGGACGGGCTTCGCGGGCGCGGTGATGTCGACGGACAGGTCGAGGTACTCGAAGATCCGCTGGAAGAGCGCGAGCGACGTCTGCATCTGCACGCCGGTCGACAGCAGGCTGACGGCCGGGCGGAACAGGCCCTGCTGGAGCGAGACGAAGGCGACGAGCGTGCCGATGGAGATCGCCGGGCCGCCCGTCCTGAGCGCGAGACCGGCCGCCCAGTAGATGAGGGCCGGCATGGCCGCCATGACGATGCCGATCGTCGACATCCGCCAGCGGCCCGCCATGCTGGAGCGCACTTCGAGGTCGACGAGCCGCTCGGACTCGTCCGCGAAGGACCGGGTCAGCGAGTCGGCCCGGCCCATGGTGCGGCCGAGGAGGATGCCGCTGACCGACAGGGACTCGGTGACCGTCGCGGCCATCGCCGCCATCTGCTTCTGCCGCTGTGTGATGATCTTCTTGCGCTCACGGCCGACGCGGCGGCTGATCCAGACGAACAGCGGCAGCAGCAACAGCGAGACGGCGGTGAGCCGCCAGTCCAGGGCGAGCATCGCGACGACCGTGGCGACCACGGCCGTGAGGTTGGAGACCAGGGAGGTGGCGGTGGAGGTGACGGTCGCCTGCATGCCGCCGATGTCGTTGGCGATGCGGGACTGGACCTCGCCCGTGCGCGTCTTGGTGAAGAACGCGAGGGGCATGCGCTGGAGCTGTGCGTAGACGCCGGTGCGCAGGTCGTGCATGACGCGCTGGCCGACGGTGGTCGAGATCAGGGTCTGGAGCACTCCGAAGACACTGGTCATCACCGCGGTGGCGATCATGCCGAGGGCGAGCAGACTGAGCAGCCGGGTGCGGCCCTGCGGGATCGCGGTGTCCAGGATCTCGCGGAGCAGGAACGGCGACGCGACGGAGACCAGCGACGACGCGCCGACGAGCAGGCCGACGACGGCGAGCCTGCCGCGATAGGGCCGGAAGAGGCGCAGGATGCGGCGGACGTCCGCGGGCGGCTGGTCGGGGTCCCTGGGCGGCGGAGTCCAGGTCGGGTGCTCGGGGCGCAACGGGCTCCTTCCGGTGGGCGGACGGACGGGGTCGTCCGGTGGACGATGTCCGAGAGCCTAGCTCACTGTTACCTGTATTCACAATGAACAACATCCTGCTAATGTTCCCGCATGAGCACCCCTGATGCCGACGGCCTGCTCGCCGAGCAGCTGCTGCGGCTGACCCGCCGCCTCCACCGCAGCCAGAAGCGCCAGTTGGAGTCCGCCGCCATCTCCATCACCCCGGCGCAGTCGCGCCTGCTGCGGACGGTCGCGCACTACGACCGGCCGCCGCGCATGGCCGACCTCGCGGAGCGCCTGGAGGTGGTGCCGCGCGCCGTGACCAGCCTCGTCGACGGTCTGGAGGCGGGCGGCTGCGTGCGGCGCGTCCCCGACCCGGCCAACCGCAGGGTGACCCGCATCGAGCTCACGGACACCGGCCGCGCCGCGCTCCGGACGCTGCGCGACGCGCGCCGCGCCGCGGCGGAGGACGTGCTCGCGCCGCTCACCGCCGAGCAGCGCGAGGTGCTGGGCGAGCTCCTGTCCACGCTGGTCGACGGGCCGCGCCGGCGCTGCTGAGACTCGCTCGGCAGGGCCCCGCCCGCCTCCGTCACATCAGCACAGGCGCCGGTCCTCCGTCAGCACCCCCTGCACCGTGCGCAGGCTGCGGTCGTAGCAGCCGGCGGAGCCGTGGAGGCGATAGCGCTCGGCCGACGTGCCGACCGCGTGCCGCTGGTCGCGGGGCACGTTCGCCGTGTACGTGGCGTCACCCGTGTACGTGTCGTCCAGGCGCGACCACGACAGCCGCCGGGTGCCCCGGGTGACGGTGGTGTCGGCCTTGTCCGCCAGGGTGAGCACGGTTCGCAGCCGGTCGCCCTCGCCGAGCGTGGTCACCCCGTCCATCTCGTACGTGCGGCGGGTGGTGGTGACAGTGCCTCCCCGGGTGAGCCTCTCGTCGTCGGTCCAGGTGGCCGTGAGCGCGTCGGGATTCTCGCCGTCGCTCCAGCGGTGGACCGAGGTGTTCGCCACGGACCGGGTGACCGTCGTGGTGACCCTGCCGTGCGAGGTGTCGAGGTGCCCGGCGACCGTGAGGCGGTGTTCGCCGCGGGTGTCCAGGCGGTGTTCGGCGCCGGGCGTGTAGGTGGACGAGTTCAGCGGGCGGCTCTCCTCGTGGCGGGTGAGCGCGCCGGTGACGACGTCACGTCCCTCGTCCTGCCACACGAGGACGTTGACGGGGGTGCTCCAGCCGGTCTGCCCCGGCGGCACGCCGACGACGGAGACCTCCAGGCGGTGCGGCCGGCCGTCGTTGAGCAGCGCGGCGAAGGGGGTGAGGTCGTACTGGACGGGCTTGACGTCGAGGGCGCGCGGTCCCGGAACGACGTACCAGAGGAACGGATTGGACCAGCCTCCGGTCCACACGGTCGGGAACGGTGCCGCGATGCCCGCGAGTTGACCGTCCACGCTGATCCGCACCTCCCGATAGGGCCCGTCGGCGGCCTTGCAGGAGTACGGGGCGGCGTCGGGGACGGTCATGTACCAGTACTCCTCGCAGCCGCCGCCCGAGCCGGTCGCGTAGACCTCCGCGACGATGCGTTCGCTGTTGCGCGGAGTGGTGAGGGTGGTGCCGTCGGGGGTCAGCACCCTGTCGGGCGTCTCGGCGGGCCGGGCGCCTCGCCCGGGGGTGTAGAAGGTCAGCGTGACCTTGACGTCGATGACGCCGGTGTACGTCTCGTTGACGACGTTGCCGATCAGCATCTCGACGGGCTGCGCCCGGCGCAGGGTGTCGCTGTATCGGGTGATGTCCTTCTCCACCGACCAGGTGATGCCGTCCGGCGAGGGCTGCGGCGTCGACGTCCGCAGGATCTCGACGCCGCCGATGGCGAGATGGCCGAGCCGGTCGTACTGGCGTCCCTTCACCGATCCTTCGAGCCGCAGCACGACCTTGCTCCAGCGGGTGCCGCAGGCCGGGGGCGGTGCGTAGGCGCCGCGGTAGGGCGTGAAGTCACGGAACTGGGCCTGTGCGACGGTGACTTGGCACGATCTGGTCTCGGGGCGCGCCACGGGCGGGGCGGCGCTGACGGGGTCGTGCCAGTCGGTGCCAAACTCGGCGGGCGGGGTCTCGGCCGCGGCCGCCGGTCCCGTCCCGAGGACCGTCCCGAGGGCGAGGACCACCCCGGTAATCATGGACATGATCTTTCGCTTCATGGGTCAGGAGTGAAGCGTGCGCGGGGTGTGCCGCGCCAGACCCCCGCTGATGGATATTGGCGTGTTCTGTGCTGCCCTGCGCAGAAATTCAATTGCCCGCCGGGGCGGTGAACCGCGAACCTTGCACGGTTTGAACCACATCCTCGCCCTCCACACTCCCTCCTCGACGAGCCCTGGGACGTCATGCAGATTCGCGATCTTCCGTATCCCGATCCAGGAGTACCCGACGTCCGGTCCGGCCCCCGTTTCCTCCTCTGGCTCGGTCTGGGCCAGCTGCGCGGACAGGTCAAGTCCCTGTGCTGGGGCCTGCTGCACTTCGTGTCCGTGATGCGCTGCCGTACGGCGTCGGTATCGCCGTCCAGGCCGTGGTGGAGCGCTCCGCGGCCGGACTGGCCGCGGCGGGCGGCCTGATGGCGCTCGCGACGGCCGGAATCGCCGTGGGCGACACGATGCTGCACCGTACGGCCGTCACCAACTGGATCACGGCCGCCGCGCGCACCCAGCAGCTGCTGGCGCGCAGGACCGCGCAGTTGGGCTCGGCGCTCACCCGCCGTGTCGCGGCGGGTGAGGTCGTCGCGGTGTCGACGGGCGACGTCGAGAAGATCGGCTGGTTCGTCGAGGCGGTCTCCCGCTTCCTGGCGGCGGCCGTCACGGTCGTGGTCGTCTGCGTCGCCCTGCTGGTCTACCAGCCGGCGCTCGGTGTGCTGGTCGCGATCGGGGTGCCGGTGCTGGCTCTCGGCGTGCTGCCGCTGCTGCCGCGCGCGACCCGGCTCGCGGACACGCAGCGCGAGAAGGCGGGCAGGGCCACCGAGCTGGCCTCCGACACGGTCGCGGGCCTTCGGGTGCTGCGCGGCATCGGCGGCGAGGAGCTGTTCCTGGCCCGCTACCGCCGCGCCTCCCAGGAGGTGCGCAGGGCGGCCGTGCGCAGTGCCCGTATGTGGTCGCTGATCGCGGCCGTGCAGGTGCTGCTGCCGGGCCTTCTGATCATCGCGGTCGTTCACCACGGCGTCGGGCTGGTCGGCGACGGCCGTATCGCGGTGGGCGAACTGGTCACCGCGTACAGCGCGGTGATGCTGCTGGCCTACCCGCTGCGGCACTTCGAGGAGATCGCCATGGCGTACTCCTTCTCGCGCCCGTCGGCCCGCCGGGCGGCGCGGGTGCTGTCACTGGAGCGGCCCACGAACGGCACGGGCGCCGACGCGGCGGCAACGGCGGGTGATGTGTACGACCCGGCCACCGGAGTGCACGCGCCCGCCGGCCTCCTGACCGCGGTCGTGTGCGGCGACCCGGACGCCGCCGGCCGGCTGGCCGAACGGCTCGGCGGACACCCGGCGGAACCGGAGGGTCTGCCGTCCGTGCTGCTCGGCGGCGTCGCCCTGGACGACCTGCCGCTGGACGCCGCGCGGGCGGCCGTCCTCGTCCAGGACAAGGACCCGGTCCTGCTGTCCGGGACGCTGACCGAGCTGCTCGACGTGCCCGCGTCAGGTGGGGTGTCGGCGGCGGACGCGCTCGCGGCCGCCGAGTGCGGCGACGTCCTCGCCGCACTCGCGCAGGCGTCGCTCGACGGGGGCCCCATGGGGGCGCCGATCACCGAGCGCGGCCGCTCCCTGTCCGGCGGCCAGCGCCAGCGCCTGGCGCTCGCGCGCTCGCTGGTGACGGACCCCGAGGTGCTGGTGCTCGACGAACCGACGTCGGCCGTCGACTCGCACACCGAGGCGCGGATCGCCGACGGACTGCGGTCGCTGCGGTCCGGGCGTACGACGGTCGTCTTCACGTCCTCGCCGCTGCTGCTGGACCGCGCCGACCGGGTCGTCCTGGTCCACGACGGCGCGACGGCGGCGGTGGGCCCGCACCGCGAACTGCTGCACAAGGAACCGCGGTACCGCGCGGTCGTCACCCGCGAGACCGACGAGGAACAGCTCTCCTCGGTCCACGTATCGGGCGACCGCGCCCTCACCACCGCGATCGACATCGAGGAGACGGCATGATCGGCGTGGTGCCACCGGACTACGACCCGGCGGCTCCCCAGACGGCGACGACCCTGCCGGTGGGGTCACCCGCGACGGTGCGGGCGTACGTGGCCGGGCTGCTGCGCCGCCACCGCCGGGCCTTCGCGCTCCTCGTGCTCGTCAACACCGTGGCCGTCGTGGCCTCGATGGCCGGCCCGTGGCTGCTCGGCTCGCTCGTGGAGCGGGCGGCGGACGGAGCGCGCGAGCTCCATCTGGAGCGGACGGTCGCGCTGTTCGCGGTGGCGCTGGTGATCCAGGCCGCGTTCGTGCGCCTGGTACGGCTGCGGGGCGCGATGCTCGGTGAACGGATGCTGGCGGACCTGCGCGAGGACTTCCTCGTACGGTCGGTCGGGCTGCCGCCCGGCGTGCTGGAGCGGGCCGGGACGGGCGATCTGCTGTCCCGTATCACCACGGACATCGACCGGCTGGCGAACGCGATGCGCGAGGCGGTCCCACAGCTGACGATCGGTGTGTTCTGGATCGTGCTGCTGCTCGGCGGGCTGACGGTGACCGCGCCGCCGCTGGCGCCCGCGGTGCTCGTGGCGGTGCCGGTGCTGGTGATCGGCTGCCGCTGGTACTTCCGGCGGGCGCCCTCCGCCTACCGCTCGGAGGCAGCTGGCTACGCGGCCGTGGCCGCCGTGCTGGCCGAGACCGTCGACGCGGGCCGCACCGTGGAGGCGCACCGCCTCGGGGCCCGCCGGGTGGCGCTCTCCGACCGGCGGATCAAGGAGTGGACGGCGTGGGAGCGGTACACGCTCTACCTGCGCTCCGTGCTCTTCCCGGTCCTCAACGTCACGCACGCGACCGTGCTCGGTTCCGTGCTCATGATCGGCGGCGTGTTCGTCCTCCAGGGCTGGATCGGCATCGGGCAGCTGACCACGGGCGCGCTGATCGCCCAGATGATGGTCGACCCCGTGAACCTGATCCTGCGCTGGTACGACGAGCTCCAGGTCGCCCAGGTGTCGCTGGGACGGCTCGTCGGCGTGCGGGAGATCGAGCCGGACGCGGGCGACGGGGCGGTGCGCCCGGAGGGTCGCGACGTACGCGCGGACGGGGTCCACTTCGGGTACCGGGAGGGCGTCGACGTGCTGCACCGCGTCTCGATGGACGTGGCTCCCGGCACCCGGCTGGCGCTCGTCGGCCCCTCGGGCGCGGGCAAGTCCACGCTGGGCCGGCTGCTCGCGGGCATCTACGCCCCGCGCACCGGCCGGGTCACGCTGGGCGCGGCCGAGCTGTCCCGGATGCCGGCGGAACGGGTGCGCGAGCACGTCGCGCTGGTCAACCAGGAGCACCACGTCTTCGTGGGTTCGCTGCGGGACAACCTGCTCCTCGCCCGTACGTCGGCGGAGGACGCCGAGCTGTGGGCGGCGCTCGGGGCGGTCGACGCGGACGGGTGGGCACGGGCGCTGTCCGACGGCCTGGACACCGAGGTCGGCTCGGGCGGTGTCCCGCTCACCCCGGCCCAGGCCCAGCAGATCGCGCTGGCCCGCCTGGTGCTGGCGGACCCGCACACGCTCGTCCTGGACGAGGCGACGTCGCTGCTGGACCCGCGGGCGGCCCGCCACCTGGAGCGCTCGCTGTCGCGGGTGCTGGAGGGCCGCACGGTGGTGGCGATCGCGCACCGGCTGCACACGGCGCACGATGCGGACGTGATCGCGGTGGTGGAGAACGGCCGGATCAGTGAACTGGGCAGTCACGACGAGCTGGTGTCGGCCGAGGGGGCGTACGCGGCGCTGTGGCGGTCCTGGCACGGATAGTCTCCACGGACTCCGCGGGCTCCGCGCACTCCACGGACTCCGCGCACTCCACGGACCTCGCGAGCGCCGTCGGCGCCCCGGTCAGCCGCGGGCGAGGCGGCGGCGGAGCGGGATCGCCAGCAGCCACCAGAGCTGGGCGACGACGGGCGAGACGAGGGTGAGGGGGATCGACGTGGCGAAGACGGCCACCATGACCGCGCCCTCGATGACGGGAATGCGCAGGCTCTCCCGCGACACTCCCGGAGCGGCCAGGGCCGGCCGACGGTGGACCCTGAGCGCCATCGCGGTGAGCAGTGCCGCGGCGAGCGCGATGGAGCTCGCGTAGACCGCCGTCCCCAGCGGGGTGTCCCCGTACTCGCTGATCAGCCGGGTCGGGAACGGCAGCCCCGCGATCATGGCCAGCAGCGCCAGATAGAGGTACAGCAGCCACGAGTCGAGCCGGGCGATCCGGGAGAACAGTGCGTGGTGGTTCACCCACAGCACCCCGATGACGACGAAGCTGAGCAGGAACGCGCCCACGTCGGCGAGGGTCTTGTCGAGCGCGCCGACGAGCTCCGCGGCGGACAGACCGTCCGGCACGGTCATGTCGAGGGCGAGCAGCGTGATCGCGATGGCGAAGACGGCGTCCCCGAAGGCGAGCAGCCGATCCCGCCCGATGACGGTGTCCGCGTCCTCGTCCTGGTGCCGTCCGCTTCCGGCTTCGCCCACGCCCGGGACGCTACCGGCGAGCGCCCCCGTCGGCAGCCGGTGTTGCCCCGGATGGAGCCCGGAGACCCTAGATCACATTCAGCGCCGCCGCGCCGCCCACGCCGCCCAGCAGCATGAACGCCGGCATCAGCACCTTCAGCTCCACCCAGCTGCCCGCCCGGAACCGCAGGCCCTTCGGCGGGCCCACCGGGTACCAGCGCTTGCCGGACACCGGGATCGGCCACAGGATCGGGCAGCCGGAGACCGTCAGCGCGTCGCCGATGTCGTGGACGAGGGCGCCGAGCACGATCGGCAGGCCGAGCCACAGGTACTCCTGCCCGGGCGCGGTGAACAGCCAGTCCGCCCCATTGCCCGGCTTGTCCAGCACGCCCGCCAGGATCCACGCGCTCGTCGCGCCCAGCAGCCACACCAGGACGTCGCTGGAGACGCGCGCGGCCCGCCAGAGCAGGCCCTCGACCGCGAGCACCATGTGGACGAACAGGATCGCGAGCACGGCCCACCGGCCGCCCATGATCGCCAGGACTGATGCGCCGGCGCCGATCAGCACCGCCCACAGCCAGGTGTGCGTCAGCGTCCGGTGACCGCCGGTCCTGCGCTTGTCCCCCGGCTTCTTCGTCGCCTTGTAGACCGCGTACGAGAGCTTGTCGACGATCTCGCACAGCCCGCGCGAGACCGGACCGAAGGCGCGGGAGATCGTCGCCGCCTTGTGGTCGAGGTCCGGCGCGAGCGCCGCGCCCGCGCAGATCAGCGCTCCGACGACGAGCACGGGCCACGGCATCGCGTGGCCGGCGGCGGCCGTTGCCGCCCCCACCCCCAGCCAGGCAGCCGCCCCGGACAGCGAGTGCGCCGGTCCCATCATGTGTGTTCCCGCCCCATTGACTTGTGCTGAACCCCAGTTGGCAGGGCAGCGTACCGTTCGTGATCTTCGGTGCGGCGGCCGGTTCCCTCATCCGGGCGGAAGCCAGGCAAGATGGGGGCGTGACCCTTATCGATCAGCTGCCGCCCCACGCCGACCCCGATGCCCTCTTCGACGCCTTCTCCTCCTGGACCCAGGAGCGGGGCATCACGCTGTACCCGGCTCAGGAGGAGGCCCTGATCGAGGTGGTCTCGGGGGCGAACGTGATCCTGTCCACCCCCACGGGCTCCGGGAAGAGCCTGGTCGCGGCGGGTGCGCACTTCACAGCGCTGGCCCATGACCAGGTCACCTTCTACACGGCGCCGATCAAGGCCCTGGTGTCGGAGAAGTTCTTCGACCTGTGCAAGCTGTTCGGCACGGAGAACGTCGGCATGCTGACGGGCGACGCGTCGGTCAACGCCGACGCCCCCGTGATCTGCTGCACCGCCGAGGTGCTCGCCTCGATCGCGCTGCGTGACGGCAAGGACGCCGACATCGGCCAGGTCGTGATGGACGAGTTCCACTTCTACGCGGAGCCGGACCGCGGCTGGGCCTGGCAGATCCCGCTGCTGGAACTGCCGCAGGCGCAGTTCGTCCTGATGTCGGCGACGCTCGGCGACGTGTCGATGTTCGAGAAGGACCTCACGCGCCGCACCGGGCGCCCCACGTCCGTGGTCCGCTCCGCGACGCGCCCGGTCCCGCTCTCGTACGAGTATCGGCTGACGCCGATCACGGAGACGCTGACCGAGCTCCTGGAGACCAAGCAGGCGCCGGTCTACATCGTCCACTTCACCCAGGCGCAGGCCGTCGAGCGGGCGCAGTCGCTGATGAGCATCAACATGTGCTCGCGCGAGGATAAGGACCAGATCGCCGAGCTGATCGGCAACTTCCGCTTCACCACCAAGTTCGGCAGGAACCTGTCCCGTTACGTACGCCACGGCATCGGCGTGCACCACGCGGGCATGCTGCCCAAGTACCGGCGCCTGGTCGAGAAGCTGGCCCAGGCGGGTCTGCTGAAGGTCATCTGCGGCACGGACACGCTCGGCGTCGGGGTCAACGTCCCCATCCGCACGGTGCTGTTCACCGCGCTCACCAAGTACGACGGCAACCGGGTGCGGACGCTGCGGGCGCGTGAGTTCCACCAGATCGCGGGCCGCGCCGGCCGCGCGGGCTTCGACACGGCGGGCTTCGTGGTCGCCCAGGCGCCGGAGCACGTCATCGAGAACGAGAAGGCGCTCGCGAAGGCGGGCGACGACCCGAAGAAGCGCCGCAAGGTGGTGCGCAAGAAGGCGCCCGAGGGCTTCGTGGGCTGGACGGAGAACAGCTTCGAGAAGCTGATCGCCTCCGAGCCGGAGCCGCTGACCTCGCGCTTCCGTGTCACCCACACCATGCTGCTGTCGGTCATCGCCCGTCCGGGCAACGCGTTCGAGGCGATGCGCAAGCTGCTCGAGGACAACCACGAGCCGCGCCGGAACCAGCTGCGGCACATCCGGCGGGCGATCGCGATCTACCGCTCCCTGCTGGACGGCGGGGTCGTCGAGCAGCTCGACGCGCCCGACGCCGAGGGGCGCACGATCCGGCTCACCGTCGACCTCCAGCAGGACTTCGCCCTCAACCAGCCGCTGTCGACGTTCGCGCTCGCCGCGTTCGAGCTGCTGGACCCGGAGTCGCCGTCGTACGCGCTCGACATGGTCTCGGTCGTCGAGTCGACGCTCGACGACCCGCGCCAGATCCTGGCCGCCCAGCAGAACAAGGCGCGCGGCGAGGCCGTGGGCGCGATGAAGGCGGACGGCGTCGAGTACGAGGAGCGGATGGAGCGGCTCCAGGACATCTCGTACCCGAAGCCGCTCGAAGAGCTGCTCTGGCACGCGTACAACACGTACAAGAAGTCGCACCCGTGGGTCGGCGACCACCCGGTGTCGCCGAAGTCGGTCATCCGTGACATGTACGAACGCGCGCTGTCCTTCACGGAGTTCACGTCCTTCTACGAGCTGGCCCGCACCGAGGGCATCGTGCTGCGCTATCTGGCGAGCGCGTACAAGGCGCTGGACCACACCATCCCGGACGACATCAAGACCGAGGACCTCGAGGATCTGACCGCCTGGCTGGGCGAGATGGTCCGCCAGGTCGACTCCAGCCTGCTGGACGAGTGGGAGCAGCTGGCGAACCCCGAGGTGGAGACGGCCGAGGAGGCGCAGGAGAAGGCCGACCAGGTCAAGCCGGTCACGGCGAACGCCCGCGCCTTCCGCGTCCTGGTCCGCAACGCCATGTTCCGCCGGGTGGAGCTCGCCGCGCTCGACCAGGTCGGCGAACTGGGCGAGATGGACGCCGAGTCCGGGTGGGACGAGGAGGCGTGGGGCGAGGCGATGGACGCCTACTGGGACGAGTACGACGATCTGGGCACCGGCCCGGACGCCCGCGGCCCGAAGCTCCTCGCCATCGAGGAGGAACCGGCGCACGGTCTGTGGCGTGTGCGCCAGACGTTCGCCGACCCGAACGGCGACCATGACTGGGGCATCAGCGCGGAGGTCGATCTGGCGGCCTCCGACGAGGAGGGCCGGGCGGTCGTGCGCGTCACGTCCGTCGGCCAGCTCTGAACCGCACCGAGAGGACGACCCGTCATGACGAATCCGGCCGATCGGCTGGTCGATCTGCTCGACCTGGAGCAGATCGAGGTCAACATCTTCCGTGGGCGCAGCCCCGAGGAGTCGCTGCAGCGCGTCTTCGGCGGGCAGGTCGCGGGCCAGGCGCTGGTCGCGGCCGGCCGGACGACGGACGGCCGGCGCCCGGTGCACTCGCTGCACGCTTACTTCCTGCGGCCCGGTGTTCCGGGCGTGCCGATCGTCTACCAGGTCGAACGGGTCCGGGACGGCCGGTCGTTCACCACGCGCCGCACGACCGCCGTCCAGCAGGGCAAGACGATCTTCAATCTGACGGCGTCGTTCCACCGCCCGGAGCCGGGCAGCATCGAGCACCAGCTGCCGCCGCGGCACGTGCCCGCCCCGGAGACGCTGCCGATGCTCGTGGACGAGATCCGCGATCATCTGGGCGCGCTGCCCGAGTCGCTGGAGCGGATGGCCCGGCGGCAGCCGTTCGACATCCGCTACGTCGACCGGCTGCGCTGGACCCGCGAGGAGCTGAAGGACGCGGACCCGCGCAGCGCGGTGTGGATGCGCGCCGTGGGGCCGCTGGGCGACGACCCGCTGGTGCACATGTGCGCGCTCACCTACGGGAGCGACATGACGCTCCTGGACGCGGTGCGCATCCCGGTCGAGCCGCTGTGGGGACCGCGCGGCTTCGACATGGCGTCGTTGGACCACGCGATGTGGTTCCACCGTCCGTTCCGGGCGGACGAGTGGTTCCTGTACGACCAGGAGTCCCCGATCTCCACGGGCGGCCGCGGCCTCGCGCGCGGCCGGATCTACAACCGGGAGGGTCAGCTGCTGGTGTCGGTGGTACAGGAGGGTCTGTTCCGGCCGGTGTAACGGGTCAGCAGCATGTCCCGGTGCCCGGGCCCGTCGGCCCCGCCCCCCTCCCGCCGACCGGACCGCGCCGTCGATAGGCCGGGGTTGTCGGGCGTATTCGGCAATCGGGCGTTGTGACGGCCCTCTGTCGTCGGAGAGCCTGGCCGGGTCCGGCAGTGGTGCCGACGTGGTCCAGCGAAGGGGAGGGCATGGCTCAGTCACAGCACCTTCGGCTCAACTTCATCGACGGACGGTGGGTCCCGGCCGAGTCGGGACTGACCAGGGAGAACATCAATCCGGCCGATGTCGCCGACCGCATCGGCGAGTTCGCCGTCTGTGCGGCGGCGGCCGGGAGGAACGGGAGGGGTTGCCGCAGGGGTGCTACGTGCAGCCGACGGTGATCCGGGACGTGCCGTGGGACAGCGAGCTCGCCCAGGAGGAGGTGTTCGGCCCGGTGCTGGCCGTCGGCGACGCGGACGGGTTCGACGACGCGCTGCGCATCGCGAACGCGGTGAGGTACGGGATGAGCGGGACGGTGTTCACGGCGTCCCAGGCGCGGGCGTTCGAGGCAGTGGAACGGTTCGAGGCGGGATGCTGCACGTGAACCGTCCGGGCGTGGGCGCGTACGCGCATCCGCCGCACACCGGCGCGAAGGCGTCCCAGTACGGGCCGCCGGAGTGCTCGCCCGAGGTCTGGGAGTTCTACACCGCGTGGCATTCGGCCTGTATCGGCTACTGAGGGCTGCGGCGCACCACGGCGAAGCAGGCGCCGGGAGGGCGACGGGACGTCCCTCCCCCGTCGGCGTGGGAGAGGGCGTCCCGGACCCCGGCCGGATCACATGCCGAGCGCGCGGCGCAGGCCCCCTCGGTCGGTTCCCAGTTTGGTGAAGACCGCGGACAGCAGTTTCGCCACGGCGTGCTCGCCGATGCCGAGCTCGGCGGCGATCGCCGCGTTGTCGAGTCCGAGCGCGGCGTGGCGGGCTGCCACGCTCTCCGCTTCGGAGAGCGTGTCCCACTCCGTGACCTGGCGGCGACGCGGGCGCAGTCCGGCGGCGGCGAGCTCGGTTCGGGCGCGGGTGGCGAGGGCTTCGGCGCCGCAGCCGGTCGCGGCTTCCATGCCGGAGTAGAGCTGGTCGGCGGCGCGCTCCAGGTCGCCGACGGCGTGCAGGGCGGTGCCGTGGTCGACGAGCGCGTAAGCGAGTTCGTACGCGGCCGGGGACCTCTCGAGGTGCTCGACGGCTTCCTGGAGGAGAACGACCGCCTCGGCCGGATCGGTCGTCGCCGCCTGGACGCGCAGTGCGTGACCGATGACGCCGGCGGTGCCGAACGCGCGGGCGCGGGCAACGGCCTCTTGCGCGGTCGCACGGGCCTTCTCGGGGTGATGCCTGGCCTGTGCCAGGGCGAGGTCGAGCTGCCAGGGGCTCCAGGAGGGGTTGCGGGTGCCTCGGCTGTCGAGGCGCTGGCCGGCTTCGGCGAGCTGCCGCTCCGCCTCGTCGCTCATGCCGCGGGCCAGGAGGAGCTTTCCCCAGACGGCTTGGGGGTCGGGGTAGACGACCGAGTTGGGGAAGCCCTTTCCGAAGTCGTAGGCGTCCGCGACGCGCTGGGCCTCGGCGGTGTGTCCGTGGGCGAGCTGGGTCTCGATGAGGGTGCCGACCGCCTGCCACTGCGCGGGGATCCCGCGCCCCACCCGGTCGGCGATCTCAAGTCCCTGGCGTGCGAAGTCCTCCGCTTCGGTGAGCCGTCCGCGCCGGTAGCGGACGTAGCCGAGCAGGGTGTAGGCGAAGGACAGGTGCGCGCCGCGCCATCCTCGTGCTTCGAACTCGGTGATGGCGTCGTTGAACAGTTCTTCGGCCCTGCCCGGCTGATCGCAGTACATGAGGGTGAGAGCGATGACGGCCGGCACCTCGAACCCGAAGTCCTGGTCGGTCCAGCGCAGGCCGCCGCCCAGCGCCCGTTCCGCGTACTGCAGCGCCCTGGCCGAGGGTTCGCCGCGCATCACGCAGTCCCAGCCCCGGAGCCCGAGGATCTGGCGTTCGGCCTGGCTGCGGCCGGTGAGGCGCTTCGCGAACTGGGCCAGCAGCCGGGAGCGGGCCGGCGAGTCCTGCTCGTCGACTCGGACCGCGTTCCATTTGAACTGCTCGGCCTGCATACGCAGTTTGGCGCGGGCGCTGGAGGTGCGGCGAGCCTCGTCCGCGAGGAGTTCGGTCGCCTGCGCCAACTGCCCGGTGTGGGCGAGGGCTTGGGCGAGCCGGTAGATGACGGCTTCCCGTAGGTCCTGTTCGATCTCGGGCTCTTCCAGTGCGGCCCGCAGGTGGTTGACGGTGGTGGCGGGTTCGTGGAGGAGACCGGCTGATCCGAGTTCGAACAGCACCTGGGCGCGGTCCTCCGGAATCGGCGGTTCACGCAGAGCGCGGGCCAGATAGCGGCGGGCGGCGTCGGGAGCTCCGGCGGAGAAGTTCTGCCGGGCGGCCTGGCGCAGATGCTGCACGACCCAGGTGTCGCCCTCCGGGTGCATCTCCAGCATGTGGCGGGCGGCGGCTCCGGCGCCGAGGCCGGCGTCGATCACGGCCTTCGCCGCCATGCCGTGCATGGCGACGCGTACGCCCGGAGGGATGGACCGGTACACGGCGGTGGCGATCAGCGGGTGGAAGAACTCCACGACCTCGTCGCGCTTCACCGTGGTCAGGACCGTCAGGATGCGCGCGGCGTGCAGTTGGTCGATGGCCTCGTTGATCTGCGCGTCGCCGAGCGCGGCGACGCTCGCCGCGATCCTTGTGGAGATGCCGGTGCCCAGCACCGCGGCGGCCCATGCGAGCCGGACGGTGGAGGGACCGAACTGTTCGAGCCGTTCGATAAGCCCGCTGCCCTTGACGGCCGAGGCCAGGTCACGGAGGTGGGGCAGGTTGTCCCGATGCGGCTTCAGGCCACGGTCGCGGGCCTTCGCAATGAGTTCGACGACCTCGAACGGGTTTCCGCTGGTGATCGCCCAGCACTCCCGGCAGAACAGGTCGTCGGCGCCGTCGCCGAGGGCGCCGCGCACTATGCGCGCCACCGCACTCGATGTGAGGGGCTCCAGCCGGTGCGGGCGTGCCCCGTGGCGCGAGGCCAGGGTGTGCAGCACGGTGGCGTCGGCGGGGAGCTCGTCCGGCCTGCACGCCACGACGATCAGCATGCCCAGTTCCTGGGCGCGTGCGGCGAAGGCAGTGAGCCACGCCAGGGATTCCGCGTCTGCCCAGTGCGCGTCGTCGAGGATCAGCACGACGGGCGTGGAGCGCACCGACAGCCGGGTGACGACCCAGTCGAGACCGTCACGCACGCCCTGGGGGTCGGGTGCGGTGCCGTCCCGCGGGGCGGTCAGACCGATCGCCGGTGCGACGATGCCGTACCAGTGCCCCAGGATCTCGCGGTGCTCGCCCTCGCTCATGGCGGCGACCGTGGGCTGGATGAGCTGGCGCACCACGTGGAACGGCACCTGCCTCTCCTGCTCGCCGCCCCGCGCGGACAGCACCGTGCAGCCGCGTTCGGTGGCGTGTCGGCGGACTTCGGCGAGCAGGGTGGTCTTGCCCATCCCGGCTGGTGCCGCGAAGACGAGCACGCCGCCCCGTCGCGCTCCCGAGCCGTTGGCCGAGGACCCGTACAACTCGTCCAACGCATGCCGGATCGCGTGCACTTCGGCTTCCCGTTCGAGAATGGGCTGATGAGCCCACCCTTGCTGCTCCACGGCCTGTGTCACCTCATGCCCCCTCCAGCGCCTGCGCCGAGTGTACGGATAGAACGGTGGGGTGATACTCCTTGCGACCATTTTCAGGGAATTCGGCCACTCATTCGTGGGCGGGCCTGTATCCTCCGCTGACGCAGCCGCGGGCACCCGGTCGCGAGACCGGCCGAAGACCGTCTCGAAGGGTGCCCACGGTCATGTGCCGTCAGTGTCGTGCGAGGGGAATCATGGCCAGTGCGTCCGGCTGCGGGATCCCGGCAGGAACTTCGCGCACAGTGGTGCCCGGAGCATGGACCAACCGCCACCGGGACGCCACGGTCGCCACGGCGATCACGATCTCCGACGCGGCGAAGGAATCCCCGATGCATTTGTGCTGACCGGCCCCGAACGGAATGAACCGGTGCGGGCGTGGCCTGTCAGCCGCGTCGGTGTTCCAGCGGTCAGGATCGAATGTCCTGGGCTCGTGGTACAGCGCGGGGTCCCGATGGAGCGCGTAGGGGCTGTAGCCCAATTCGGCTCCGGCCGGGACCGAGACGCCACCGATCGTCACCGGAACCAGAGCCCGCCTGGTGAACAGAAGCGGCGAATGCAGGCGAAGCGCCTCCTGGAAGACATTGTTCGTATAGGGGAGACGGGCGACGTCGGAGGGACGCACCGGCCCCGTGCCGATCACTGCGTCGACCTCGGCGTGCAGACGCTTCTCCACCTCGGGATGGCGGGCGAGTTCATGGAAGATCCAGGACAGTACCGTGGCCGAGGTCTCCGTCGCGGCGAAGAAGATGGAGATCACTTCGTCCCGCACCTGCTCGTCGCTCATCCTCTCGCCCGTCTCGGCGTCCACGCTGGACAACAGCAGGGACAGGAAGTCGTCCCGGTCCGACTGTTCGGCGCCGTACCGCGCGATCACCTCGTCGATGATCCGGCGCAGCCGTGCGGCGGCCGCGTCGAACCGCCGATTCATCGTCACCGGGAACCGGTCCAGCGACTTCGGCATGATGGCTCGCCTGAGGATGCCCTCCACGAGGATGGGGAACGAGCGGTGCACTTCCTCGACGGCCGACCGCCCCAGGTCGCCGGAGAAGATCATGGCCGCAACCGAGGACAGCGCGAACCGGCGCATCTGGGTCGTCACCGAGATCTCTTGTCCGGCGGTCCACGACGTGGACATCTCGTCCGCCTGTCGGCACATCATCTCCGCGTAGGAGGTGATGTGGCCCCGGTGGAACGCCGGTTGCATCAGACGACGCTGCTTGCGGTGGAACTCGCCGCCGGTCAGCGGAAGACCGTTGCCGAACAGCGGGCGCAGCCGGTCGAAGACCCTGCCGCGCCCGAAGTTCTTCGCGTCACCGACCAGTACGGTCTGGATCAGGTCAGGGCTGGTGAGGACGTGGACGGGCCAGGTCGCCACGTCGACCCGCACGATGTCGCCGTGCGTCCGCAGCGACTCCAGGAACGCTATCGGCCTGCGCCACAACTGCAGCGCGTGGCCGAGGACGGGAAGACTCCCCGGAGCCACCGCCGCGTCGCGTGACGGGTTGACATGCGCCATGGGCGCCTCCTCCGTCATACCGCTCATATGCCCAGGACCAGATCCGGGCGGATGTACGTGGACTCGAGGCCCGCGACCCAGCGTTCGTCGCTGTAACGGGTGCACTCGTACCGCTGCCAGAGGTCCGCGCCGATCATCCAGTCCTGATAGCTCCGCACGCAGCGCGCGACGCCGGCACGCGCCTCGGGGTGCGTCACCCCGAGGGCGTCCAGCGCGTCGGGCAGTGCCTGTGCGGCGGTGAGGAAGTCGTCGACGCGGGAGCGGGTGCGCTCCTGGACGGCACGTACGGCCTGCGCCAGTGACCACTCGTTCCACCAGGCAAGAAGGGAGACGAGGTTGTTGTTGTCCCCGCAGGAGAACTCCTTGCGCAGGGAGAAGACGTCGTTGCCCCAGGAGATGACGTCCAGGGCGCTGGCTATCAGGTCCTGGAACGTGGAGCTGTCGTACACCTCCGGAGGCACTTCGACGCCCAGGCCGGCCTCCACCATGTCCATCATCGGCAGCAGTTGGGAGCTGTGTCGGCGCATGCGGACGTAGTCGTCGATCGTCGGCTGCTGCGGGGCATTCCGGTTGACCGCCTCTTGGTCGAGGGAGCGCAGCATGAGGGGGATGTGCGCGCGGTAGCGCTCCTGGATGCCCGGCGGCATCTCGGCCAGGACGCGGTCGCACAGGTCGACGAATCCGGCCACCAGCGGATTTCGGCGCAGCTGCGGCGCGCTGTCGATCCTCCCCGTGGCGAGGTACCCGGTGATCGCATCGGTGAGGGGACGCCACGCCTCCAGCCGCCCCGCCCTGATCAGGTGGTCGTGCTGGTCATCGAGTACGAACGACCAGGCCATCCACTCGGCAAGGAGTACGACGTGCCGGTAGGGCGCCTCGTGACACACCCGCCCGGACAGGTGCCCGAAACCGATGCCGGCGAACTGCTCCGCCGCGTCGGTGATCAGCCCCCGGCGAAGTGCCCACGAGGTCGCCTCGTCGTTGGCCTGACGTGACTGCGGATGTTTCGCGGACTCGAAGGGGAGATGAAAGTCTGGAATGGTGAAGGAATCGAGAAGGACCACAAAATGCTCCATGGGAAATTCGGATTCGACACTTCCGCACTGACACTCGGGCGATCACGCCTCAACGACGGCATGGCCCGGCATGTTCCTACGATCTCCGGTTGCAAAATTGGTCAATTTGCGCATTCGCGCGAGAAGATCCGACACCTCAGGCGGTCAATTAACGCCTGGAACCGAGCGGACTGTCAACGTAATCCGGTCACGAAAACCCGGAGCACTTTGGGCAATCGCCAGACGGTTATTCGGGGAGTCATATGCGAATGCCATAATTGGCGCAACGCCGGTGTCCGCCAACGGCGTCAGGGCGTTCCCGCGGGGCCCTGCCCCGCGTTCACGCGCCGATGACCTCCTCGGCGAGTCCGAAGGAGAGCGTCATGCCGGCCCCGCCGAGTCCGTTGACGACGGTGACGGACGGCTCAGGGGAGACGACGAGTTCGGTGCGCCCGTCCCGCAGGGAGGGGTAGTAGCCGGTCCAGCGTTCGGTGATCCGGGCGTCGGGGAGCGTGGCGAAGGTGGCGAGGTAGGCGAGGACGGCCTCGTTGATCTCCTCGTTCTCGAACGGGTCGTGGGTCATGCCGTAGGCGTGGCTGTCGCCGATCGTCAGCCGCCCGTCCGCGGTCTGGGAGAGCAGCACGTGGATGCCGTGCTCGCGGTGGAACGGCAGCTCGGCGTCCATCCGTTCGGCGAGCCGCGCACGCGCGTCGAGGCCGTCGAAGGCCGCGTAGTGGAGCAGGGTGAGCCCTCCGCAGAGCATCGGACCGAGCGGCCGGCCGCCCGGCTGGACCCCGGTGCGCATCATCTGGAGCTTGCAGCGCACGAGGCCGCTCTCGGCGAAGACGTCGGGGTAGAGGGTCGCGAAGTCGTTCCCGCTGCACACCAGGACCCGCCCGGCCCGCCACTCCCCCGCCGTCGTGGAGACGGTGGGCAGGCCGACCGCGCGCACGGTGGTGCCGAAGCGGATGTCGACCCCGTACTCGGCGACGAGGTGCTCGGCGACGGCGGGGATCGCCCGCCGCGGGTCGACGTTGACCTCGGTCGGGCTCCACATCGCGGCCAGCAGGCCGTCGGGCCGGGCGACGGCGCTGCGCCGGGTGGCCTCCCGGGCCGTGAGCAGGGTGGCGCCGCGCTCGCGGTCGGTCGGCGTCGTGGCGAGGAACTCCTCGAGGACGGCCACTTCGTCGGGGTGGTGGGCGAGGTGGAGCGAGCCGGTCTGTTCGGCCCACATACCGGTCTTGGCGGCGATCTCCAGCCAGATCTTCCGGCTGCGCAGCGCGCGTTCGTAGACCGCGCCCCGTTCCTGGCCGATGGCCCAGATCATCCCGAAGTTGCGGATGGACGCGCCGACGGCGAAGTCGTCACGCTCGAAGACGACCACGCGCCCGCCGCGGCGGGCGGCGGCCAGGGCGTGCGCGAGTCCGACGATGCCTGCGCCGACGACGACGGTGTCGGCCTGGTGGACGGTCATAAAGGTTCGGTTCCTCTCTCGGTACGGCCGGTACGGCGAGGGGTGAGGTTGCGTACGACGGGAGTTCACGCGCCTGTCGTGCGCGGCAGCCGGTTCCAGTGCGGCAGCATCAGCAGCCCGGCGAGCAGCGCGGCGCCGGCGAAGCCGGTGAACAACGCGCCTGCGGAGAGGAACCCGGGCAGCAGTCCGCCCAGGATGGCGCCGACGGAGCCGCAGCCGTTGACCAGCCCGGCCGCGGTGCCCGCGCCCTTGTCGGTCCCGAAGTCCACGGCGGCGACGCAGGAGATCATCGAGTGCGTCGTTCGCCGTCCCGCTCTTTCATGGGTAGCACCGGGCCGAGCGGGGGCAGAACCACCGGATTCGCTATGGCCCCCATAGCTCCGGCCGGTACGGTCGCCGCTTCCCGCACCGTCCCCACCAGGGCGTCCCGGGGCTGGAGTCGGCGGCTCGGTGATCGGCGAGAGGCGTGGGGAGGCATGTGGAACTCAACCTGCACCGTTTGTGGATCTTCATGCAGGTCGTGGAGCACCAGGGCTTTTCGGCGGCGGCGCACCGGCTGTACATGAGTCAGCCGTCGGTCTCCAACCAGGTGCGCCGGCTGGAGCAGTCCCTGAAGGTCACCCTGATCGACCGTTCGGGCTCCCGGGCGCGGCCGACGGCCGAGGGCGAGGTGCTGGCGGAGTACGGCAAGCGGGTGTTCCTGCTGGCCGAGGAGGCCGTGACGGCGGTGCAGCAGGTGAGCGGGCTGGCGTCGGGGCGGCTGCTGGTCGGCGGTTCGACGACGGTCGGCACGTATCTGCTGCCGCCCCTGCTCGCGGGCTTCCAGGAGCGGTATCCGGGCATCGAGTGCGACATCTTCGTGGGCAACAACGAGGCCGTGCTGGAGCGGCTGCTGGCCGGGGACATCCGGGTCGCGGTGGTCGCGGGTGCGCCGACGGCGTCCCAGCTGGTGCCGGAGACGGTGCTCGGGGAGCGTCTGGTGCTCATCGCGGCGCCCGGGCATCCGCTGGCGGCGCGTGACGAGGTGTGCCCGCGGGATCTGTCGGGCTGCCGCTTCCTGTTGCGCGAGCCGGGGTCCCAGACGCGGGAGCTCCAGGAACAGGTACTCACACACTGGGAGTTGACCCATGTCTCGCGGGGTGACGTCTGGGGGCCCGAAGCGGTCAAGCAGTGCGTGGTGGCGGGCCTGGGGCTCGCCCTCATCTCCGAACACGCCGTGGTGGAGGACGTACGGGCCGGGACGCTGACGGTGCTGCCGGTCGCGGTCCGGCCTGTCAATCTCGTCCGCCGCAGGGATCGTCTGCTGTCGCCGGCGGAGCGCGCGTTCATCGAGCTGCTGCGCTCCGTCGGCGAGTGGCCGCGTGAGCTGCCGGCGGTGGATGCGCCCTGACTGCGGGACGGGCTGTGGATCCTGCGGGGCCGAAGGGGGCGTCGGGGCGCTCATGGCGGGCTTCCTCGTGATTGCATGCATGTCGAACGCGCGCACGCTACACACATGAACACAGGCACAGAGGAGTCCTCGATGTCCCTTTTCGACATTCCGTTGCGCACCCTGACGGGCGAGCCGACGTCGCTCGCCGACCACCGTGGCAAGGCCGTGCTGGTGGTGAACGTGGCGTCCCGTTGCGGCCTGACGCCGCAGTACGAGGGCCTGGAGCGGCTGCAGAAGACGTACGGCGACCGCGGATTCACGGTGCTCGGCGTGCCGTGCAACCAGTTCGCGGGCCAGGAGCCGGGCAGCGCGGAGGAAATCGGTGCGTTCTGCTCGGCGACGTACGGTGTGACGTTCCCGCTGCTGGAGAAGACCGAGGTGAACGGCGAGAGCCGGCACCCGTTGTACGTGGAGCTGACGAAGACGGCGGACGCGGCGGGCGAAGCCGGTGACGTCCAGTGGAACTTCGAGAAGTTCCTGATCTCCCCGCAGGGCGAGGTCACCCGCTTCCGCCCGCGCACCGAGCCGGAGTCCGCCGAGGTCGTAACGGCGATCGAGGGGCTACTGTCTGCCTGACGCCCCGAGGGCGGCGTCGCGATACACGTGTCCTGTGGGGGGATCCGATGGGAAAGAGAAGTGGGGACGCCGCATGGCCGGCGGCCGTGGGGTTCGTGGGCGGCTTCCTCGGACTGGCGCTCGGCATATGGGCGTCCTACGAGGCGTTCAACGGCGGCACACTGCCGCTGATCGGTTACGACGTCCCGTACGAGTCGCTGGTGCTGGGCATCGTCATGGCCCTGGTCGTGACTCCGGTGCTGTTCAAGATCGGCTTCATCGTTCTGCTCCTGCCGTCGCTCCTGATCGAGAAGCTGACACGCCGAAGGTGACACGCCGACGGCGCGGAAGGTGACGAGGCGCTGCCACGAGCCCCTGGGAACCGGCGAACCGGCTGCCAGGGGCTCTCGCGGAACCGGGCGGCGTCAGCGGATCGGCATGCCCGACAGGGTGCGGGCGATGACCAGGCGCTGGATCTCGCTGGTGCCCTCGAAGATGGTGTAGATCGCGGCGTCGCGGTGCATGCGCTCCACCGGGTACTCGCGGGTGAAGCCGTTGCCGCCGAGGATCTGGATGGCCTGGGCGGTCACCTTCTTGGCCGTCTCGCTGGCGAACAGCTTGGACATGGAGCCCTCGGCCGAGGTGAACGGCTTGCCCGTGGTCGCCATCCAGGAGGCCCGCCACACCAGCAGGCGGGCGGCGTCGATCTGTGTGCGCATGTCGGCGAGCTGGAAGGCGACGCCCTGGTTGTCGATGATCGGGCGTCCGAACTGCTCGCGCGTGGTGGCGTATTCGAGCGCCTCCTCGTACGCGGCACGGGCGGTGCCCACGGCCATGGCGCCGACGGCGGGGCGGGACGCCTCGAAGGTGGCCATCGCGGCGTTCTTGACCCTCCCCCAGCCTCCGGCCGGGGGGACCCCCATCTCGCTTCGCCGGCCCCCGGACCTGGCCCTCTCGCGCGCCTTGGCCAGGCGCTCGTCCAGCTTCTCCTTGCCGCCGAGCAGGCAGTGGCCGGGGACGCGGACGTTCTCCAGGACGACCTCGGCGGTGTGCGAGGCGCGGATGCCGTGCTTCTTGAACTTCTGGCCCTGGGAGAGGCCGGGGGTGTTCGGCGGCACGATGAAGGACGCATGGCCCTTGGAGCCGAGCTCGGGGTCGACGACGGCGACGACGACGTGGACGTTCGCGATGCCGCCGTTGGTCGCCCAGGTCTTGGTGCCGTTGAGGACCCATTCGTCCGTGGCCTCGTCGTAGACCGCGCGGGTGCGCATGGAGGCGACGTCACTGCCGGCGTCGGGCTCGGAGGAGCAGAAGGCGGCGACCTTCACGTCGTCCGCGTCGCCGTACATCTGGGGGATCCAGGTGCCGATCTGCTCCTCGGTGCCGTTGGCAATGACGCCGACGGCGGCGAGGCCGGTGCCGACGATCGACAGGGCGATGCCCGCGTCGCCCCAGAACAGCTCCTCCATCGTCATCGGGATGCCGAGGCCGGTGGGGTCGAAGAACTGCTGGGCGTAGAAGTCCAGGGAGTAGATGCCGAGTTTGGCCGCCTCCTGGATGACGGGCCAGGGGGTCTCCTCACGCTCGTCCCACTCGGCCGCGGCCGGGCGCATCACGTCCTTGGCGAAGCCGTGGAGCCAGTCACGGACCTGCTTCTGGTCCTCGTTGAGATCGAGCGTGAACTCGGCCATGTCCCCTCCAGCACTACGGCGCCCGCCAGGGCGTTACTTGCGGTAACGGAAGTCTGTTACCGATCAGTAGCCCCTGTCAACCGAGGTCACCGGATCACCGGTTGTACGCGGCGGGTGTTACTTTGCGCGTCACGCATTCGCAAGGGCGGGGAGAGACAGGGCATGGAGAGCACACACCAGCAGCGGTCGGCGGACCAGCGGCGACGGGAGCTGCTCGAAGCGGCGGACCGGGTGGTGCTCCGCGAGGGGCCGCACGCCTCCATGAACGCGATCGCCGCCGAGGCGGGCATCACGAAGCCGATCCTCTACCGTCACTTCGGCGACAAGGGCGGGCTGTACCGGGCCCTGGCGAAGCGCCACACCGACGCGCTGCTGCGGGCCCTGCAGGTGGCGGTCGACGCGGACGTCGACCGCCGGGAGCGGGTGGCGGGAACGCTGGACACCTACCTCGCGGCCATCGAGGCGCGGCCCCAGGTCTACCGCTTCCTGATGCACCCGGCGGAGGACAACCAGCCGTCCGAGCAGGGCTTCGACGTCGGCCGCCACTCGGCCCCGCTGCTGCGCCGCCTCGGCGAGGAGCTGGGCAAGGTGATCGCCGACCGCGTCGACCTGGGCCCGGGCAGCGACCTGGTGGCGCGTGTGTGGGGCCACGGCATCGTCGGCATGATGCACGCCGCGGGCGACTGGTGGCTGGGCGAACGCCCGTGCTCCCGCGCGCAGTTGGTGGAAAGCCTGACGGACCTGCTGTGCGGCCGCCTCTTCGACGCGCCTGACCGCGTGGGCGGCCCGGGCTTCTAGGGGGCCGCCGCCGCGCCCGTTGGGGCTCCACCCCAAACCCCGCGCCTCAATCGCCGGCGGGGCTGCAACGCCCCGGGGGGCGAAGCCCCGAGCCCCGCCTACGAGGCACGACGGCCTGGCGACGAAGCCCAACGCCGGCCCGTCGCCCGAAGAGCAGGACGCCCCGGCCGGAGCCGACGATGCGGCCCACGCCGCACGAGGCGCGGCACGGGGCGCTGGCCCGAACCGGGCGACTGGGGCTGGGGCCGAGTCCCGCAGCCCGGGCCCGCCAGGGCGCAGAAGGGGGGTCCGGGACGGAACCCCCCAAGCCCGCGCCCGCCAGGGCGCAGGTCACACCGCGCGCAGCCGGCACGGAGTCCGGGCGGAACCCCCAAGCCCGAGCCCGCCAGGGCCCAGGGCACCGCGCGGCGCGGACCAGGTCCGATGCAAAGCCCCAAGCCCCCGCCCGTCAGGGCGCGCCGCACGCGGCGCGGTAGAGGGGCCGGGGCCTGCCCCGAAACGGGTACCGGGGGCTGGGGCGGAGCCCCAGTTTCGGGAAGGGGCGGGGTGGGGGGAAAGCGCCCCCGGCGCTACCCCCGCCCCAGCCGCGCCACCCCCTCCGGCGACGACCACCGCGCCTTGCGCGCCGCCCGCGCCAGGCGGCCACGGCGCCACGGCGTCAGGCGATCCACATACACCAGGCCGTCCACGTGATCGCACTCGTGCTGCAGACACCGCGCGAAGAACCCCGTGCCCTCCACGCGCACCGGCTCGCCGTCCAGCGTCACGCCCTCCACGACCGCCCGGTCGAAGCGTTCCGTCCCCGCCTCCAGGCCCGGGAGGGACAGGCAGCCCTCGGGGCTGCGGACCGTGACGCCGTCGGCCGCCACCAGGCGCGGGTTGACGACGTGTCCGAGGTGGCGGACGTCCTCGTCGTCGGGGCAGTCGTAGACGAACACACGCAGCGGGACGCCGACCTGGTTGGCCGCGAGACCCACCCCCTGCGCCGCATACATCGTCGCGAACATGTCCTCGACCAGTCGCGCCAGATCCGCGCCGAAGTCGGTGACGGGCTCGCAGGGGGCGTGCAGCACCGGATCGCCGAGCAGGCTCATGGGCCTGACCAGTCCGGAACTGCCGGGGATGGGCCGGTTTCGCATGGCGACCAGCCTACGTTCCCGGCAGGTCCGCCCGTGACCTCCACGTATTCCGACGGTGCCGCAGTACGGGCGGCCGAGAAGAGGTCGATAGGCTGACTCCGGACCGATGCTAGGAGGATCAAGGACGATGTCAGGCAACTCGGAGCTGACGCCGCGAGCCAAGCTGGCCGTTACGGCGGGCAAGGCCGCAGCGGCGGTGTCGCGCGCCGCCGGGCGCGGCAGCGGATCGGTGATCGGCGGCCGGGTGGCGCTCAAGCTGGACCCCGACCTGCTGGGGCGGCTCGCGCAGCACCTGGACGTCGTCCTCGTGTCGGCGACCAACGGAAAGACCACGACCACGCGCCTGATCGCGGAGGCCCTGCGCGCCAGCGGCCCCGTCGTCTCGAACGCGCTCGGCGCCAACATGCCCGCGGGCATCACCTCCGCGCTGGCCGGCGGTTCGGACGCCAAGTTCGGTGTGATCGAGGTCGACGAGAAGTACCTCGCCGGTGTGGCGAAGGACGTGACGCCCAAGGCCATCGCGCTGCTCAACCTCTCCCGCGACCAGCTGGACCGCGCGGCCGAGACCCGGATGCTGGCCGAGAAGTGGCGTGAGGGTCTCACGGGCGCGAAGGCCACCGTGATCGCGAACGCCGACGACCCGCTCGTCGTGTGGGCCGCGTCCTCCTCCCCCAACGTGGTGTGGGTCGCCGCCGGCCAGGAGTGGAAGGACGACGCCTGGTCCTGCCCGTCCTGCGGCGGTGTGATGCAGCGCCCGGGCGACGACTGGTTCTGCGGCGAGTGCGGCTTCCGCCGCCCCGCGCCGAGCTGGGTGCTCAGCGGCGACCACGTCCTCGACCCGCACGGCTCGGCCTGGCCGATCCACCTGCAGCTGCCCGGCCGCGCCAACAAGGCGAACGCCGCCACCTCGGCCGCCGTCGCCGCCTGCTTCGGCGTTCCGCCGCAGGTCGCGCTGGAGCGCATGTACCAGGTCCAGGCCGTCGCCGGCCGGTACGACGTCGTCTCCTTCCTCGGCCGTGACGTGCGGCTGCTGCTCGCGAAGAACCCGGCCGGCTGGCTGGAGACGTTCTCGCTGATCGACCCGCCGCCGACGCCGGTGATCCTGTCGGTCAACGCCCGCGGCGCGGACGGCACCGACACCTCGTGGCTGTGGGACGTCGACTACACCCGGCTCGCCGGGCACCCGATCTTCGTGATCGGCGACCGCAAGCTCGACCTCGCGGTCCGGCTGGAGGTCGCGGGCCTGGACTTCCGGGTGTGCGAGACGGTCGACGAGGCCGTGCAGACGGCCCCGCCCGGCCGGATCGAGCTGATCGCCAACTACACCGCCTTCCAGGACGTGCGCCGCCGCGTCGGCAACTGAGCGACTGACGAGCGAACGGACGAAAAGGACTTATGGGAATGAGTGACAGCAGTCTGCGTCTGGTCTGGGTCTACCCGGATCTGCTCAGCACCTACGGAGACCAGGGCAACGCGCTCGTCGTCGAGCGCCGCGCCCGGCAGCGCGGCCTCGACGTGATGCGCATCGACGTGCGCAGCGACCAGCCGGTGCCGACCTCCGGCGACATCTATCTGATCGGCGGTGGCGAGGACCGGCCGCAGCGGCTCGCGGCCGAGCGGCTGCGCCGCGACGGCGGCCTGAGCCGGGCCGCCTCCAACGGCGCGATCATCTTCTCGGTCTGCGCCGGCTACCAGATCCTCGGCCACGAGTTCATCAACGACCTCGGCGAGCGCGAGCCGGGTCTCGGCCTGATCGACGTGATCTCCACACGCGGCGAGGGCGAACGCTGCGTCGGCGACGTCCTGGCGGACATCGACCCCCAGCTGGGGCTGCCCCAGCTGACGGGCTTCGAGAACCACCAGGGCATCACCCATCTCGGCCCGACCGCCCGGCCGTTCGCGCGCACGGTCGTCGGTCGCGGCAACGGCACCGGCGACGGCACCGAAGGGGCCTACAACGACACGGTCTTCGGCACGTACATGCACGGCCCCGTGATGGCCCGCAACCCGCAGATCGCCGACCTGCTGCTGAAGCTGGCACTCGACGTGAACGCGCTTCCGCCGACCGACGACCGCTGGTACGAGGCCCTGCGCGCCGAGCGGATCGCGGCCGCCACCCAGCCCGCCTGACGCGCTCTCCGCTCAGTCGAGCGCACATCCTGACGGCCCCTTCGCTCAGCCGAGCGAAGGGGCCGTCGGCCGGTCCCACAGGTCGGACGCCCGTTTCTGACCGGCCGCCCGACGCCGGTAGGGTGGCGGGGATCCAACCGGACGACGTGGTCCGGGAGTCGGCCCACGTTGTAAAGGTTTTCGGGCTATGCGCATTGGTGTGCTCACCTCCGGCGGCGACTGCCCCGGTCTGAACGCCGTCATCCGTTCCGTCGTGCACCGTGCCGTCGTCGACCACGACGACGAGGTCATCGGATTCCACGACGGCTGGAAGGGCCTACTGGAGGGCGACTACCGCAAGCTCGACCTGGACGCGGTGGGCGGCATCCTGGCCCGGGGCGGCACGATCCTCGGTTCCTCCCGCGTCCAGCCCGCGCATCTGCGCGACGGCGTGGAGCGGGCCAAGGGCCACGTCGCCGATCTCGGTCTCGACGCGATCATCCCGATCGGCGGCGAGGGCACGCTCAAGGCGGCCCACCTGCTGTCGGAGGCCGGTCTGCCCATCGTGGGCGTGCCGAAGACGATCGACAACGACATCGCGTCCACCGACGTCACCTTCGGCTTCGACACCGCCGTCGGTGTCGCGACGGAGGCGCTGGACCGGCTGAAGACCACGGCCGAGTCGCACCAGCGGGTGCTGATCGTGGAGGTCATGGGCCGGCACACGGGGTGGATCGCGCTCCACTCGGGCATGGCGGCCGGCGCCCACGCGATCGTCGTCCCGGAGCGCCCCTTCGACATCGACGAGCTGACCGCGCGGGTCGGCGAGCGGTTCTCGGCCGGCAAGAAGTTCGCGATCGTGGTCGTCGCCGAGGGTGCGAAGCCGCGTGAGGGCACGATGCGCTGGGACGAGGGCGGCAAGGACATCTACGGGCACGAGCGGTTCGCGGGCGTCGCCCGCCAGCTCTCCGTCGAGCTGGAGCAGCGGCTCGGCAAGGAGGCCCGTCCGGTGATCCTCGGCCATGTGCAGCGCGGCGGCACCCCGACCGCGTACGACCGTGTGCTGGCCACGCGGTTCGGCTGGCACGCGGTGGAGGCGGCGCACCGCGGCGAGTTCGGGATGCTGACGGCACTGCGCGGCACGGACATCACGATGGTGCCGCTCGCCGAGGCGACCCGGACGCTGAAGACGGTTCCCTCGGACCGGTACGACGAGGCGGAGTGCGTGCTCTGATCCGGCGCCCTGCCAGGCGATGTGCCCCCGGTCGCGGCCGCGACCGGGGGCACATCTAGTCTGGTCCGGACAACAGGCACGAATCGGGAGCCCGGGAGTACACAGATGGATCACAGCGGGCACGGCATGACCATGGATCTGCCGCCGTTCACGCTGGGGCGGGGCCTTGAGTTCTCACCGGACCCCTTTTTCCTGGTGGGCTGCCTGCTCGCGCTCGGCCTGTACGGATGGGGCGTCGCCCGGCTGCGCGCTCGCGGGGACGCCTGGCCGGTGAGCCGTACGGTCTGGTTCACCGTCGGCGTGCTCAGCGTGGCGCTGGTGATGTGCACCAAGCTGAACGACTACGGCATGGTCATGTTCAGCGTGCACATGGTGCAGCACATGGTCATCAGCATGCTGTCCCCCATCCTGATCCTGCTGGGCGCGCCGATCACGCTCGCCCTGCGGGCACTGCCCGTCGCGGGCCGTGGCCGCAAGGGTCCCCGCGAGCTGCTCCTGATGCTGCTGCACAGCCGGTACATGCGGGTCGTCACGCACCCGGCCTTCACGATCCCGCTGTTCATCGCGAGCCTGTACGGGCTGTACTTCACGCCGCTGTTCGACTTCCTGATGGGGTCGAAGACCGGCCACATCGCGATGATGCTGCACTTCCTCGCGGTGGGCCTGGTGTTCTTCTGGCCGATCATGGGCGTGGACCCCGGCCCGCACCGGCCCGGTTACGTGATGCGGATGCTGGAGCTCTTCGCGGGCATGCCGTTCCACGCGTTCTTCGGGATCGCGCTGATGATGGCGACCGCGCCGATGGTCGGGGCGTACGAGAATCCGCCCGCGTCCCTCGGCATCGACGCACTCTCGGACCAGAACGCGGCGGGCGGCATCGCCTGGGCGTTCAGCGAGATCCCCTCCGTGCTGGTGCTCATCGCGCTGGTCTTCCAGTGGTACCGCTCCGACCAGCGGCAGGCCAAGCGCCGCGACCGGGCCGCGGACCGGGACGGGGACAAGGAGCTGGAGGCGTACAACGCGTATCTCGCCTCGCTCCAGGCACGCGGCCGGTGACGCGCCGCCGGTAGCGCCGCCCGGCCGGTTTCCGCAGGCCACTGGCGCGAGGCCCGCCTGGCGAGCGACCATGGTCTTGACGGTCCCCGCCGTCGAAGGAGGGCGCATGTCCGGTTCGACGAAGGTCATGGGAGTGCTGACCGTCGGGTCCCTCGTGGCCGTGACGGCCTACACGGCGGCACTCGGCAGCAACGGCTGGCTGTGGTTCGGGTGGGTGGTGCTCGGTCTGGTGACCATCGGCGTGGTCGCCTCGCGGAGCACCTGAGATCGGACGGCGGGCCAGGGGGTCAGAAGCGGAAGACGGGCCCGGTGGCGACGGCCAGTTCGCAGGCGTTCGAGAAGGTCTTGTGCCAGGCGGTCGGCCGGCCGCGCCATGCTCCGGTGGCGCTCACCGTGACCGGGTCGTACTGCTTCGTGCACGGGTGCGGCTCACCCCGCAGGCGGTCCAGGTCGCCGCGGGCCTCGTCCAGGGCGGCGCAGGCCTGGGCGGCCTCCGGGTGGGGGCCGCTCGGCTGGGGGCTGCACTGCAGCAGCACACCGCGGATCCAGGTGTTCTGCGAGCCCGAGACCGTGAGGAACAGTCCACGGGGTGCGACGGGCTTGGCCACCCGCTCCGGCGGCTGGGACGCCGCGGCGGGGACGGCCGAGGGGACGACGGCGGCCGCGACGGCGAACAGGGCCGCTGCGGCGAGGGCTGCGGAGCGGTGCATCCGGTGCCTCCTGACGGGAAGCCGGCACGCGGCCGGTACGGGCTGGGCGAGCCATAGAGGACCCTTCCGCACGGTCCGCCGCAACGCACCACGCCGGACCGTGGTACGGACGGGTGTCCGGACTGACCCGGACGGCTCCGCCCGGCCACCGCTCCGCCTGTTCCCGTCCCTACGCCGGAGGCCACGCACACCTACGCGTACTTCGCCGTCGCCCTGCCGAGTGCGCGTCCACGAGGGCGGCCCTCACGAGCGCGGCCGCTCCCTCAACCAGCCCGCAGAACGGCCTTTTCGCCGGCAGGGGGCGCGCGTCCGGCGGCCCGGGGCCCGCGCGCGCCGGACCGCGGCCGCCTCCGTCACATGTGGCGGTTCGCGTAGTAGTGCTCGACGAGCTGGAGGTAGGGCAGGTCGTCCTCGTGCCGGCCGCTCTCGAACGGCGGCGAGTCCTTCACCTCGGCCTTCGTGCAGGACAGGTGGACGACCCGGCCGGCGGTGTCGATGCGCGAGACGAGGCCCGCCGGCAGCAGGACGCGCCTGCCGAGGATCCACGGCCCGGTGTCGACGACGAGGTACGACCTGCCCACCTCCTCGGTGTGCGCGTCGACCTTGCCGATCGAGCCGTCGCTCGCCTCGACCGCGTACCCGACCAGCTCCGCTCCCGGCACGTACTTGGCGGTTTCCGGGTAGCCCCAGATGTCGGCACCCATGTCGGCCTCCTCACCTGCCCCGTCGGTCCCGTCCCTCCGGCGCGGGTACCCGGGTGCGGCACGCTCACACGGTGCCGACCGTCAGTCCGTCAGTGCTGGTGGCCGGGCGCCTCGTCACCGTCCACGGGCGTCCGGTCGGCAGCGGCCCCGGCGTGGACCGTGAAGGCGGCGGTGCGGACCTTGCCCCCGTGCCGGAAGTCGAGGAAGAGGCGGTAGGCGCCCTCGCTGGGCGCGGTGACGGTGAAGGAGATCTCCGGTCCGGGCTTCGTGGTGCCGTCGCCGGGCTCGCCGTTCGGGTGGACGTGCAGGTAGGCCAGGTCTCCCGAGCGCAGGGCCACGAGGTGACCGTACGCACCGAGGTAGGGCTGAAGGTCGGTGACCGGCTCGCCGCCCTTGGCGACGCTGAGGACCAGTTCGCCGCTCGCACCGGGGCGAAGGGCGCCGGTGAGGGTCACCTCGTAACCGTCGACGGTGGCGGTGGTGCTCTCGGCGGGCAGCGGATCGGGGTCGGCGACGCCGGACACGGCGAGGTCGGCGCCGAGCGTGAGGCCGCGGGCTCCCTTGAAGTCCGGGGTGAAGTCGGCGAAGACGCGGTAGCCGCCGGCGTCGGGAAGCCGGACCGGTACGGACCAGGTGCCGTCCGCCGCTCGCACCGGGTGCAGATGCCGATACGTCGTCAGGTCGCGCGAGGCAACGATCAGGTGCAGCTCCTTGCCGTGCTCGCGGCGGAACGCGGTGACGTTGCGGTTGTTCTTGTCGTCCACCACGGCGAAGCGCAGTTCGGTGGTCCTGCCCGCCTCCAGGCCCTGCGTCTCGAGGTCGAGTGTGAGACCCGCTTCGGACACCTGGAGCCCGCCCGGCCCGGACGGCGCCCCGGCACCCTCGGCCGCGTGTCCGTCGTGGCTCTCGCGCGCCCCGTCCGCGTGGCCGTCGTGCCGCGCCGGCTCCGCCTCGGCCACCACGGCGTCCATGCTCTGGCCGACGCCGTAGGCGGCGCCGAAGGCAGCGGCGACTGCCGCGGCGAAAGCGGTGATCTTGACGCCCGTGTTCATGACCATCTCCTCGATCGGGGCCGTCCTTCCACGACCACAAGCAGAATATACCCCTTGGGGGTATGCAGCCCAGCTCGATGCCTGTCGCCGTCCCGGGCCCGGTACGCGGCGCGGCCCCCACGCCCGCAGGGTGGGGGCCGCATCCCGGCACGGAGCTCAGGCCGCCACGGCAGGCCGGAACCCGGCCTGCGCGTCGATCGCCTGGCCGCCGCACGCGGACTGTGCGCCCTCCGCCGGCGTGCGCCGCGCCTCCGGCCGGGACGACATCACGGCTGTTTCACCGCGTCCAGGTGCGCGAAGACCACGAGGTTCTCGGTGTAGTCCTGCGCCTTCTTGTCGTACTCGCCAGCACAGGTGATCAGCCGCAACTGGGGGTCCGGAGTGTCCGAGTACACGCGCTTGCTGGGGAAGTTGGACTTCTCGTACGTCTCGACGGAGTCGACGACGAAGGTGGCGACCGAGCCGTCCGCACGACTGATGTCGACCTTGCTCCCCTTCTTGAGCTCGCTGAGCTGCATGAACACGGCGGGTCCCGTCTTGGTGTCGACATGGCCCGCGACGATCGCCGTGCCGCGTTCGCCGGGCGTCACACCCTCCTGGAACCAGCCGACCAGATTGCTGTCGTTCGCCGGCGGCGCCTCCAACTGGCCCGATGCTTCGAGGGACAGACCCATGAAGGGCGCGTTGACGGCGATCTCCCTGATCTTCAGCCGTTTCGGTTTGGCGGACGGCAGCACCAGGGCTTTCTCGGCCTTGGCGGACGGCGACCGGTCAACCGAGGGTGTGGAGACGGAGATCACGGGCTGAGCAGGGGGCTTGGCATCCGTGGAGGTGCCGAAGGAGTTGAAGACCAGCAGGAAGCCCAGACCGACGGCCGCGGCAGGCCAGAGCAAGGCGCGTCCGAGGGAGCGGGGGGCAGATGCGGTCTGCGACTGCACAAGGGGAGGCTGCGCGGACATACGAAGTTCGTACCTTTCACTGCCGTGACGACGTGACGACATGGCGGGGTGGGCGGCGCGTCCCGTGCGGTGCGCGACCCGGGCCCGGGATCGAAGCGGCCCCGTCGCGGCCGCCGGGCCGGGGGGGGGTGGGTCGGGGGGCCGCCGGCTCGGCGGCGCACGCGCCGCAGGGGTGCCGCCGGGCTGCGGGAGGACCGGCCCGGACGACACCCCAGGGGCCCTCCTCCGCGTCAGGTGCGAGCGGAGGAAGGGCCCTCGGTCAC
>NZ_JBKFFO010000025.1:0-67473 GCF_046506645.1 Streptomyces sp. 5K101 | reverse complement strand
CCGCACGACTGACGTCCCGGTCAGGAACGTCAAAGCGAACAAGCCTCGCGAAGTTTCCGATGTTGTCTAGGCCCACCGTCAAGCATCAGCTGGGACCAGAACGTCAAACATCACCTGGGACTAGACACCGGGGCTCGGAGTGCTCTTCTGGATTGCTGGAGCTGATCTGGCGGCCTTGATCGGCAGCCCTCGCCAGCGCCGCGGCAACCTTCGCGGCGTCCTCGGGCGAAAGCAAGATCTCCTGCGTCCACAGAACCGAGAGCCGTACGGCTCCGGTCAGCAGATTCGTGGCTACGTCGACCTCGGTACCGTTACCTGTGGTGTCCCGCACGTCATCAAGTGCTGCGTCGCTCGCGAAGGCGCTCATCGGTCGTCGACCTGCTGTCAGCTCTCGTGACCGGCGATGCGCCAGAGTGGGGCTGCGTACTGGTCCGGGCGGTTGTTGATCAGGAGGGCTCTCAGGTCCTCGCGCTGCTTGCCGCTGAGTCCAAGCGCCTCCGTGATCCGGCGGAACGTCGTGTGGCTGACTCCGCGGGAGCGGGCTTCGGCCTCGAACTGGGCGAGTCGGCGGAGCGTGGCTTCCGGATCGAGCTCTTGCTCAGCCTGGCTGCCCAGCCAACTGGCCTTGTTGCGCTCGTAGTCGATCTCCGAGTACCCGCAGATCTCGCGGCTTTGCTGCTCGGCCTCGTCGAGCGTTTCCGTCGACAGAAGGGCTCGTGCGAGCTCGTTCCGGTGGAGGGCGTCGTCCAGGTCCGCTTCGTGGACAGTGGGGCCCTCGTCGGTGAGAGGGACTGGCAGGCCGGCGTCCCTGACTTCGCACAGACCGCGGATGCCTCGGGCCGTCGCCGCGAGCATCGCTGTTGCTTCGGAGGGATGCCACTCCAGTACGGAGTTGACCGGCTGGACGTGTTCGGCTGTGAGCGTCAGGACTGACGCGCCCAGGCGGTCGCGCAGATCCTCGGCCGGGACTTCACCGTCCAGGCCGGGGCCGGCGACCAGGAGACGTACCGGCGCATTGAGTTGGCAGCATGCGGCGAGCGTGAGGGCGTCCGCGAGTGGGCTGCGGAGTGTGGGCTCGTCGCCCTTGGCGAGGATGTCTCCTCCGACGTCCAGAAGGTCGATGGACTCGGGGGCCAGGTGCTGGACGAGCTCTTCGAGCTGGCGCGTGATGCCCTCGGCGCCATGGTGCGGATCGATCAGGGCGAGGGTCTGCGGGAGCTCTGCGGCGAGACGAGGAAGCGTAGATCCTGCGGGGGCGATTGGCTTCGCGTCGGCGGGCACGGCCTGGACGCTTCGGGTGATGGGGCGAAGGCCCGTGAAGCTGGCCGAGCCTCGTGGACCTGGCACGGGGTCGATCAGCAGTCTGTCCCACGCGTACGTGAGAACGAGCGCCGGACTCTCGTCGCTGTAAAGGGCGGCGTCCAGCATTGCGGCGGCGACAGCGTCGCCTCCTCCACCTGCAGCCACGATCAAGCGCGTCACCCGCGTCAGGGTACGGGTTCCGGGCGTAGCCACTCACCCTATAGTGGCTAGAGGTAATAGCCACCTAGGTAAGGGGCTCGGATGCCGAAGATTCAAGAGACCCAGCCCAAGTACCTGCAGATCGCGCATCACATCCGCGATCAGATCTTGCGCGGTGACTTGCGGCCGGGTGATGAGGTTCCGTCCGAAAGGCAGCTGGCGGCCGACTGGAACGTATCGCGGCCAACGGCGGCGCGGTCCCTGGAGGCGCTCAGCCATCAGGGCTTGGTGGAGAAGCGGCAAGGGTCAGGCACCTACGTGCGTGGCCTGCAAGTTAACCGGCGAGCCCGCGAGTTGTACGGCCGCGCCAAGCAGACGGGCAAGATCTACACGCCGGGTGAGTACGCGGTGATCACTTCCGCGGGGTGGCTGGATGCTCCGGAGCATGTTGCCGAGGCGTTGAATCTGGGACCGCGCGGCAGGGCTGTCCATCGCCGGCGCGTGACCAACAACGAGTCGGGACCGATCACGTTGTCGACGTCCTGGTTCGGCGCTGAGGTCGGGGAGCGTGCGCCGAAGCTCCTGGAGCCGGACCGGATCCGTGAGGGCACGCTGATGTATGTCGAAAACATGACGGGACGTCAAGGCAGCTACGCCGAGGACCGCATGTGCGCGCGTACCGCCACTGCCGATGAAGCTGCGACCTCAAGTTGCCAGCAGGCTCTGCGGTGTTGATCGTGCACCACGTGGTCTATGACCTGCAGGATCGTCCGCTGGAGTTCGCCGAAGCGACCTACCCGCCTGAGCGTTGGGCCTTCGAGCAGGGTTACCCGATCACGTAGAAAGTCGCGGCTCTGTCGCCGAACCGCTTGCGCGGCTCCAGTGGCCAATGCCACTATCCAGTAAGTGGCTAAGGCCACTTGGAAGGGGGCCACGAGCGTGATCCGAGAAGGTGCAGGGTTACCGCGCATCGCGCATGCGCCATGCGGTGGTTGCCGAGGCCGGGGCTGGAAGCGCGTCAGTTCCCGCTCCGCCTTGGCGTTCTCTGCGGCCGCGGGTCGTGTTCGCGCTACATCCAAGCGGCGCTGTCTCGACTGTGACGGCACTGGTAGGGAGTAGGGAGCGCATGACTGGAGCAGAAGGCCGACGCTATGAGTCGGTGGCCCAACCCGTGTCGGTCGGCCGCATGACCCTCTACCCGGAAGCGGAGTCCGTCGCGCGGGCACGCCGATGGTTTCGGAAGCTCTTGGAGCCGTACGACCTGTCCTGCTCGCTGGACGACTGCGTGCTGATGATCTCGGAACTGGTCACCAATGCGATCCTTTACGGGGAAGCGGAGGAGGCCTGGCGGGTGCGGGTCGAGTGGTGGCGAGTGGGCGCGTCCCTGCGGGTAGATGTGCACAACCCCGGATTCCCCGCAAGCGTCCGCATGCGGCAGCCCGCCGCCGACGAGGCCCACGGTCGGGGGCTGTGCCTGGTGAACGAGCTTGCCAGCTCGTGGAGCGCCGAGCCAAGCCCTCTCGGCGGCACCATGGTGTCCTTCTCCATGGACAGCGCCTGGAAGGTCTGACCGTCGCTTCTTTCATGAGTGGAGGCCTTTCTGGGGTCTGATGCAGGTTCGGGTGACAGGTTCGGTCACGCGGCCTGGAGGGCCGGCGTGGTCATGACGGTCTCGAATTCGATGGGGGTCAGTCGGCCGAGTGAGGCTTGTCTGCGGCGTCGGTGGTAGGTCCGCTCGATCCAGGTCACGATCGCGATCCGGAGTTCTTCGCGGGTGGCCCAGACACGGCGGTCGAGGACGTTCTTCTGCAACAGACTGAAGAAGGACTCCATGGCCGCGTTGTCGCCGGCAGCTCCGACTCTCCCTATCGATCCGGCCATCCGGTGGCGGTCGAGCGTCCGGACGAATTTCCGGGAGCGGAACTGCGATCCGCGATCGCTGTGCAGAATGCAGCCGTCGACGTTTTCACGCCGGGCCACGGCGTTGTCCAGGGCGGTCACGGCCAGGCGGGACTTCATCCGCTCGTCGATGGAGTAGCCCACGATCCTGTTGCTGAAGGCGTCCTTGATCGCGCAGAGATAGAGCTTGCCTTCGCTGGTGGTGTGCTCGGTGATGTCGGCGAGCCACAGCCGATTCGCACAGGCTGCGGTGAAGTCACGGCGGACCAGGTCGTCGTGCACCGGCGGGCCGGCCTTCTTGCCCTTGCCGCGCTTCTTGCCGAACACGCTCCACCAGCGGTTGTCCCGGCAGATCCGCCAGGCAGTCCGGTCCGCCATCACGGCCCCGGCGCCGCGAGCTTCGTCGGCCAGGAAGCGGTAGCCGAACTCCGGGTCGTCACGGTGCGCGTCGAACAGCGCGTTCGCGCGATACGCCTCCTCCAGCACGGCATCGGTCACCGGCTGGTCCAGCCAGCGGTAGTAGGGCTGTCTGGCGAGCTTCAGCACCCGGCACGCAACCGTGACGGGCACCCCGTCCCCGGCCAGCTCCTTCACGAGCGGGTAGATCCTTTTCCCGGCAGATGCGCCTGCGACAGATAGGCCGCGGCCCGCCGCAGGACCTCGTTCTCCTGCTCCAGCAACTTGATCCGCCGACGCGCTTCCCGCAGCTCGGCGCTCTCCTGGCTGGTCGATCCGGGCTTGGTTCCGTCGTCGATCTCCGCGCGACGCATCCACTTCCACAACGTCATCGGATGGACCCCGAAGTCGGTGGCCACCTGCTCGACCGTCACACCCGGCCCGCGGTTCCTCGCGACCCGCACGACGTCCTGGCGGAACTCCTCCGGATAAGGCTTGGGCACAGCGACATCCTTCCCACCTGCCCCACAGGGCAAGCCAGTTCAGATGTCACCCGATCGTGCGGCAGACCCCTTACGACGGCTACGAGGTCGGACGTACGCGTCCATCTCGTGCCCGGCCTGGGGGCACATCGGCTCGCGCGACTGGAGCCCGAACACCTGGAGCGCTTCTACCGGAGGATGCAGAGCTCCGGCAGCTCGGCCGGAACGGCCCATCACGTGCACCGCACGATCCGGGTCGCTCTGGGTGAGGCAGTACGCCGGGGACACGTCCCCACCAACGCTGCCGAGATCGCCAAAGCTCCGCGGCTCGAAGAAGAGGACATCGAGCCGTTCACGATCGAGGAGGTACAGAGCCTGCTCGTCGAAGCCTCGAAGCTCCGCAACAGCGCGCGGTGGGTCGTCGCCCTGGCGCTCGGCCTCCGTCAAGGGGAAGCGCTCGGCCTTCACTGGGAAGACGTCGACCTGGACGCGGGATACGTCCGCACCCGGAAGAACCGGCTTCGGCCCAAGTACCGGCACGGTTGCGGGGACAACCCTTGCGGCAGGAAGGCCGGCTATTGCCCCCAGCGTGAGCAGACCAGGAGGGAGCACAAGTCGACCAAATCCCGTGCGGGGCGGCGCACGGTTGGCCTGCCCGATCCGCTGATCAAGCTCCTGCGTCACCACCAGGAGGAGCAGACGGCGGAGCGCACTGCGGCAGGCGGTGACTGGAGGACAAGGGGTACGTGTTCGCTTCACCCACAGGCGGGCCGCTGAGCCCGAACACCGACTACCACGTGTGGAAGCGGCTCCTGCGGGACGCGGGTGTACGGGACGGGCGGCTGCATGACGCTCGCCACACCGCCGCGACCGTGCTGCTCCTCTTGGGAGTCCCGGACGTCGTGGTCGACTCGATCATGGGCTGGGAGCCCGGCGGTGCGGCCAGGATGCGCGCGCGGTACATGCACATCACCGGGCCCATGCTGCGGAAGGTCGTCCAGCAGGTCGGCGACATGCTCTGGGAGCCGCCGAAGAACAACTGAGACGGAAACTGAGACGGACAACGTCGAAGGGCCCCACCGCAAGCGGTGGGGCCCTTCGACATCGTGCCCGGTGAGGCACTGGCGGAGGATACGAGATTCGAACTCGTGAGGGGTTGCCCCCAACACGCTTTCCAAGCGTGCGCCCTAGGCCTCTAGGCGAATCCTCCGCCGGAAACATTACATGACGCCGAGGAGTGCTCGCGAACCCGTTCCCATCGGCCCGGAACCGGGGGCCCGACCACCCCTCGGCATCGGGTAACCTGGGCGCAGCCCCTCACGTGGCGCTATCTGACTGAACTCCCCCAGGGCCGGAAGGCAGCAAGGGTAGGTCGGCTCTGGCGGGTGCGTGAGGGGCGCTTGCTTGTGCGGGCCCCAGGGTCTCGGGGCGGCCTCGATTGTCGGCGGGCCCCGATAACCTCGTAAGCGTGTCGTCCCTTGCGCTGTACCGCCGCTATCGTCCCGAGTCGTTCGCCGAGGTCATCGGGCAGGAGCATGTCACCGACCCGTTGCAGCAGGCCCTGCGGAACAACCGGGTCAATCACGCGTACCTGTTCAGCGGGCCGCGCGGCTGTGGCAAGACGACCAGCGCCCGCATCCTCGCGCGCTGTCTGAACTGCGAGAAGGGTCCGACGCCGACGCCCTGCGGCGAGTGCCAGTCGTGCCGCGACCTCGCGCGCAACGGGCCGGGGTCCATCGACGTCATCGAGATCGACGCCGCGTCGCACGGAGGCGTGGACGACGCCCGTGATCTGCGCGAGAAGGCGTTCTTCGGGCCGGCGAGCAGCCGCTACAAGATCTACATCATCGACGAGGCCCACATGGTCACGTCGGCGGGCTTCAACGCCCTGCTGAAGGTGGTCGAGGAGCCCCCGGAGCATCTGAAGTTCATCTTCGCGACCACCGAGCCCGAGAAGGTCATCGGGACGATCCGGTCCAGGACGCACCACTATCCCTTCCGTCTCGTGCCGCCGGGCATGCTCCGCGAGTACCTGGCCGAGGTGTGCGGCCGCGAGGGCATCCCCGTCGAGGACGGGGTGCTGCCGCTCGTCGTGCGCGCCGGGGCGGGGTCCGTGCGTGACTCCATGTCCGTCATGGACCAGCTGCTCGCCGGCGCGGCCGAGGACGGTGTGACGTATGCCATGGCGACCGCACTGCTCGGGTACACGGACGGGTCGCTGCTCGACTCGATCGTGGACGCCTTCACCTCGGGTGACGGTGCCGCCGCCTTCGAGGTCGTCGACCGCGTCATCGAGGGCGGGAACGACCCGCGCAGGTTCGTCGCCGACCTCCTGGAGCGGCTGCGCGACCTCGTGATCCTCGCCGCCGTTCCGGACGCGGGCACCAAGGGGCTGATCGACGCGCCCGCCGATGTGGTGGAGCGCATGCAGGCGCAGGCGTCCGTCTTCGGCGCGGCCGAGCTCAGCCGCGCCGCCGACCTGGTCAACACCGGACTGACCGAGATGCGCGGCGCCACGTCGCCCCGGCTCCAGCTGGAGCTGATCTGCGCCCGCGTGCTGCTGCCCGCCGCCTTCGACGACGAGCGGTCCGTGCAGGCCCGGCTCGACCGGCTGGAGCGCGGCGCGACGTTCTCCTCCGGCGGGCCGACGCCCGCCATGGGGTATGTGCCCGGGCCGGAGGCGCAGGCGCACGCCCCGGTGCCGCCCGGTGGCGGTCCCGCGGCGGCGCGCGCCGCCGTACGGCCCGAGGCTGCCCCGCCCGGACCGGCCCCCGCCGCACCGGCGGCCGCACCCGCACCCGAGCCCACCGCCCCTCAGGCGCCGCGGCCCCCCGAGCCCGCGCCGACTCGTCCCGGTGCCTGGCCGGGGGCGACCGGTGCCGGCGGATCCCCGGAGGCCCCGCGGCGGCCCGGCGGCTGGCCCACCGCCTCGTCCCCCGGCCAGGGCGCGCCGCCCGCCGCCCCCCAGCCGTCGCGTGCCCCCGAGCCCGCGCCGGCCGGCCCCGCCGTGCCCGCACCGGCCCCCGCCATGTCCCAGGGCGCCGGCCAGGTACGGAACATGTGGCCGGACATCCTGGAGGCCGTGAAGAACCGCCGCCGCTTCACCTGGATCCTGCTCAGCCAGAACGCGCAGGTGGCGGGCTTCGACGGCACCACCCTCCAGCTCGGCTTCATCAACGCCGGCGCCCGGGACAACTTCGCGAGCAGCGGCAGCGAGGACGTGCTGAAGCAGGCGCTCGCCGAGCAGTTCAACGTGCAGTGGAAGGTCGAGGCGATCGTCGACCCGTCCGGCGGCGCGGGCGGAGGCCCCGGCGGCCAGCCCCCGGGCGGCTCGGGAGGCTACGGCGGCCAGTCCGGCCCCGGCGGTTACGGAGCCCAGCCCGGTCCCGGCGGCGGTTACGGCGGCCAGTCCGGCCCCGGCGGCTACGGCCAGAGCAGGCCGCCGGCCGCCGCCCCGGCCCCGCCTGCACCGCCCGGCCCGGCCGCCCCCGCGCCGCGGCCCGCTCCGTCCGCCCAGCCCACGCCTCCTCAAGCGGCCGCGCCGCAGTCCGCCCCCGAGCCGGTCCGCCCGGCGGAGACGTACAGTCCGCCGCCGCCCCCGCCGGTCTCGCTGGAGGACGACGTCCCCGAGGAGGACGATCCGGATCTCGTCGACTCGGCGCTCTCCGGGCACGACCTGATCGTGCGCGAGCTCGGCGCCACGGTTGTGGAGGAATATACGAACGAGTAGCGGGCCTGCCCTCGGAGGCCCGTACCACGTCGCGGTGCGTACGGCGGTTAGGCTTGCGCCCGTGAAGGTCCTCGTCATCGGCGGCGGCGCCCGCGAACACGCCCTGTGCCGCTCACTGTCCCTCGATCCCGACGTCACCGCTCTGCACTGTGCGCCCGGAAACGCCGGTATCGCCGAGGTCGCCGAGCTGCACCCGGTCGACCAGCTGGACGGCCCGGCCGTGGCGCGGCTCGCCACCGTCCTCGGTGCCGATCTCGTCGTGGTCGGCCCGGAGGCGCCGCTCGTCGCCGGTGTCGCCGACCAGGTCCGGGCCGCGGGGATCCCCTGCTTCGGCCCGTCGGGGGCCGCGGCGCAGCTGGAGGGCTCGAAGGCCTTCGCCAAGGACGTGATGGCCGGGGCCGGAGTGCCCACGGCCCGCAGCTACGTCTGTACGACCCCCGAGGAGATCGACGAGGCGCTCGACGCCTTCGGCGCCCCGTACGTGGTCAAGGACGACGGGCTCGCCGCCGGCAAGGGTGTCGTGGTCACCAGCGACCTGGAGCAGGCCCGCGAGCACGCGCTGGCGTGCGGCCGGGTCGTCATCGAGGAGTACCTCGACGGTCCCGAGGTCTCGCTCTTCGCCATCACCGACGGCGAAACGGTCGTGCCCCTGCGGCCAGCCCAGGACTTCAAGCGCGCGCTCGACGGCGACGAGGGCCCGAACACCGGCGGCATGGGCGCCTACTCCCCGCTGCCGTGGGCCGACCCCAAGCTGGTCGACGAGGTCATGGACACCGTCCTCCAGCCGACCGTCGACGAGATGCGCCGCCGTGGCACGCCCTTCTCCGGCCTGCTGTACGCGGGGCTCGCGATCACGTCGCGCGGTGTGCGGGTCATCGAGTTCAACGCGCGCTTCGGCGACCCGGAGACGCAGGTCGTGCTCGCCCGGCTGAAGACGCCGCTGGCCGGCGTCCTGCTCGCCGCGGCGAACGGCACGCTGGACACCCTCCCGCCGCTCCACTGGCGTGACGACGCGGCCGTGACCGTCGTCGTCGCCTCCCACAACTACCCGGGCACGCCGCGCACCGGCGACCGGATCGAGGGCCTCGACGAGGTCGCCGCGGAGGACGCGCCCCACGCGTACGTCCTGCACGCCGGCACCAAGCGCGACGGCGACGCGATCGTGAGCGCGGGCGGCCGGGTGCTGTCGGTGACGGCGACGGGCGAGGACCTGGCCGAGGCACGCGAGCGCGCGTACCGGGCGGTGTCCCGCATCCGTCTCGAGGGCTCCCAGCACCGCACGGACATCGCCCGCGCCGCCGCGGAGGGCTGATTCCGGCGGGGGCCGGTCCGGTTCCCGTACGAGCGACGTCCGGACGGGGCCCGGCGCACAGCGCGCCGGGCCCCGTCCGCATGCCGGATCACGTGAACCGGCTTCGCCCGGCTCATTCGGCACGGCCGCGTGCGCCGGACCGCCGACCCCGTCCCCACCCCCGGAACAGCAGGCCCGACCTGCCCTTCGTCGACCTCGGTCCCTGCCGTCCGCCGCTGCCGGCACATGGCCCGAAGCCATTCCATCGAGTGATGCCTGAGCCATCCGGATGACGGTCGCGGAAGCCCCAACTAGGGTGCCCCGCAGGGGTTCCGGCACTTGGCCCACCGGCATTGCGATGTCAGGGGGCGGTGCCACAGTGGGGGAGTGACCAACATCGTCGCAGGGCAGAGGGGGTGACGTCCGGTCGTGTCCGGTACCGCTATCGGGGAGTCGGTGGGCGCTCGTGGCGCCCGTTCCAAGGCCCTCGCCGTGCTGCGTGTCCGCGGCTGGGCGACGGCCGTGGCGCTGCTCCCGGCGGCCGTCGCCGTGATCCTGCTGGCCGGCGGTGCGACGGGCCGGTTGAGCGGCACGGGCTGGGACGCAGCGCGCTGGACGGTGACCGCGTGCGCCGTGGTGGTGCTGCTCGCCGCCGCGGCCGTCGCCGCGGTGATCACCCGGGCCACGCCGGCGCTCAGCCCGACCGTGGAGCTCCCGGAGCGCTCGGCCCCCGATCTGTACCGGCTGGTCCACGATCTGGCCGAGCGCCTGGACGTGCCCGCGCCGTCCGCGCTCGCGCTCACCCCCGACTGCGACAGCTGGCTCGAGGACCGTACGCACCCGGCGCACGCGATATCCGGGACCAGGCGGCGCCCGGGCGAGGCGCCGGTCCTGGTCATCGGCTCGCCCTTCCTGTGGTGGATGCGGGTCGCCGAGCTGCGGGCGGTGCTCGGCCCGGTCGTCGCGGGCACCGTGCTCGCCGCCGACCCCGACATAGCCGCCGCCCGCCGGTTCGTGCGGGGCCTGGACGCGGCGGTCGCCGACGCGGCCGGCCCGGGGAAGCGGTCCATAGGCAGGCCGCTGTCCCTCGCGACCGGCCGGATCGCCCGGCTCCTGCTGCGCGGCTGTCAGATGCACGCGGCGGAGATGGAGCGCTGGGTCGCGGCAGCGGCGTCCGAGCGTGCACAGGGGGTGGACTACGGCCTGCGGATCGTCGCCCAGGAGCAGGTGGGCCTCGCCTACGCGGGCTGGGACCGGCTGCTGACCAGGGTCGCCCTGCCCGCCTGGCACATGGGCCGCTGGCCGTCGCGCCTGGACGCGGGCGTCGTGGCGGCGCTGACCGAGCTCTCCCGGCGTGACCGCCTCGCCGAGGGCTTCACCTCGCGGCTGGGCGAGCGTCCCGCCTGTGACCTGCTGGAGGAGCCGGGCACCGTGGACGAGGCGGCGTCGCTGCTGGCGGCGCGGCTGTTCCACGGCGGGCCCGCCGAGGTGGGCCCCGACTGGTCCCCGGTGGACTGGCAGCGTTATCCGGACGAGGTCGTGGACCGCAAGTGGCGAACGGAAGCGGCCCGTATACACCGGGTTCTCGACGAGCTGGGTGTGCCTCCCGCGACAGGGCCCGAAGGGCCGACCCTCGCCCGTGTGATCGAGCACCTGTCGCAGCGGCCGGGCGGTGCCGCGAGCGACGACCTGGCGGCCGCCCTCACCGCCCGTACGGCACGTGAGGAGGCGGCACGGGAGCCGGCCAGGGTCCAGGGCCGGCCGGCGGCCGCCCGGGACGGCGTAAGCGACGTGCTGGCCCTGTGGGGCGGGGACCCGCTGCCGCTGTTCCCGCTCCAGCCGCCGCGCACCGGCCGTGACCTGCTCGCGGACCATGTCGTCGCGATGGTGTGCTGCACGGCGATCGACACCGTGGGCGCGGCGCCCGGCCTGGACTGGCTGGACGGCCCGGCCCTGCTGATCGACGGCGAGCGGCGGTCGGACCTCATGGCGCCCGTCCTGAGCCTGGTGGAGGACGGCGACGCGCAGCCGCTGCGGCTCTGGCTGGGTTCCCTTGGCGTCCGGCCGGAGAAGCCGGTCCGCCTCGCCTGATCCGCCGATCCGGACGGCCGGCGGCCCCAGCGCTCAGCCGGTGACCTAGCGTTCAGGGCCGTCGCGCGAGCCCCTCACCCGGAACGATCTCTTCCCTTTGACGTCAATTCGCGACGAAAGGTGACGGAGTGAGTGCGTTATGTGATGTGCTGGAGAACGGCGCTGAACAGGTCGGCGCATCGATGTCCGGGGCACCGAGGGAGGGCGCAGTCATGGGGGCGGAGCAGATCCGGCGATGGGAATCGGGCGCCCTCGCGCACGCCGTCAGCGATCCCTTCGGGCAGGGGCCGTTGCCCTGGCTGCGCGGCGGCGAGCACTACTTCGGCGACACCGGCCAGGTCGTCCCCTGGTATGCCGACCCGGTGCTGGCCCGCGGTGGCACCGGGGGCCCGCGCACCGCCGACGACGTACGCCGTCAGATCAAGGGCTTCGTCTCGCCCGGCGCCGCCGGTCCCGGCGAGGCAATCGATTTCCACATCACCGTGGATCCGCCGCAGCAGTTCTCGGTCGACATCTACCGCATCGGTCACTACGGCGGCGACGGCGCCGCCAAGATCACCACGAGCCCGCGACTGTCGGGCATCGTCCAGCCGCCGCCGCTCACCGCCGACCGCACGGTCTCGTGCCACCACTGGTGGCTCTCGTGGCGGCTGCAGATCCCCTCGTACTGGACGATCGGCGCGTACGTCGCCGTGCTGACCACCCTCGACGGCCACCGCTCCCACATTCCCTTCACGGTCCGCCACGACCGCCCTGCCGACCTGCTGCTGCTTCTGCCCGACGTCACCTGGCAGGCGTACAACCTCTACCCGGAGGACGGCCGGACCGGCGCGAGCCTGTACCACGCGTGGGACGAGAACGGCCGGCTCCTCGGCGAGGGGGACGCCGCCGTCACCGTCTCCTTCGACCGGCCCTACGCGGGCGCGGGCCTTCCCCTGCATGTCGGCCACGCCTACGACTTCATCCGCTGGGCCGAGCGGTACGGCTACGACCTCGCCTACGCCGACATCCGCGATCTGCACGCGGGCCGCGTCGATCCCTCCCACTACCGCGGCCTGATCTTCCCCGGTCACGACGAGTACTGGTCGGCGCCCATGCGCCACGCCGCCGAGACCGCCCGCGACCGCGGCACCTCGCTGGTCTTCCTCTCCGCCAACACCATGTACTGGCAGGTCGAGCTCGCTCCCTCGCCGTCCGGCATGCCCGAGCGGCTGCTGACCTGCCGCAAGCGCCGCTGCCCCGGCAAACCGGCCCTGTGGCGCGAGGTCGACCGGTCCGAGCAGTTGCTGCTGGGCATCCAGTACGCGGGCCGGGTCCCGGAGCCCTCCCCCCTCGTCGTGCGCAACGCGGACCACTGGCTGTGGGAGGCGACCGGTGCCGGAGAGGGCGACGAGCTGCCCGGTCTGGTCGCGGGCGAGGCCGATCGCTACTTCCCGCGCACCCCGCTCCCCGAGCACGTCAGCCGCATCCTGCTCGCGCACTCGCCGTACGAGGACGGCGACGGCGTGGTGCGCCACCAGGAGACGTCGCTGTACCGCGCCCCCTCCGGCGCTCTGGTCTTCGCGTCGGGGACCTTCGCCTGGTCGCCGGCCCTGGACCGGCCCGGCCACGTGGACCCCCGCATCCAGCGCGCGACGGCCAACCTCCTCGACCGCATCTGCAAACGCGACTAGGCGACGATCCGGCGCGTCCGGCACCCCTGCTCAGGAGAGTCCCGCCCGCATACGGGACAATCGGAGCCGTTGTACGTAACCACGGGGAGGAACCGTGTCCGGATTCGTCGAAAAGCCCGAGCCGATCCAGGTGCCCGGCCTGATGCACGTGCACACCGGCAAGGTGCGCGACCTGTACCGGAACGAGGCGGGCGACCTCGTGATGGTCGCCAGCGACCGCATGTCCGCCTACGACTGGGTGCTCCCCACGGAGATCCCCGACAAGGGCCGGGTGCTCACCCGCCTGTCCCTGTGGTGGTTCGAGCAGTTGCAGGACCTCGTCCCGAACCATGTGCTGTCCACCGACCTGCCCGCCGGCGCCCCCGCCGACTGGGCGGGCCGCACCCTGATCTGCAAGTCGCTGAACATGGTCCCGGTCGAGTGCGTCGCCCGCGGCTATCTGACCGGCTCCGGCCTCGTCGAGTACCAGCAGACCCGCACGGTCTGCGGCCTGGCGCTCCCCGAGGGCCTGGTCGACGGTTCCGAGCTGCCGGCCCCGATTTTCACACCGGCCACCAAGGCCGCCGTCGGCGACCACGACGAGAACGTCAGCTACGAGGAGGTGGCCCGCCAGGTCGGCGCGGAGACCGCCGCCCACCTGCGCCGCACGACGCTCGACGTGTACGCGCGCGCCCGCGACATCGCCCGTGAGCGGGGCATCATCCTGGCCGACACGAAGTTCGAGTTCGGCTTCGACGGGGACACCCTGGTCATCGCGGACGAGGTGCTGACCCCGGACTCGTCCCGCTTCTGGCCCGCGGCTTCCTGGGAGCCCGGCCACGCCCAGCCGTCGTACGACAAGCAGTACGTGCGCGACTGGCTGACGTCCCCGGCCTCCGGCTGGGACCGCAGGAGCGAGCAGCCGCCGCCGGCCCTGCCGCAGGACGTCGTTGACGCGACCCGCGCCAAGTACCTGGAGGCGTACGAGCTGCTGACCGGGACTGCCTGGCACTGACGGCACACGAAGAAGCCCCCGGCGAGATCGCCGGGGGCCTCTTCATCTGAGCGGACGACGAGATTCGAACTCGCGACCCTCACCTTGGCAAGGTGATGCTCTACCAACTGAGCCACGTCCGCATGCGCCGTAGCGCGGAGCCCACTATACCCAAACTCGCGGCCGGGTGAGACATACGCCCGTACGGATCTCCGCCCAGGGCGTCGCCGGGCCGTTGGGGGCCGGGCCCGGTCGGTGGTGCCACGGCCCGGGCGGGGCCGCTGGGGAGTCGGAGCCGGTACGTGGCGCCACGCCCCGCGCCCAATTGCCGGTCGGCAGGCCGCCCGGGGGCGGGTTGCGGGGTGCCGGACAAGGAAGCCCGTATGGGTCGCTTGCTGTGGCGACCGTCACACGCTGAAGCCGTCCGGAATCACGGAACGACGAAGGCCCCGGTCATATCGACCAGGGCCTTCGCTCTCTGAGCGGACGACGAGATTCGAACTCGCGACCCTCACCTTGGCAAGGTGATGCTCTACCAACTGAGCCACGTCCGCATTGCGGCCGCTCGGCTCTCACCGGGCGGTGTGTTCACCACTGTACCTGATCCACATCGGTGGACGGTAATAGTGGTGCAGAGCGGGTGACAGGAATTGCACACTGCGCCTTCCCCCTGGAAGGGGGATGTTCTGCTACTGAACTACACCCGCATGCTCGGTGGGCCGGGCCTTTCGGCCTTGCCCCTCGGCGTGCTCCAGACTCTAGCCGATCACCAGGGGTGCAGTGCAACTCGCTGCCCGCCGCCGCCCGCTCGAGGGCCGTCGGCTCAACTGGCCTCGCGGAACGCCTCGTAGACGTGCTTGGGGATCCGGCCCCGGGCCGGCACGTCCATCTTGCGCGACTGAGCCCAGGCGCGGACCGCGGCCGGGGACGGCTCGAGCGAGGTGTGCCGGTACGAGACGCGTGACTTGTCGCGCTTGGTGACGTTCGTCATCTTGCGGCCCGCGGCCACGTACGGGGCCAGGGCCTTGCGCAGTTTCTTTGCATTGGACGTATTGAGGTCGATCTCGTACGACTTCCCGTCGAGGCCGAACATGACCGTTTCCGCCGCTCCTCCTCCGTCGATGTCGTCGGAGAGCGTGACCACTACTCGCTGAGCCACGGATATCGGTCCTTTCCCTGCGGTATCACCGGTGCTGACGTGCGGTGATACCGGCTTTACGGCCATCGAGGGGCAATGCTGCTTTCCTCTGTATTCCTTTGTACAGCGCAGGGCCACGCATTGTGAAGCCCCGGCAATTTTCTGCGCGTGTCCGCCGCAAAGGCGTCAGGGATTCTTATCCGGGATTTCACTGCGGGGCTCCGGGATATCTACTCGCGTAGATTTTCGGGCCGGGTACGCTGAGGGAACCGCCCTCGCAACACACCACCGGGAGTGCCCGTGGCTCGCGTCGTAGTCGACGTCATGCTCAAGCCCGAGATCCTCGACCCCCAGGGACAGGCGGTGCAGCGTGCACTGCCCCGTCTGGGATTCGACGGGATCGCGGACGTTCGTCAGGGAAAGCGTTTCGAGCTGGAAGTGGACGGGCCGGTCGACGACGCCGCCCTCGCCAGCATCCATGAGATGGCCGAAACGTTCCTCGCCAACACCGTCATCGAGGACTTCGTCGTGAAGGTGGAGTCGTGACCGCTCGCATCGGAGTCGTCACGTTCCCCGGGACACTCGACGACCGGGACGCACTGCGCGCCGTCCGTGTCGCGGGCGCCGAGCCGGTCTCGCTGTGGCACCGCGACAAGGACCTGAAGCAGGTCGACGCCGTGGTCCTCGCCGGCGGGTTCTCGTACGGCGACTATCTGCGGGCCGGCGCCATCTCCCGCTTCTCGCCGGTGATGGAGACGATCATCGACCAGGCGAAGGCCGGTCTGCCGGTCCTCGGTATCTGCAACGGCTTCCAAATCCTCACCGAGGCGCACCTGCTGCCGGGCGCGATGCTGCAGAACGACCATCTGCACTTCATCTGCCGTGAGCAGAAGCTGCGGGTGGAGAACGCGGGCACCGCCTGGACCGCCGATTACGCGCAGGGCCAGGAGATCTCCGTCCCGCTGAAGAACATGGACGGCCGTTACGTCGCCGACGAGCGCACGCTCGACGAGCTGGAGGCGGAGGGCCGCGTCGCCTTCCGCTACCTGGACGGAAACCCGAACGGCTCGTTGCGCGACATCGCCGGCATCACGAACGCCGCGGGCAATGTGGTCGGTCTGATGCCGCACCCGGAGCACGCCGTGGAGCCGCTGATCGGTACCGGCGGTACCGACGGGCTCGGGTTCTTCACCTCGATCCTGAAGAAGTTGGTCGCAGCATGACCCTCGATACCGTCAAGCACGCAAGCGAGACCCCCGAGTCCGAGCAGCCCTGGAAGGAGCTCGGCCTCAGGGAGGACGAGTACGCGCGGATCCGGGAGATTCTGGGACGTCGTCCCACGGGTGCCGAGCTCGCGATGTACTCCGTGATGTGGTCGGAGCACTGCTCGTACAAGAGCAGCAAGGTCCACCTGAAGCAGTTCGGTGAGAAGGCCCCCGACAACGACGCCATGCTGGTGGGGATCGGCGAGAACGCGGGCGTCGTGGACGTGGGCCAGGGGTATGCGGTCACGTTCAAGGTGGAGTCGCACAACCACCCCTCGTACATCGAGCCGTACCAGGGTGCGGCGACGGGTGTGGGCGGCATCGTCCGCGACATCCTGGCGATGGGCGCGCGTCCGGTCGCGGTGGTGGACCCGCTGCGGTTCGGCGCGGCGGACCATCCGGACACCAAGCGGGTGCTGCCGGGCGTGGTGGCGGGCATCGGCGGCTACGGGAACTGCCTGGGTCTGCCGAACATCGGCGGCGAGGTCGTGTTCGACGCCTGCTACCAGGGCAATCCGCTGGTGAACGCCGGCTGCATCGGTGTGATGAAGCACGAGGACATCCATCTCGCGAAGGCGTCGGGCCCGGGCAACAAGGTCATCCTGTACGGCGCCCGGACGGGTGGCGACGGCATCGGCGGCGTCTCCGTGCTGGCCTCGGAGACCTTCGACGACACGAAGCCGACGAAGCGGCCCGCGGTGCAGGTGGGTGACCCGTTCCAGGAGAAGCTCCTGATCGAGTGCACGCTGGAGATCTTCAAGGAGAAGCTCGTCGCGGGCATCCAGGACCTCGGCGGCGCGGGCCTGTCCTGCGCCACGTCCGAGCTGGCGTCCGCCGGTTCCGGCGGTATGCGGGTCGAGCTGGACACCGTTCCGCTGCGTGACGCGACGCTCTCGCCGGAGGAGATCCTCATGAGCGAGTCGCAGGAGCGGATGTGCGCGATCGTGGAGCCGCAGCACGTCGAGCGGTTCATGGAGATCTGCGAGAAGTGGGACGTCACCGCCACCGTGATCGGTGAGGTCACCGACGGTGACCATCTGGAGATCTTCTGGCACGGTGAGCTGATCGTGGACGTGCCGCCGGGCACGGTCGCGCACGAGGGCCCCACGTACCACCGCCCGTACGCCCGCCCCGCCTGGCAGGACGCGCTGCAGGCCGACGACGCGAACAAGCTCGCGCGCCCGCAGACGGCCGAGGAGCTGCGTGAGCAGGTGCTGAAGCTGGTCGCCTCCCCGAACCAGGCCTCCAAGGCGTGGATCACCGACCAGTACGACCGGTTCGTGCAGGGCAACACTGTCCTCGCCCAGCCGGAGGACGCGGGCATGGTCCGCATCGACGAGGAGTCCAACCTCGGTGTGGCCATGGCGACGGACGGCAACGGCCGTTACGCCAAGCTCGACCCGTACACCGGCGCGCAGCTCGCGCTGGCGGAGGCGTACCGCAACGTGGCCGCCTCCGGGGCGAAGCCGCTGGCGATCTCGGACTGCCTGAACTTCGGCTCTCCGGAGGACCCGGACGTGATGTGGCAGTTCGCCGAGGCCACCCGCGGTCTCGCGGACGGCTGCCTGCAGCTGGGCACCCCGGTGACCGGCGGCAACGTCTCCCTGTACAACCAGACCGGTGACGTGGCGATCCACCCCACCCCCGTGGTGGCGGTCCTCGGTGTGATCGACGACGTGACCCGCCGCACCCCGATCGCGTTCGCCGAGGAAGGGCAGCTGCTGTACCTGCTCGGTGACACGCGGGAGGAGTTCGGCGGCTCGGCCTGGTCCCAGGTGATCCACGACCACCTGGGCGGCATGCCCCCGCAGGTCGACCTGGACCGGGAGAAGCTGCTCGCGGAGATCCTGATCTCCGCCTCCCGCGACGGCATGATCGACGCGGCGCACGACCTGTCCGACGGCGGACTGGTCCAGGCCGTGGTGGAGTCCTGCCTGCGCGGCGGCCACGGCGCCCGCCTCGTCGTCCCGGACGGCCTGGACGCGTTCACGTTCCTGCTCAGCGAGTCGGCCGGCCGTGCGGTCGTCGCCGTCCCGCGCAGCGAGGAACTCCGCTTCACCGACATGTGCGGCGCCCGCGGCCTGCCCGCCACCCGCATCGGCGTCGTCGACGGAGACACGGTCGAGGTGCAGGGCCAGTTCAGCATCTCCCTGCCCGAACTCCGCACCGCACACGAGCAGACCATCCCGGGTCTGCTCGTCTGAGGCGCGTGCCCCGAGGCCCCCGTCCGGTCCGACCGGGCGGGGGCCCTCGGCGTCCTGTCGTACCCACCCCGTAAGGTCGGCGTCATGCCACCGGCCAAGAAGCGTCTTCGTACGTACGACTCCGCCAAGGTCCGGGCCGCCGTGCTGGCCCAGTTCGGGCATGTCCGGGAGGTGGCGGAGAGTCTGACGGCCCGGCAGCTGGAGCTGCCCACCCGGCTGGGGGACTGGACCGTGCGGGAGCTGGTCGCGCACCTCGCCATGGCGGTCGGCGCCGTGCCCCGCTACCTCGCGCAGCCCGAGCCGGCCCGGCAGGACGTCGCGCTGCTCGACTGGCCGTTCGCCACGGTGACGGTCGCGGGGCAGGTCGACGAGGACACCCGGGAGCTGGCCGGCGGTGACCTCGGCGAGCTGTACGCGCGCACGGCCGAGCGCATCGGCGAGCTGCTGCCGCTGGTGTCGGACGAGCGGCTGGTGCCGACGCGGTTCGGGGCCATGCGGCTCGGGGACTTCCTGGTCACCCGCACCGTCGAGCTGGTCGTCCACACCGACGACCTGGCCGACGCGACCGGCCTGGACGTCCCGTACGACCGGCAGGCGCTCGCCGCCTGCACCCGGCTGCTCGCCGACGCGCTCGCGGTCAAGGCGCCCGGGGCGTCGACCGAGGTGCGGATCCCGCCGTTCGCCGTCGTGCAGTGCGTGGAGGGCCCCCGGCACACGCGGGGGACCCCGCCCAATGTCGTCGAGACCGACCCGCTGACCTGGATCCGGCTCGCCACCGGGCGCACGGGGTGGGCGGAGGCGCTGGAGGCCGCGAAGGTCAGCGCGAGCGGGGAGCGCGCGGACCTCGGGGGGCTCCTGCCGATCCTCGGCTGATCGCCCGATCCGGGCCCGGCCACGGTCCTCGGCCCGTCGCGCGTCCGAGGGAACCGACCTCGGGCCCGCCCCGTCCCAGGGGTATGCGCTACCAGCTGAGCATTCCGGTCACCGCCCTGGCCCTCCTGGCCCTGGCCGCCTGCGGCACGGAGCAGGGAGGCGGGGCCGGCAGCGGCGACTCCGTGGCACCCGACGTTCCTCTCACCGGCGTGCGCTGGTCCGTGGAGAGCGTGAGCGTCGACGGCACGAAGACCGCTTCCCCGTCCGACGCATATGTCGAGATCACCGACAAGGGCCGGGCGCAGGGCAACTACGGCTGCAACCACTTCGGCGCGGACATCACGGTCGAGGGCGACACCGTGACGGTCGGTCCCGGCGAGGTGACCGAGATGGCCTGCGACAAGAAGATCCAGGGATTCGAGGACACCCTGCGGGCCGCGTTCTCCGGCAAGCTCAAGGCGAAACTCACCGACGGCAGGCTCACCCTCACCACCGAGAAGGGCGACACGATCGCCCTGACCGTCGAGCGGCCCTCCCCGCTGATGGGCACCCGGTGGACCGTGGACTCCCTGGTGGAGGGCGAGACGGCCACCTCCCTGCCCGCAGGCACCGAGGGCAAGGCGCATCTGACCATCGCCAAGGACGGCAGCGTCGGCGGCAGTCTCGGCTGCAACCGCTTCACCGGCACCGCGAAGGTCTCCGGCGACACGATCACCTTCGGCCGCATCGCCTCCACACGGAAGCTGTGTCCTGGCCCGGAGATGGATCTGGAGCGCCAGGTGGCCCAGGTCCTGCAGCAGCGGACGGTGAAGTACGAGGTGAGGCACCGCGCCCTGAGCCTCACGGCACCGAACGGCAAGGGTCTGGGGGCGTACGCGGACATGCGCTGACCTGGCCGGGGCCGCCGATCGGCCGAGACCGCGCGTCACGCCGGGACACACAGGCCCGTACGAGGTGCGGGCCTCGGGGCATACCGGCCCGAAACGGGCGCCGGTGGCATCGAGCACATGAGCACGAGGTCGGTGAGGTGCCCAGAATGTCGGAAATCGGCCCCGCCGTCGGCGGGGCCGGGGTGTGAACTAGCGCACGCGGTGGCAGGCGGCGCCCGCGACATCGACCAGGCCGACGTGGAGGGGCTCCGCGCGTCTGACCGCCGGTCACCGAGGGGCCGCGCGGCCCGGAGTCCGGCCGGGACCGGCCAGGTGTGGCGACGATCGTCCCGGGATGCGGACGCCGAAATGGACGGCTTGTCGGTCTCCGGCAGCCGCCCCGACGGCTGTACGGGCACTGCGGATTCCCGCCTCCGCCACCGTGCGGAGGCCGCTCGGCGGACTCCCGGAATCGGGTTGCGCGGCATCCCCAATTCGGACCAGTGGTCGATCTCGCCTACACTCGGTTGCGTGCCACGTGGTGACGGACGACTCAACCACGACCTGCTCCCCGGCGAGAAGGGCCCCCAGGACGCTTGCGGCGTCTTCGGTGTCTGGGCTCCGGGTGAAGAGGTCGCGAAGCTCACTTACTTCGGGCTCTACGCCCTCCAACATCGAGGCCAGGAATCCGCGGGAATCGCGGTCAGCAACGGCTCTCAGATCCTCGTCTTCAAGGACATGGGCCTCGTGTCCCAGGTCTTCGACGAGACCTCTCTCGGCTCCCTGACCGGCCACATCGCGGTCGGCCACGCCCGCTACTCGACCACGGGCGCCTCCGTGTGGGAGAACGCACAGCCGACCTTCCGGGCCACGGCCCACGGCTCCATCGCGCTCGGCCACAACGGAAACCTGGTCAACACGGCGCAGCTGGCCGAGATGGTCGCCGAGCTCCCCAAGGAGAACGGCCGGGCTACCCAGGTCGCCGCGACCAACGACACCGATCTGGTCACCGCTCTACTCGCCGGGCAGGTCGACGAGGACGGCAAGCCGCTGACGATCGAGGAGGCGGCCGCCAAGGTCCTCCCCGACGTCCGGGGCGCGTTCTCGCTCGTCTTCATGGACGAGGGCACCCTCTACGCGGCCCGTGACCCGCAGGGCATCCGCCCGCTGGTCCTCGGCCGTCTCGACCGCGGCTGGGTCGTCGCCTCCGAGAGCGCCGCCCTCGACATCTGCGGCGCCAGCCTGGTCCGCGAGATCGAGCCCGGCGAGCTCATCGCCATCGACGAGAACGGCATCCGCACCTCTCGCTTCGCGGAAGCGAAGCCCAAGGGCTGTGTCTTCGAGTACGTCTACCTGGCCCGTCCCGACACCGACATCGCCGGCCGGAACGTCTACCTCTCCCGGGTCGAAATGGGCCGGAAACTGGCCAAGGAAGCCCCGGTCGAGGCCGACCTGGTCATAGCGACGCCGGAGTCCGGTACGCCGGCCGCGATCGGCTACGCCGAGGCCAGCGGCATCCCGTACGGCTCCGGCCTGGTGAAGAACGCCTATGTCGGGCGTACCTTCATCCAGCCCTCGCAGACGATCCGCCAGCTGGGCATCCGCCTGAAGCTGAACCCGCTCAAGGAAGTCATCCGCGGCAAGCGGCTGGTCGTCGTGGACGACTCGATCGTCCGCGGCAACACCCAGCGGGCCCTGGTCAAGATGCTCCGCGAGGCCGGCGCGGCCGAGGTCCACATCCGGATCTCCTCCCCGCCGGTGAAGTGGCCGTGCTTCTTCGGCATCGACTTCGCGACCCGCGCCGAGCTCATCGCCAACGGCATGTCGATCGACGAGATCGGCAAGTCCCTGGGCGCCGACTCCCTCGCGTACATCTCCATCGACGGCATGATCGAGGCGACCACCATCGCCAAGCCGAACCTCTGCCGCGCCTGCTTCGACGGCGAGTACCCGATGGAGCTGCCCGACCCCGAGCTGCTCGGCAAGCAGCTTCTGGAGACCGAGCTTGCGGGCGGCGCCGACGCCGCCGACGCGCTCCGTCGCCCGTAATCCCCGCTCCAACGCAGTCACGACACGAAAGCTCTCAACCCCATGAGTGAGACCACCGGTGCCAGCTACGCAGCCGCGGGCGTCGACATCGATGCGGGTGACCGCGCCGTCGAGCTGATGAAGGAGTGGGTGAAGAAGACCCGGCGCCCGGAGGTCCTGGGCGGTCTGGGCGGCTTCGCCGGCCTCTTCGACGCCTCGGCCCTGAAGCGTTACGAGCGTCCGCTGCTGGCGTCCGCGACGGACGGGGTGGGCACGAAGGTCGACATCGCCCGGCGGATGGGCGTGTACGACACGATCGGGCACGACCTGGTCGCGATGGTCATGGACGACATCGTGGTCTGCGGCGCGGAGCCGCTGTTCATGACGGACTACATCTGTGTGGGCAAGGTGCACCCGGAGCGGGTGGCCGGGATCGTCAAGGGCATCGCCGAGGGCTGTGTGCTGGCCGGTACGGCGCTGGTCGGCGGCGAGACGGCCGAGCACCCGGGTCTGCTGGGGCCGGACGACTTCGACGTGGCCGGTGCGGGCACGGGTGTGGTCGAGGCGGACCGGCTGCTGGGCGCAGATCGTATCCGGACGGGTGACGTGGTCGTCGCGATGGCGTCGTCCGGGCTTCACTCCAACGGGTACTCGCTGGTGCGGCACGTGCTGTTCGACCGGGCGGGCATGGCGCTGGAGCAGCAGGTCGAGGAGTTCGGCAGGACGCTGGGCGAGGAACTGCTGGAGCCCACGAAGATCTACTCGCTGGACTGTCTGGCGCTGACCCGGACGACCGAGGTGCACGCGTTCAGCCACATCACGGGTGGCGGGCTGGCGGCGAACCTGGCGCGGGTGATCCCGGACGGTCTGCACGCGGTGGTCGACCGCTCCACGTGGACCCCGGGCGCGGTGTTCGACCTCGTCGGACGGGCCGGCCAGGTGGAGCGGCTGGAGCTGGAGAAGACGCTGAACATGGGCGTCGGCATGATGGCGGTCGTCCCGGCGGAGTCCGTCGAGGTCGCGCTGACCACCCTCGCCGACCGCGGTGTGGACGCCTGGGTCGCGGGCGAGATCATCGAGCGCGGCGAACGTACCACGGGCGCGGAGCTGACCGGCGACTACGCAAGCTGAACAGCACAGAACCCGGTCCGGGGCAGGCCCCGGACCGGGTCGGTGAGTACAGCGTCAAGCGCCGCGGCGCTGTGACGACGGGCCGGACTCGTCGTCCTCGTCCTCGTCGTCGTTGTACATGTCCGCGTACCGTGCGTACGGGTCGTCTTCCTCGTCGTCGTCCTCGAACGGCTCGCCGTTCGGCGGCTGGTTCGAAATCGGACTCGAAGTCGATGCGCCCAGCTCGTTGGCCAGACGCGACAGGTCAGTCCCGCCGCTGTTGTACTTCAGCTGGCGGGCGACCTTTGTCTGCTTGGCCTTGGCCCGGCCGCGCCCCATGGCTCGACCCCCTCGGTGACGGGGCTCGACGGCCCCAGAGTCTTGACACGCGTTCATGAGTCGGAACGGGCTCTCCGTGGAGAGCTCGGTCCGTAGGGCTTCAACGGTACCTGCTTCCGCGGCCATACGGTACGCCGCCCGCATGAGGTGCCGCTTCACACGACCCGCGAGGCGCCCCGTCCTCGCTGGTCAACTGCGATTTTAACCTCTTCCTGGTGCCCGACCCGCCGACCGGGGTGAGTCTTGTCTCCCCGGACCGGCGGGCCGGACGCGTGCCCGGGTCAGCGACGGCGGGCGTCGGCCATGCGCTGCTCGGCGATCCGGTCGGCCGCGGCGGCCGGCGGAATACCGTCTTCCTTCGCACGTGCGAATATTGCCAGCGTGGTGTCGAAGATCTTCGACGCCTTGGCCTTGCACCGGTCGAAGTCGAAGCCGCGCAGCTCGTCGGCGACCTGGATGACGCCGCCGGCGTTCACCACGTAGTCGGGGGCGTAGAGGATCCCGCGGTCGGCGAGGTCCTTCTCGACACCCGGATGCGCGAGCTGGTTGTTCGCCGCGCCGCAGACGATCTGCGCGGTCAGCGCCGGCACGCTGACGTCGTTCAGGGCGCCGCCGAGCGCGCAGGGCGCGTAGACGTCCAGACCCTCGGTGCGGATCAGGGTGTCGGTGTCGGCGACCGCGGTGACGCCGGGGTGCTTGTCGAGGATGCGGCGCACGGACTCCTCGCGCACATCGGTGATCACGACCTCGGCGCCGTCGGAGAGCAGGTGCTCGACCAGGTGGTGGCCGACCTTGCCGACGCCCGCGACGCCGACCTTGCGGTCGCGCAGCGTCGGGTCGCCCCACAGGTGCTGGGCCGAGGCGCGCATGCCCTGGAAGACGCCGTACGCGGTGAGCACGGAGGAGTCGCCCGCGCCGCCGTTCTCGGGGGAGCGGCCGGTGACCCAGCGGCTCTCGCGCGCGACGACGTCCATGTCGGCGACGTAGGTGCCGACGTCGCAGGCGGTCACGTAACGGCCGCCGAGGGAGTCCACGAACCGGCCGTAGGCCAGCAGCAGCTCCTCGGACTTGATCTGCTCCGGGTCGCCGATGATCACGGCCTTGCCGCCGCCGTGCTCGAGACCGGCCATGGCGTTCTTGTACGACATGCCCCGGGAGAGGTTCAGGGCGTCCGCGACGGCCTCCTCGTCGGAGGCGTACGGGTAGAAGCGGGTGCCGCCGAGGGCCGGGCCCAGGGCGGTGGAGTGGATGGCGATGACGGCCTTCAGGCCGGAGGCGCGGTCCTGGCACAGCACGACCTGCTCGTGCCCTCCCTGCTCCGATCGGAACAGAGTGTTCAGTACGTCGACCGGAGCGCCGGTTACATCGGTCACGGTGGTGACTCCCAAGTACGAAGCGGCGGATACGGGGCCTTCCTGCGGGTGGGGTAGGTCCCGTTGGGCAAGAGAGTAAGTCCTCAGCAAGCGTAGATCCGACCCGGTGCCGAGGATCACCCTCTGGCGGAGTACGGACGTGGAAGGATCTGCGGCATGCCGGCGCTGTCCTCGGTCCTCGTCCCGTATGCGGCCTACCTGCGGATCTACGAGCCGCTGGTGGCCTTCCCCGAGCCCGAGCGCAGCCACTGGACGCGGTACGCGCGCCGCGATGACACCCCTACCGCCCAGGACGAACTGCGCCGCTCGCTGGCCGATCTGCTGCCGACCCCGCCCGTCGCGGTCCGGGTCCACGAGAGCGCGGACGCCTTCGTGACCGATGCCGACGGCGTGGTGTGCGTCTGCCCGTGGCGTACGCGCCTGCGCGGCTGGCTCGCCCTGGAGGAGCTGGCCGGGCAGCTGTCCCGCCCGCTCCTGGACGCGGTGCTGCCGCCGGTCGTGCGGGAGCAGGCCGCCGCCGACTTCGCACAGTGGCGCGAGCGGAACCCGGACGCCCGCCCGTGGATCAGGACGGCCGTGTGGGGGGTGCCCGTGGGCTGGTTCGTGCTCTTCGCCGACGAGGAGCGCGAGTACGCGGCCGCCGCGCCCTCGCTGCGCTACCGGACGCCGATGGTCGAGGCCCGCCGACGGCTGGCCCGGGGGCTGCGGACGCTGCGGGAGGCGATCGACGAGGGGCCGCTGACCGAGAGCCTGGTGGACGTGGGGCGGTGGCTGGAGGAGTTCCACCCGCGGTCACTGGTCGAGCTGGACTACGGCGGTCTCGTGCACGCGCTGCCCGGGGACCTGCTGGCGGAGGACCGGTCGGCGGCGGACGCGGCGGAGGGTATCGCGGCGCTGCGGGCCGGGGACGGCGACGGAGCGGCCGAGGCGTACGGGCGTCTGACGGAGCGTTGGAGAGCCGTGAGGGATCGTCAATTCGCGAACTGACAGGGGCCGGCGGCGACGTCCACGGCCGGGGCGGGACGTACGTCCTGATCCGGGCGATTGCCCCAAGCGTGACGGATTACACTAACCGCTCCCTTGCGCCTATCACCCACCCTCGTGTCAAAATAGGACAAGGAGTCCGGGGAGGGTTCCTTCCGTCCAAGTAACGGCGGATTGCTCAGCATTGCACGCTATGGGGGGTCTGACGACTCCTGATCGCTCTGTGACTGATCGTCACTGTGACGTGACTGTCCGTTATGGCATGGTCCATCGGCCTTCCGCCGCTGATGGACACCTGAGAGGGCAATTCCATCGGTTTGGCCGACGTGGCTGGACAGATGGTGTAGTTGTAGTGCCGAGGACAAGCCGTTCGTCCTATAACCGACTCGACCCGCGTCCGCCATTTCGGGCAACGCGGGTCAAGGTGCAGAATTTAGAGGAAAGAACCGAGAAGGTTCGGTTCTCCCGAGGAGGCCGCTCATGACCGCTCGCACCCCTGATGCCGAGCCGCTGCTGACCCCGGCTGAGGTCGCCACGATGTTCCGCGTGGACCCGAAGACGGTCACCCGCTGGGCCAAGGCGGGCAAGCTCACGTCCATCCGCACGCTCGGTGGCCACCGCCGCTACCGCGAGGCAGAGGTCCGCGCACTGCTTGCGGGTATTCCGCAGCAGCGCAGCGAGGCCTGAACACCCCGTTTGACCGGGCATTTCCGGGGCCCCCACCTCGGATGAGCCCACCACTGGCTCCACAGGCGTGCGTCTGCCCCAACAGACCTTCGTCTTCGATCGCGCTGGACTCCGCCGGGTCCAGCGCGATCTTTTTGTGCCCCGTGCCGGCTGTTGCGGGGGTGGCCCGTGACATCGGTGTCGATATCTGGGACTCGTGTGGGGACGGTGCAATGGCACATATTAAATGGACCCCTTGTAGGGAAGGGTTAAGTGCCGCGGTTCAGGAAATCCGTTCGGTGACACCCGTCACAGTGCACACCTCTTGCCAAAACCCGGGGCCCGCACTCAACGAGCTGCGTTCCAGCAGGTGTTGGTCTGGCGTCGGTCACTCGTCGGTGGCTTCCGGAGCGGGGTCGCGCGTGGTCGGCTCCGGTTCGGCGCGCTCCAGGGCGAGGCGCAGGAACCGATGGCAGACGGGGCAGCTCCTCGTGAGGTGGCGATAGCCCGTGGCGGCCGCCAGATGGGCGCGCAGCAGCGCGCGTGTCTCGTGCCGCCTCGCCGCAGACGCCGCCATGTACGCCACCCCCTGGACCCTGGGTACCGGCGGCGGATGACACCATCAAGACGGTACGAGCGCGCATACGGCAGAGGCCGGCATCGAGGGGGCGCGGGGCCTGCTGGCGAACAGGCGTGGCCGTGACGGGATTTGCTGCGTCTCGACCGCGGAATCTGGCCGGGCCGCCGCATGGCGCGGCCTCCGGTGGTCCGGATACTACGAAGGCCCGCATCAATGTGATGCGGGCCTTCGGTCAATCGCGCGGTCCTGACGGGATTTGAACCCGCGGCCTCCACCTTGACAGGGTGGCGAGCACTCCAAACTGCTCCACAGGACCAGGTTTCGCGGCCGAACACTCCTTGGCCGCGAGAGAGACTGTACAGCAGGTTCGCTGGTCAGGTCGAACTCACCCAGGGTGACCGTGCCGTCACGGTGCCGCCGCGTCGATCGCCTTCACGATCCGCTTGTCCGAGACGGGATACGCCGTGCCCAGCGCGTGCGCGAAGTAGCTCACCCGCAGCTCCTCGATCATCCAGCGGATGTCCAGGACCTGCTGCGGCACCGGCCGGCCCTGGGGCAGCTGCTCCAGCAGCCAGGCGTACTCGTCCTGCATCTCGTGGACCTTCTCCATGCGCGTGGTGTCGCGCTGGACGGCCGTCGGCATCTGCTGGAGGCGGCGGTCCACGGCGACCAGATAGCGCATCAGGTCGGGCAGCCTGCGCAGACCCGTACGCGTCACGAAGCCGGCCGGCATCAGGGCGGCCAGCTGCTCCCGGACGTCCTGGACGTTGTTGATCAGCGTCAGGCTGTTCGTGGCCTTCAGGCGGCGCTCACAGGCCTGCCAGGCCGCGAGGATCTGCTGCACCTGGTCGATCGTGCGGACGGTCAGGTCCACGAGGTCGGCGCGGACCTGATCGAACAGCTTCCGGAATGATTCCTCGTCCCAGGCGGGGCCGCCGTGGTCGGCGATGAGCCGGTCCGCCGCCGCCATGGCGCAGTCCTCGAACAGTGCCTGTACCGACCCGTGCGGATTGCGGGACAGCGCCAGCTTCTGCTGGTTGGTCAGCCTGTCGGCGGCGAACTTCGCGGGGCTGACCGGGATGTTGAGCATGATCAGCCGACGGGTGCCCTGCCACATCGCCTGCGCCTGCTCGGCCTCCGTGTCGAAGAGCCGTACGGACACGCTCGCGCCCGCGTCGACGAGCGCCGGGTACGCCTTGACCGGCTGGCCGGCCCGGCGTGTTTCGAACACCTTCGTCAGCGTGCCGATCGTCCAGTCCTTCAGACCGGTGCGCTCGATGGACTCGCCCGAGGGCCCCGCGGTCGCCGCGGCCGCCTTGGACAGGGCCTGGCGTGCCTTGGGGCGGAGCTTGAGGCGGAGCGCCTCCAGGTCCTTGTCCTCGGCGAGCTTCTTGCGGCGCTCGTCGACGATCCGGAATGTGATCTTGAGGTGGTCGGGGACCTTGGCCAGGTCGAAGTCGTCGGCCGAGACCGGTACGCCCACCATGCGCTGGAGTTCGCGGGCGAGGGTGACCGGCAGCGGCTCCTGCTGGGGCACCGCCCGCTCCAGGAATGCCTTCGCGTAGTTCGGCGCCGGCACGTAATGGCGGCGTACCGGCTTGGGGAGGGAGCGGATCAGCTCGGTGACGACCTCTTCGCGCAGGCCCGGGATCTGCCAGTCGAAGCCCTCGTCGGTGACCTGGTTCAGCACCTGGAGCGGGATGTGCACGGTGACGCCGTCGGCGTCCGCGCCCGGCTCGAACTGGTAGGTCACCCGGAACTTCAGCCGGCCCTGCCGCCACGTGTCCGGGTAGTCGTCCTTGGTGACCGCGCCGGCCTTCTCGTTGATGAGCATCTCGCGCTCGAAGTCGAGCAGGTCCGGCTGCTCGCGGCGTTTGTGCTTCCACCAGGAGTCGAAGTGCGCGCCGGACACGACGTGCTCGGGCACCCGCCGGTCGTAGAAGTCGAAGAGCGTCTCGTCGTCCACGAGGATGTCGCGGCGGCGGGCGCGGTGCTCCAACTCCTCGACCTCGGTCAGGAGTCTGCGGTTGTCCGCGAAGAACTTGTGGTGCGTGCGCCAGTCGCCCTCGACGAGCGCGTTGCGGATGAACAGGTCGCGGGAGGTCTCCGGGTCGATGCGCCCGTAGTTCACCTTGCGCTGGGCGACGATCGGCACGCCGTACAGCGTCACCTTCTCGTACGCCATGACGGCCGCGGCGTCCTTCTCCCAATGCGGCTCGCTGTACGTACGCTTCAGCAAATGCTGGGCGAGCGGCTCGATCCACTCCGGCTCGATCTTCGCGTTGACCCGGGCCCACAGGCGCGAGGTCTCCACGAGCTCGGCGGACATGACGAAACGCGGCGGCTTCTTGAAGAGCGCGGAGCCCGGGAAGATCGCGAACTTGGCGTTCCGCGCTCCCAGGTACTCGTTCTTCGCGCCCTCCTTCACGTCCTTCATGCCGACGTGCGACAGCAGGCCGGAGAGCAGGGAGACGTGGACGGACTGCTCCGGAGCGTCCTCCTCATTGAGGTGGATGCCCATCTGCTTGGCCACCGTGCGCAGCTGCGAGTAGATGTCCTGCCACTCGCGGATGCGCAGGAAGTTCAGGTACTCCTGCTTGCACATGCGGCGGAAGCTGGAGGAGCCGCGCTCCTTCTGCTGCTCGCGGACGTAGCGCCACAGGTTGAGGAAGGCGAGGAAGTCGCTCGTCTCGTCCTTGAAGCGCGCGTGCTGCTGGTCGGCCTGCGCCTGCTTCTCGGCCGGGCGCTCGCGGGGGTCCTGGATGGACAGCGCGGCCGCGATGACCATCACCTCACGCACGCAGCCGTTCTTGTCGGCCTCGATGACCATCCGGGCGAGCCGGGGGTCGACGGGGAGCTGGGAGAGCTTGCGGCCGAGCGGAGTGAGCTTCTTGCGGGGGTCTTTCTCCGCGGGGTCGAAGGCTCCGAGCTCCTGGAGCAGGTGGACGCCGTCGCGGATGTTGCGGTGGTCCGGCGGGTCGATGAACGGGAACTTCTCGATGTCGCCGAGCCCGGCCGCCGTCATCTGCAGGATGACGGACGCGAGGTTGGTGCGCAGGATCTCCGCGTCCGTGAACTCGGGACGGGAGAGGAAGTCGTCCTCGGAGTACAGGCGGATGCAGATGCCGTCGGAGGTACGGCCGCAGCGGCCCTTGCGCTGGCTGGCGCTGGCCTGGCTGACCGGCTCGATCGGCAGCCGTTGGACCTTGGTGCGGTGGCTGTAGCGCGAGATCCGGGCGGTGCCCGGGTCGATCACGTACTTGATGCCGGGGACGGTCAGCGAGGTCTCGGCGACGTTCGTCGCGAGGACGATGCGGCGGCCGGTGTGCGGCTGGAACACGCGGTGCTGTTCGGCGTGCGACAGCCGGGCGTACAGCGGCAGGACCTCGGTGAAGCGGTACTGCTTCTTGTTGAGCGCGTCCGCGGTGTCACGGATCTCGCGCTCGCCGGAGAGGAAGACGAGGATGTCGCCCTTGCCCTCGCCCATCAGCTCCTCGACGGCGTCCGTGATCGCGGTGATCTGGTCGCGGTCGGACTCCTCCGAATCCTCCTCCAGCAGGGGGCGGTAGCGGACCTCTACCGGATAGGTCCGGCCGCTGACCTCGACGATCGGCGCGTCGCCGAAGTGGCGGGAGAACCGCTCGGGGTCGATCGTCGCGGAGGTGATGACGACCTTGAGATCGGGGCGCTTGGGCAGCAGCTGGGCGAGATAGCCGAGCAGGAAGTCGATGTTGAGGGACCGCTCGTGGGCCTCGTCGATGATGATCGTGTCGTAGGCACGCAGCTCGCGGTCCGTCTGGATCTCCGCGAGCAGGATGCCGTCGGTCATCAGTTTGACGAAGGTCGAGTCCTGGTTCACCTGGTCCGTGAACCGGACCTTCCAGCCGACCGCCTCGCCGAGCGGGGTGCGCAGTTCCTCCGCGACGCGCTCGGCCACCGTGCGGGCGGCGATACGGCGGGGCTGCGTGTGGCCGATCATGCCGCGCACGCCCCGGCCGAGCTCCAGGCAGATCTTCGGAATCTGGGTCGTCTTCCCGGACCCGGTCTCACCCGCGACGATCACGACCTGGTGGTCCCGTATCGCCTGGAGGATCTCGTCCTTCTTATGGCTGACCGGGAGCTGCTCCGGGTACGTGACCTCGGGCACGCGCTCGGCACGCCGGGCGGCGCGGGCCGCGGACTTCTCGGCCTCGGCGGCGATCTCGTCCAGCACGGCCTGCCGCGCCTCGGGCTTACGGATGCGGCGGGCGCCCTCGAGACGACGGCCGAGCCGGTGGGCGTCGCGCAGGGACGCCCCGGCCAGCAGGGTCTGGAGATCGGCGAAGGAAGTAGACATACGGGGTCCAGGATCGCACTCTCCGGAAAGCACTGGCGAACTCATTTCGTCAGCAAGCTGGTGCAGTATGGAGCGAATCGTTCATCCCTCCCGAGCGTCCCGAAGGGAAAGCACGCCCATGCTGATCGGCCGCGTCGGCCGCGATCGCCGGCATCGCGTCGCGGTGACCGTGAGCCTGCTGCTCGGGCTGCTCGGCACGCTGCTGGGATGCGTGGCGGCCCTGTCGACGAAGGTCGAGGCTGCGGCCGCGCCGGCGGGCTCGGCCCGCGGTGGGGTGGTCGTGGTGACTGCCGGGCAGGGCTTGGCCGGCGGTGAGACGACCGCCGTGACTGCTCGCTCGGTCGGCGGTGGGGTGGTCGCGGTGACTGCCGGGTCAGGCGCGGCCGCCGACGTGGGTTCCGGCCGTGGTGCGGGGTCCGTCGGCGACGTGGGTTCCGGCCGTGGTGCGGGCTCCGTCGGCGACGTGGGTTCCGGCCGTGGTGCGGGCTCCGTCGGCGACGTGGGTTCCGGCCGTGGTGCGGGCTCCGAGACCGACGCGGGCTCCGACCGTGCTGGGGGCGTCCCCGGTACAGGCGCCAGGGCATCCGGCGTCCGGGCGGGCGGCGTCCGTGACGGTGACATCGGTGTGCGGGCCGGCGCCGCACCCGGTCCGGCCGAAGCGGTGGCCGCCGGGGCGGCCGAGCTGCCCGGATGCGGGCAGCGCACCGGGGCCGGGGACAGCGGGGCGCATCCGGGTGTGCCGCCGCGCGGCGGCACCGCGTACGAGTTGCTGCCCGTGCTGCACCAGACCCACGGCTTCGGCGGCACCGCGCTGGTCTGCGATCAGACCGTGCTGGACGTCTCGCCCCTGCGCGGCCCGCCACCGCTCGCGCCGCCCTCGGCGGTCGACTTCTCCGTCCTGCGCGTATAGGCCCGCCGGTCCCCTCACCGGCATCCGTTTCCGTCAGGCCTTTCGTTCAGGAGTTCCGCCATGCCTTCCCCGTCTTCCGCCCCGTCCACCTCCTCCCGCTCCTCCCGCAAGCCGCTCGCGATCGGCGCGGGCGTCCTCGTCGCCGCGCTGCTGCTCGGCTTCGCCTCGTACACCGCCACCCGGCCGGAGGCCGGGCCGTCCGATGGGTCCTCGTCCGTCGCGGACGTCTCCGCCGAGCCGCAGGCCGGCACGTACCCCGAGCTGGAGAAGCTCGCCCGCCGCGACGCGAAGGACCCGCTCGCGGCGGGCCGCGCGGACGCGCCCGTCGTGATGGTCGAGTACGCGGACTTCCAGTGCGGATTCTGCGGGAAGTTCGCCCGCGACACCGAGCCCCGGCTGATGAAGAAGTACGTCGACGCCGGCGTCCTGCGCATCGAGTGGCGCAACTTCCCGATCTTCGGCGAGGCGTCCGAGGCCGCCGCACGCGCCGCGTGGGCGGCGGGGCAGCAGGGCCGCTTCTGGCAGTTCCACGCCGCCGCGTACGCGGCGGGCGCGAAGGAGAAGGGCTTCGGCCCCGACCGCCTCACCGCTCTGGCCCGCGAGGCGGGGGTGCGCGACCTCGACCGCTTCACGCGTGACCTGGACAGCGACGCCGCCCGCCGGGCGGTCACGAAGGACCAGGAGGAGGGATACGGACTGGGCGCCACGTCCACGCCGTCCTTCCTGATCAACGGCCGGCCCATCGCGGGAGCCCAGCCCCTTCAGACGTTCACCGAGGCGATCGAGACGGCGGCGCGCACCGCGAAGCAGGGCTCGTGATGCACGACATCGGCTATCTGGCCGCGTTCCTCGGCGGACTCCTCGCCCTGATCAGCCCGTGCAGCGCCCTGCTGCTGCCCGCCTTCTTCGCGTACTCGATCGACTCCACGGGCCGGCTGCTGGCGCGCACCGGCATCTTCTTCGCGGGCCTCGCGACGACCCTGGTCCCGCTCGGGGCGGCCGGGTCCTTCGCGGGCCGGCTCTTCTACGGCCATCGCGACCTGCTGGTCTCGGCCGGCGGCTGGCTGATCGTCGCGCTCGGCGTCGCGCAGATCCTCGGGATGGGCTTCGCCTCGCGCCGTATCGCCGCGGTGTCGGGCCGTATCCGTCCGACGACGGCCCTGTCCGTCTACGCCCTCGGCCTGGTCTACGGACTGGCGGGCTTCTGCGCGGGCCCGATCCTCGGGAGCGTGCTGACGGTGGCGGCGCTGAGCGGGAGCCCGGTCTACGGCGGCCTGCTGCTCGCCGTCTACGCCCTCGGCATGGCGGTTCCGCTGTTCCTGCTGGCCCTGCTCTGGGACCGCTTCGACCTGGGCGGCCGCCGGCGGCTTCGCGGGCGCGAACTGCGCGTGGGCCGGTTCCGGCTGCACACGACGTCGCTGGCGTCGGGCCTGTTCTTCGTGCTGCTGGGCACGCTGTTCCTGGCGTTCGACGGCACGACGGCCCTACCGGGCCTGCTGTCGGTCGACGACTCGTTCGCGGTGGAGGAGTGGGCGTCGGGGGTGGGGAGGACGGTCCCGGACTGGGCGCTGCTGGTGCTGGTGGTCGCGGTGGCGGCGCTGGTCCTGGCCGTGCGCGGCCGGCGCCGGGGCGAGCGGGAGAAGGCGTAGCCCGCGCCCCGGGGTGGGGGCTCTCGGTCCCCGCCCCAGGGCCCCCGGCGTCAGAGGAAGAAACGGCGAAGGCCCCGATCCGGGGATCGGGGCCTTCGGCTGGTGGCTGGGGCCGGGGTCGAACCGGCGACCTATCGCTTTTCAGGCGATCGCTCGTACCAACTGAGCTACCCAGCCACGAAGCTCTTTCGAGCTCCAGCGGTCCTGACGGGATTTGAACCCGCGGCCTCCACCTTGACAGGGTGGCGAGCACTCCAAACTGCTCCACAGGACCAAGCATTGTGCGAGAACAAGTCTCGCACACGGTGATGCGTGCCCCCAACGGGATTCGAACCCGTGCTACCGCCTTGAAAGGGCGGCGTCCTGGGCCACTAGACGATGAGGGCTAAGGGCCCGCCTGGGCGCTTCTCAGCGCGTCGGGGACGTGAGAAGCATATGGGATGCGGGGACCTATCGCCAAAACGGTTTACGGGGAGGGCGACGGCGAGCCTCCGGACTGGCTCGATGAGGGCGACCGTGAGCCCCCGGACGGGCTCGGGGACGGCTGCTCCGGCTCCGCGACATGGCGGCTGACCTCCGCCGTCGTCAGCCCCAGGCCGCCCAGCGTGATCTCGTCCCACGCCTGCAGCCGCCGGCTCGTCCGGTCGAAGTAGAGCACCGATGCGCGCACCTTCTCCGGCTCCTTGTCCTCCACCGCGCGCAGCCCGCCGCCACCGGTCGATCCCTCGACCCTGAGGCGCGTGCCGTGCGGAAGGATCTCGGTGTGGCGCTTGTGGATGTGCCCCGCCAGGACCAGTGGCACCGTGCCGTCGGTCTCGCGGGCCGCGACCGGGTTGTGGGCGACCGCGATGTCGACGGGGGTGCCCGCGCGCTCCTGGTCGCGCAGCGCGGACGCGAGGCGGATGCCGGTCATGCGTTCCGCCGGGTCGCCCTGGGCCACGACCGACCGGTCCGGGGTGAACTGCGGGTCGCCGCTGCCCGCGATGCGCAGTCCCCCCACGCTCACGGCTCGGCCTTCGTCGAGGACGTGGACGTTCTTCATCCGGGCCAGGTACTTCTGCGTCGTGCGCGAGTCGTGGTTGCCGCGGACCCACACGTAGGGCGCACCCAGATCGGAGATCGGGTCGAGGAAGCCGTTCTCGGCGGCCGACCCGTGGTCCATCGTGTCGCCGGAATCGATGATCACGTCGATGCCGTACTGCTCGACGAGGGAGCCGATGATGTGCCACGCGGCGGGGTTGAGGTGGATGTCGGAGACGTGGAGCACCCGCATCGTGCTCGGGTCCGGCGCATAGGCCGGGAGCGTCGACGTCGCCTCGTACAGCTTGGTCACGTTGGTGACCAGGCGGGCCAACTCCTTCTGGTAGACGTCGAATTCGGTCACGATCGAGCGCGCGTTGCCGACGACGGACGGCGCGGAGGACAGCAGTCCGGAGAACTTCGGCTCCAGGACGGACTTCGGGTTCCAGGTCGCCGCCGCCGAGACGCCGGACGCGGCGAGGAGCGCGAGCGCGAGGCCGCCGGCGGCGAGGGCGCGGCGCGGGCGGCGGTAGACGGCGAGGCCCAGCGCGGTCGCCCCCGACACGACGGCCACGCAGGAGCGCAGGGCGAGTTCGGTGGTGCCGTCCCGGACGTCGGCGGAGATCTCTTCCTGCAGGCCGGACAGTCGCTCGGGGTGATCGACCAGGGCCTGGGAGCGGACGGGGTCGAGGCGGTCCACGTCGACGTCGAGGCGGACGGGGGCGACGTGGGAGTCGAGTTCGAGGGCGCCGAGCGGGGAGACGTCGATCTTCGTGCCGCCGGTCAGGGAGGGGCGCAGCGTCATGGTGGCGTCCATCGGGCCGACCGGCGTACGGACGTTGCCGACGATCAGCAGTCCGAGCCAGGCGCCGAGGAGGACGACGGCCGTCAGTCCGAGGGCGCGGACCCAGGGCCGCTGGGCCGTGGTGAGTGCGGTGGTCTGCGAGGACGTGCGGCCGCCGAGGAGCGGCGCGGTGCGGAACGGGCGGATCGGGCGGGTCGGCTGCTTCGGTTCCGGGGCTTCGCGGGCCATTGGTCCCGTATGCCCAAAGCGACCGTCGACCATGCCGGGCGGCGCGGTCCGCGTGCCGTACGTGACAATGGCCGGGTGCTGGAGATGACGCGCGAGGAGTTCGAGGAACTGGTCGCCGAGGCCCTGGACAGGATCCCGCCCGAACTGACGCGGCTGATGGACAACGTCGCCGTGTTCGTCGAGGACGAGCCCACCCCGGACGACCCCGAGCTGCTCGGGCTCTACGAGGGGACTCCACTGACGGACCGCGGTGAGTGGTACGCGGGCGTGCTGCCGGACCGGATCACCATCTACCGGGGCCCCACCCTGCGGATGTGCGAGACCCGCGAGGACGTCGTGGCGGAGACCGAGATCACCGTGGTGCACGAGATCGCCCACCATTTCGGGATCGACGACGAGCGGCTGCACGCACTGGGATACGGGTGATTCCCGGGCCCGGCCGTGCCGGGCAGGCCGTCGACCGGACGAGCGCGGGCGGACGTTCCCGGCCGTCGCGAGCGTGGCCGCTTCGCTGCTGGTGGGGCTGGGACCGCTGTTCCCGGGCGTGGAGTTGACGCGCGGCATCGTGGGCCGAGGGGTCGGGAGGCGTGTCCCCCACAGGGTGAGGGGAGTTGGGCAGGGTGACCCGCGAACCCCTGTCCCGGAGGTGCCCCGTGCGCCAGTTGTCAGCCCCCGGCCGGACGGCCGTCTGGATCGCCGCCTCCTTGGCGGTCCTGGCCTCGGCAGGCTGTATGAGCGTGAGCGAAGACGAGGGCCGCAAGCCCGCGCCCAGTACCTCGGCGGAGCGGCCCGGGGCGGCGGAGCCGGACGGCGGCCACGGAGCGCCCGGCGGCGGGCAGCGCCCGGTCGGCCACGGCGAGGTGGACCGGGACGGGAAGGACGACACGGCGGACGACACGGAGAAGGGGCCGGACGCCGAGGGATCGCCGGCCCCGAGCGGTGCGGCGAGCGGCGGGGCGGAGCCGACGCCCGGCGGGAAGCCTCCGAAGCCGGGGACCAAGCCGACACCGCCGCACGGCGGCGGGTCCCCGTCCTCGACCCAGCAGCCCCCGACCCTGCCTCCGCCCCAGTCGCCCACGCCCCCGGCGAGCCCGACGCCGCAGCCGAGCGAGCCGACGGACCCGCCGACGTCGTCGGCGCCCGAGGTGCACGCGGGGGCGAAAAGGTCGGTCGAGCATCAGGGCAGTCGCCGGGGCGGCCACCGGGGCTACGACGAGCGCACGGCGTCGTCACAGGAGTGGCCGGCGTAGGTGCGGGGGCGAGGGCGGGGACCCGGTGGCCTCCGCCCTCGCCCGGGCTGCGGATGTAAGGCGGGTCACTCGCGGGCGGTTTGCCTTTGCCGGGGGAGGGTGCGTATGGTGGTAGATCGTTTGATCCCATTGCCCGGCGCCGAAACGGAAGCGCGCCGTGTGGCGCGTATCTCCCTAGCCGTGGCTGACCGCATCGAGGCGGTCGAATTGCGAATTCACGGAGTTTGGGCGCGTGCCGAGACTCCGGAAGGTTTCGCATTTCGCATGTCCACTTTCAGTACTGATCACGCCGTCGTGCCCGAGAACGACACGCTCGACGAGACGGTCTCCGAGGTCGCCGAGACGGCCGCCGAGGAGTCCCAGCAGCCCCAGGTCACGTTCGCGGACCTCGGCCTGCCCGAGGGCGTCGTCCGCAAGCTCGCCCAGAACGGCGTGACCACCCCCTTCCCGATCCAGGCCGCGACCATCCCGGACGCCCTGGCCGGCAAGGACATCCTCGGCCGCGGCCGCACCGGCTCCGGCAAGACGCTCTCCTTCGGTCTCCCGCTGCTCGCCACCCTGGCCGGCGGCCACACCGAGAAGAAGAAGCCCCGCGGCGTCATCCTGACCCCGACCCGCGAGCTCGCGATGCAGGTCGCGGACGCCCTCCAGCCGTACGGCGACGTGCTCGGCCTCAAGATGAAGGTCGTCTGCGGCGGTACGTCCATGGGCAACCAGATCTACGCCCTCGAGCGCGGCGTCGACATCCTCGTCGCCACCCCGGGCCGGCTGCGCGACATCATCAACCGCGGCGCCTGTTCCCTGGAGGACGTCCAGGTCGCGATCCTCGACGAGGCCGACCAGATGTCCGACCTGGGCTTCCTGCCCGAGGTCACCGAGCTGCTCGACCAGGTCCCGACCGGCGGCCAGCGCATGCTCTTCTCCGCCACGATGGAGAACGAGATCAGCACCCTGGTCAAGCGCTACCTGACCGACCCCGTCAGCCACGAGGTCGACAGCGCACAGGGCAACGTCACGACAATGACGCACCACGTGCTCGTCGTGAAGCCCAAGGACAAGGCGCCGGTGACGGCCGCCATCGCCGCCCGCAAGGGCCGCACCATCATCTTCGTCCGCACCCAGCTGGGCGCCGACCGCATCGCGGAGCAGCTGCGCGACGCCGGTGTGAAGGCCGACGCGCTGCACGGCGGCATGACGCAGGGCGCCCGTACGCGCACGCTGGCCGACTTCAAGGACGGCTACGTCAACGCGCTCGTCGCGACCGACGTCGCCGCCCGCGGCATCCACGTCGACGGCATCGACCTCGTCCTGAACGTGGACCCGGCCGGCGACCACAAGGACTACCTGCACCGCTCGGGCCGCACCGCCCGCGCCGGCAAGTCCGGCACGGTCGTCTCCCTGTCGCTGCCGCACCAGCGCCGCCAGATCTTCCGCCTCATGGAGGACGCGGGCGTCGAGGCGTCGCGTCACATCGTCGGCGGCGCGGGCGCGTTCGACCCGGAGGTCGCCGAGATCACCGGTGCACGTTCGCTCACCGAGGTCCAGGCCGACTCCGCGAACAACGCCGCCAAGCAGGCCGAGCGCGAGGTCGTCGAGCTGACCCGTCAGCTGGAGCGCGTGCAGCGCCGCGCGGCCGAGCTCCGCGAGGAGGCCGACCGCCTGGTGGCGCGCGCCGCCCGCGAGCGCGGCGAGGACCCGGAGGCCGCGGTCGCCGAGGTGACCGAGGCCGCCGAGGCGGAGATCGCCGCGACGCCGGAGCCGCAGCCGGAGCGCGAGTCGCGCGAGGAGCGCCCCGCGTACGACCGGCGTGACGACCGCGGCAACTTCGAGCGCCGCGACCGTGACCGTGGCGACCGCGGCGGCTTCCGCCGCGACGACCGCCGCGACGACCGTGGTGGCCGTCCGTTCGAGCGTCGTGACAACGACCGTGGCGGCTTCCGCCGCGACGACCGCCGCGACAACGACCGCGGTGGCTTCAACCGCGAGCGCGGTTTCGACCGTGACCGTGGCTTCGAGCGCCGGGACGACCGTGGTGGCCGTTCGTTCGAGCGTCGTGACAACGACCGTGGCGGCTTCCGCCGTGACGACCGTCGGGACGGTGACCGCGGTGGCTTCCGCCGCGACGACCGTGGTGGCCGTTCGTTCGAGCGCCGTGACAACGACCGTGGCGGCTTCCGCCGCGACGACCGCCCGTCCGCCCACCGCGGCAGCGACCGTCCGTACGGCCGCCGCGACGACCGCCCCTCGAGCGGCTTCCGCTCCGGTGGCGAGCGCCACGACCGCCCGTACGGCCGCCGCGACGACCACCGCGGGGCCGGTTCGAACTCCGGCTCCTTCGGCGGCCGCCGTGACGACAAGCCGCGCTGGAAGCGCAACGGCTGACGCTGTGTGACCTGCTGAGACAGGGCCCGTACGACACTTCGGTGGCGTACGGGCCCTGTTGCGTTGAACGGGTTCGAAAGTGCTTCCACTGCTGGTGGGGCTGCTGTTACAGTCCTTCCACTTGCATGGGGTGCGGTGCGGCCGGGGGGCCTTCACACATTGCTGTTCAGCACGGGCACCGCTGATCTCCCGTGCCTCTTCTTCATTCATCAGGGGAGGACCTGAGTGCCTCGTAGCGCTCTCCTACGCCATTCCATCGCGGCCGTCGCCGCGACCACCCTTCTCGCCGGCCTCGGCCCTCTCTCCGCGCCGGCCACCGCGGCCGAGGACCGGGGGGTCGTCTTCCCGGCCTCGGTCGCGGGGCAGCCGCGCGACGTGGTCCCGCTCGTCGCGGGGCCGACCGGTTACCTGTGGTACGAGCAGGGCCGCGGACACTTCTGGAGCACCTATGCGGGCGACTCCACCCCGCTCACCGCCAGAGAGGAGGGGCCGGAGGCCGACGGCACGTACGGCGCCGGTTTCGACGGCTTCGCCACGTACCTGGCCGACTGGACACCGACGTCGGACTCGGTCCGGCTGGTGGACATGGCCACGGACAGGCTCAGCTACCTCGACATCCCGAGCCGCCACCAGTACGTCGGCGTCTTCGGGTCCACCGTGGTCACCTTCACCCAGAGCACCACGACCGCTCCGCGCGCGTGGCATCTGCTCCGGACAGTGAACGGCACGGTGCAGGACACCCCGGTGACCGGCTGGCCGGAGGGCGCGCTGCCGCCCGCCAAGGCGGTGACCGGAACGGCGGACGGCATCCTCACCACGTACGAGCTGGACGGCGTCTCCCGCTCCGCCTGGATCGACCTCGCCTCGGCGCAGGTGCGCACCGTCCCCGGTGACGCGACGGTCCAGCCGGTGTCCACCGTGTCGAGCCCGACCGAGGTCGTGGAGTGGGCTAAGGACGGCGAGGCGCGGTTCTACACCAAGGGCGAGGCCGGCGCATCCGGTCCGCTCACCCTGGCGGCGACGACCGACCTTCCCTACAACGAGGGCGACGTGCTGCTCGGGGTCGTGGGCAGCCGGCTGATCGTCGGGCGTGCCTCCGGCGACGGCTCCTCCGCCCCGTACCGCGTCGTCTCCGTGCCGCGCGCTGGTGGGGAGGAGACCACTCTCTTCGCGCACGGGCGCAAGCAGGCGCTGGCGGCTCCGGACGGCGGGCTGCTGCTGGTCGCGGGGGCGACCGCCGACGCGCTGAGCCTCCAGCGGCTCGTGGCGGAGGGGGACGGGACGGCCGCGGCCGAGCTGGTGGACGTCACCCCCCTCACCTCCCAGCCGAGGTCGTTCAGCTTCAGCCACGGCCGGCTCGAGTCCCTGGAGCAGATGCCGGACGAGAGCAACGCCTACCGCACGCGGTCGGTGTCCGTGACCGGCGAGCTGACGGCGGGGGCGACGCAGGAGCGGGGCGGCTTCGGGCTCGGCATCGACAAGTGCACCGACGGCAGCCCCTGCGACGAGCACTTCGCCACAGGCGACGGACGCCTGGTCGTCCAGGGACTGTTCCAGTCGGACGACGAGCCCCTGGTCGTGGAGGAGGGCGCGACCTCGGGGCGCGTCCTGACCACCGAACTCACCAACGTCCAGATCACCGACGTCTCCGGGCGTTACGCGCTCGGCGGCGGAGAGACCGAGACCGGTGAATGGGTGACGAACACCGCCCTTGACCTGGACACGGGGAAGCGCCTGGCCACGTTCACGATCCCCTTCGACTACGACCTGTACGGCGACACGCTCTGGACGCAGGGCAAGGTGAACGGAACGGTCGTCGGCTACGACGTCCGGACCGGCGCGGTGAAGCGCACGGTCGACCTGGGCTCGGGCTGCCGGGCGGAGTTCATCAAGGTCACGGCCCACTGGCTGAGCTGGGACTGTGCCGGCTCGGTTCCCACCGGGGGTGTCTACGACCTCGACAAGAACGTCAACAAGCCGTACACGCAGCCGTTCTCGGTGCTCGGTGACGGCTATGTCGTCCAGACAGAGGGCCGGGACCTGACGGTCACCGACATCCGTGGTGCCGAGCCGGTCCTCAAGGCCACCTACCAGACCTCGGAGGACAACTTCGAGCACGGTCCGTGGGCCGTGGACACGGCGACCGGCCGCATGGCCTTCGAGGACAACGCCGCCGGTGACGTCCGGGTGGTCGACCTCGGGGTTCCGGCGTCGCCGCTGGCCCGTATCGACGCCGACGTGCCGACGGGCGCGAACCTGAAGGCCGGTGCCTGGAAGCCGCGCTGGTGGCTGTCGAAGCCGGCCGCGTCCTGGACGCTCACGCTGAAGAACAAGGCGACCGGCGCTGTCGCACGCACCCTCACCGGGGGCGAGGCGCGCGGAGTGCTGCGGGCCTCCTGGGACGGCAAGGACGCGGCCGGAAAATTCGTCGCGAACGGTACGTACACCTGGGCGCTGACCGCGCAGCCGGCCGACGGCCAGGGCGCGGACCTGACCGTGACGGGCTCGGTCGCGATCAGCGGGGCCGCGCCGGTGTGGCGTGACCTCGCCGGGGACGACGGCTTCGGTGACCTGCTGGTGATGGACTCGACGGGTCTCGTGTCGCTGTACAAGGGCACGGGCACGGGCGGGGTGTCGTCGCGGATCGCGGGGACCGGGGCGAAGTTCGCGACGACGGCGGTACTCGTGCCATCGGGCGACGTGAACGCAGACCGCTGCAACGACGTGCTCGTACGCCTCGGCAACGAGCTGCGGTCCTACCGGCCGGGCTGCGGCAAGATCGTCTCCGCGTCCTCGCCGTACACGTCGGTCGGCACCGGGTGGGGCCAGTACGACGTGCTGACGTCGCCGGGCGATGTGAACGCCGACGGCTACACCGACCTGATCGTGCGTCAGACGACGACGGGTGACATGTACTTCTACGCGGGCACGGCCGATCACCGGTTCAAGGGCCGGGTGAAGATCGGCACGAACTGGAAGACGTACGCGAAGATCGTCGGCGCGGGCGACCTGAACGGCGACGGGCGTGGTGACCTGCTCGGCGTCGACAAGGCGGGCGCGTTGTGGCGGTACTACGGCACGGCCACCGGTGGCGTCACGCCGCGGGTGCAGCTGGCGACGGGCTGGGGCGGGTACACCTCGGTGGTCGGGATCGGCGACATCGGCGGTGACGGGAAGCCGGACATCCTGGGCCGTACGAGTGACGGCCGGCTGTACCGGCACAGTGCGACGGGGAGCGGGACACTTGCGGCCCGGGTGCTGATCGGCACGGCGGGCTGGCAGGCGTTCAAGGGCCTGTACTGACGATCTCCCGCCGCGGTCCGGGCGACCGGGCCGCGGCGGGACAGGCCGGTACGGGATACCCGATCGGTTCCGGGGATCTCTTTGGTTATGCTCAGGTGTGCCGGGGGCCGTTAGCTCAATTGGCAGAGCAGCGGACTTTTAATCCGTTGGTTGTGGGTTCGAGTCCCACACGGCCTACCGCCAGGCAGGGCGGGCAGAGCGTACCCGACCTGCTACGCAGCGCCTCGATCGGTTTCGACCGGTCGGGGCGCTGCGTCGTTTCCGGCCTCGGGCGGGGCGCGATGCGCGAGCGGACGTCCCGGCGGGAGCCGCTGCGGAGACATCCTGACGGGCGCAGGGCCGGCGTGGCGGCGGCTCCTGTCCGGCCTGCGGGCTCGGTACGCATCCGGGGTCGGCGTGATCGTGGCGTGCCGCAGCGCCTCCGTGATCGTGTGGAGGCCGCCACCGTCGCCGTGTCGGGGTGAACGTGATCAGCTGCCGGCTGATCGAGCGCACGAAGCCGAGCGAAAGTGATTTAGCGTCAGCTACGTGACGCATCGGACGCCAGGTAACTTCGGCTCCTCCGGCCGGGCTACCCGCCCCCACACCCCCAACACCCCACGGGCACAAGGCCCGCGCCCTGCGTCGCGCAGCGCGGACGGGGGCATTCATCTCATCGGACCGCAGATTTCCTCTAGCTGCCTCGTCCGTTGAACTGCGAGTCACCTCACGGCAATCGACTGCGCCTTGCCTTGCCTTACGTTCCGACGACGGAAGGACGCCCATGCAGCGCAAGTCCCTTTCCCTCATGGCGGCGGCTGCGACTGTGCTGGCCGCGGCCGCGGCCGCGCCCCTCGCGGAGGCCGCGTCGCCGCAATCCTCGGCGGCCCGGACATCCCCCGTCCACGTCGCGAATCAGCCGCTCAGGCCCAGCGCCCCGCCGGTGACGACCACCGTGGCGCCCGGAGCGACACTGACCTCGATGACGTTCGGCAAGCGGGATGCCAACGACCGGTGGACCGTGCACGTCTATCTGCCGGCCTCCCCCGACGGGCCGCTCGCCTCCGCGGGCACCGCGCTCGGTCCCCAGGCCACCGCCGACCGCGTGGCTGCGGCGCTGCGCGAGAAGGGGTTCGAGCCCCGGGTCGAGAGGGTCGGGTCACCAGCGTTCGCCGACCGCCGCGCCGGAACGCTCGGCTGGACCGTCCGCATCGGCCGCTACGTGGACGCCGCCGACGCGACGGCCATGCTGGGCCGGGTCAAGGCGGCCGGATTCGCCGGCGGTACGCGCTACACGGCACAGGACGGCACCGACGCCCACGCGCCGCAGAAGGTCCACGTGCTCCGGCTCGACTTCCGTACCTTCGACGGCACGGTGGGCACGGACTTCGGGCCCGCGCTCAACGGGACCGAGAAGCTGACGGACCTCATCGGGTCGACGGGCGCGATAGCCGGCGTCAACGGCCAGTGGTTCTACAACAACGCCCCTGGCGGCATGTACGTCAAGGACGGCAAGCTGCTCGGCTCCGCCACCCAGGGCCGGGCCGGCGTGAAGCTGACCCGCGGCGGGCGGTCCGTCGACGTGGACACGTTCACCGCGCACGTGACGCTCCGGGCCGGCGCGGAGAGCGTCGAGATCGACGGGGTGAACCGTGTGCCCGGCGTCGTCTGGAACTGCGGCGGCGTCGGCGGCGACCTGCCGACCGAGAAGGCGCAGCACGACCTGCGGTGCACGGACAGCAGCGAGCTGGTGCGGTTCACCCCGGAGTGGGGCAAGGCCCCGGCCGGCGCGGGCGCGGAAGCCGTGCTCGACGCGAACGGCCGCGTGACCGCGGTGAACACCTCACGCGGCGCCCGTGTGCCCGCCGGAGGTTCGACCGTCCAGGCGATCGGCGACAGCGCCGACTGGCTGCTGGCGCACGTCGCGGTCGGCGAGACGCTGACGTTCACCGAGGAAGTGAAGGACAGCAGGGGCCGCCGGGTGGAGCTCACCCCGGACACGACGATCCTCCAGGTCGGCCCGACCCTGGTCAGGGACGGGCGGGTGTCGGTCAACGCCCAGCAGGACGGCATCATCCGCGAGGGCACGGACCAGACCTTCACGTACAACTGGACCGTGCGCAGCAATCCGCGCTCGGTGATCGGCGTGGACTACTGGGGCAGGATGCTGCTCGTCGTCGTCGACGGCCGGCAGGCCGGTTACAGCGAGGGGCTGGGTGTCGCGGAGGCCGCGCAGCTGATGCGGCAGCTGGGTGCGCGTGAGGCGATGAACCTCGACGGCGGGGGTTCCAGCGTCATGGCCACGGCGGAGGCGGGAGTCGTCAACCGGCCGTCGGACGCCGCCGGTGAGCGTCCGCTCGGCAACGTGCTGCTCGTGCACCCGCGCGCGACCTCCTGATCGCGGCAGCGCCCCTGGCAGGTCGGGGGGCTCCTCCGACCTGCCAGGGGCACCTCGATCGGGTTCGAGCGGTCGGGGCGCTCTGTGGTCTCGGGTCTCGGCGGCCGAGACCCGGGGCCGGCACGCGAGGGCCGCGAGTCCGGCGGTCGTCACGTCCAGAACAGGCCGCGCACCCAGGAGGACGTGATCGTGGCGGGCGCGGAGTCCGTCGCCGAGGCCGGGAAGTACACGGCCTCGAAGCGGACCTTCTCGTTCGCGGCGACCGAGCCGGCGTGGGGGAAGTCCGGGAAGCTGGAGCCGGCCGTGGTCAGGCGTTCCACGGCGGGGCCGGTCCAGCGGGAGCCGTCGGGGCGCAGGTGGTAGAAGCGGCCCTGGACCGTCCCGCCCGGGGGAGCCGTCAGAGTCAGGTGTACGGAGCCGGTGTAGCGCACGGCGCCCGTGAGCAGGTCCGTCGATCCCACCGGGACGGTGGTCCACTTGCCCGGCGGCAGCGACGTGTCGGTGTCGGAGGCGAGATTCCAGTTGTCGGGCATGTCGTCCTCCTCGGAGGGCGGGGCGGATGCGAGACGGTCGGCGATGCGCTCGCGCATGGACGCCATCGTGAATCCGCGCGGGTCGACCTTTCCCGGCTGCCACTCGAGGTGGCCGATCACGCTGCGGTGGGTCCAGCCGTGCGCGCGGCAGATCGCGGCGGACGCCTTCTCGATCGCTTCGAGCTGGGCGGCCGGCCACGGGTCCTCGCCGTCGCCGAGGTTGATGCACTCGAAGCCGTAGAAGTGGCGGTTGCCGTCGGTGTTCGCCTCGTCGTCGGGAGGCAGCGTGCTCTCCGCGATCACGGCGCGCAGGACGTCGTCGTCGCCGGCTCCCGCATGGTTCGCCCGGCCGTTGCCGACCATGTAGACGGTGCCGTCCTTGGCGATGACGCCGTGGCACAGCGGTCCGGGCAGTCCGGAGTAGCCGTTGTAGCAGAGCTCCACCGAGGACGCGGTGCCGGAGGTGACGGTGTGGTGGACCATCACACCGTGCACCGGGGCCCAGGGGCCCACGTGGTTGCGGTTGTGGGTGCGCCACTCGCGGTACTCCACCACGCGCAGTCCCTCGTTCCGTAAGGCGGTGAGCAGCTGGTCGGCGGTCAGCGGTTCGGCCATCGGGTCTCCTCTCGGTGTGCGTCACGGTGTGGTCGCGCAACGATCGGCGATCAGTGCTGGCATACCCAACGGGCGTACTGTTCACCCCGGTTGGGGCCACGGACGAGGGCGCCCGGACGCAGCGGCCGTCGTCGGAGCGGGCCGCGAACCCTGGCCGGGTGCGGCCGCGCAGGGCCGGATCGGCGGCCTGACCGGTAAATGGGAGTGGATCTTGCTCCGGATGGCGTAAGGTGGTGTTCACCGACGCGGGGTGGAGCAGCTCGGTAGCTCGCTGGGCTCATAACCCAGAGGTCGCAGGTTCAAATCCTGTCCCCGCTACTGAAGACGGTGGCCTGGCAATCGAGACGATCGATTGCCGGGCCACCGTCGTTTCCGGCGCCCGTGACCTGGGCTTCTGTGCATGCGGACGCGGCAAGTCGCCGCCTGCCGCACGGGCGCGCAGCATGGGAGGGGCGCGGCACCGGTCCGTTGCCGTGGCGGAGCGGCAGGGAGAACACCTGTGGGGCGAGAACTGGGCAGCAGCCACCGGGCGCCGTGGTTCGTCCGCGTCCTGCCCGCTGTGATGATCGCCTGCGGCATCGTCTTCGACCTGCTGACGCCGGCCCGGTTCACCGCGGTCCCGCTCTTCGCCGCGGCCCCACTCATCGCGGCACCGATCGTCAGCTGGGTCGTGACGCTCCTCACCGGGATCGCCGCCGTCCTGGCCACGACAGTGCTGCACGCCTACAACGCCACCATCACTCAGATCACCGCTGCCACCGAGACGAGCACGGTGCTCACCGTGGCGGCCCTCGCGCTGCTCATCAACGGGGTCGTGGCGCGCAGCAGCGCGCGGCTCGCCTCGGCGCGGGTGATCGCCGAAGCCGCGCAGCGCGCCGTGCTGCCCACGCCCGCGGACCGGATCGCCGGTCTGCACATCGCGGCGAGGTACGAGGCGGCGCAGGCGGACGCGTTCATCGGCGGCGACCTCTTCGCGGTGCAGGACACCCCGCACGGGGTGCGGCTGATCGTGGGGGACGTGCGCGGCAAGGGGATGGGGGCGGTGGCGGCCGTCGCCGTGCTGATCGGGGCGTTCGGGGAGGCGGCCGAGCAGGAGACCTCGCTCGAGGGCGTGGCGCGGAGGCTGGAGCGGGCACTGAAGCGCGAGGGCATGCGGCGCGAGGGGGTGGAGGCCGTCGAGGGGTTCGCCACCGCCGTGCTCGGGGAGATCCCGCCCGGCGACGGCGCGGGGCGCGGCACCGTACGGCTGGTGAATCGCGGGCATCCCGACCCGCTGGTGCTGCACGCCGACGGCGGACTGGACGTGCTGGAGCCGTCCGAGGCTGCGCTGCCGCTGGGGATGAGCGACTTGGGCATGTGGCCGGACCGTGCGCAGGAGTATCCGCTGCCCGCCGGCTCGACGCTGCTGTTGTACACGGACGGCCTGTCCGAGGCGCGCGACGCCAGGGGCGTCTTCTACGACCCGGGTGAACGGCTCCGGGGCGGTGTCTTCCCCGGTCCCGACGCGCTGCTCGACGCGCTGGTCGACGACGTGCGCCGGTACACGGGCGGTGGGGCCACCGACGACATGGCGCTCCTGGCGGTCGGCCGGCCGGACGAGGGGCAGCCGGTCCGTCGGCGGACGGTGCCGGTCGTCTCCGCCGAGGGCGCCTCCCGGACGCATGGGCGGCCCGCGGGGCGGCGAGGGCCTACCGCACATCCGTACGGTGCGTAGTCGTAAGGTGCCACTGTGCATAACATTTGACACAACATCAGAAGACGCGCCGATCTGAAGGGTTGTCAAGTCGCCCGATTCCGCCTGCTTCTGTCCTGGTAAGTCCCGGCCGCAGTCGTCAACGATCAGTCGGAACAGCTTGGAATCCGGCCCTGGCTTCTATTAACGTTCGATAACGCAGCGCGGTTGTCCCAGCCGTCGCAAGAGGCGGCACCGTGCGCACGCGCCGAATCCCGTGAGGGAACCGGGGAACCACCAATTGGGGTGAATCGGGCATCACTTGCCGCGCAGTCCGCGGCCGAGGACGCCCGTAGGAGACCTTCCTGCTCCGAACCCGTCAGCTAACCCGGTAGGCGAGAAGGAAGGAAAGGAGTACGCCTTCGTGGCGTCCAACATGCCTGCCCCCGAGGCCCCGTTCGCGCCCGGTCACTTCGGCGGCGACGCCGCGGAGCGGACGTGGGAGGAATGGAATCCCACCGCGGAATCCATCCGTCCGGTGCGCGGCCGGCACCGCGTCGTCAAGCAGCGCGGCGGGCTCGCCCGCAGCTCCACCGTCCTCGGCGTCGGCGTCATCGCCGCAGTCGGCGCCGGTGGCATGGCGACCGCCCAGGAGAAGCCGGCGGTCTCCATCTCCCTCCCGGACTCGATCACGGACAACCTGCCCGACGCCACGTCCCTTCCGGGCGTGGGCTCCCTCATCTCCGACGACGCCGGCTCCGAGGGTTCCGCGGCGAATGCCGCCCCGCTCACCTCGATGACCGCCGTCGCCGACAACGGGACGGCCACCGGCGGGCAGACGGCCGGCGCGGGCGAGGCCCTGCGCGCCCGCATCCTCCAGCAGGTCGAGCAGCAGCGCGCCGAGGCGGACGCCGAGGCGAAGGCCGCCGCCGAGAAGCTGGCCGCCGAGCAGGCCGCCGCCGCGGCGGCGAAGCAGCAGAGCGAGGCCGAGGCCCAGGCGGCCGAGGAGAAGCGGAAGGCCGAGGAGGCCGCGCGGGCCAAGGAGGAGGCGGAGCGCCTCGCCAGGCTCGCCGCGAGCTATGCGCTGCCCACCTCCTCGTACACGATCACCTCCACGTACGGCGAGTCCGGCTCCATGTGGTCCTCCGGCCAGCACACCGGGCTGGACTTCGCCGCTCCCACGGGCACCCCGGTCAAGGCGGTGCACGGCGGCACGATCAAGTCGGCCGGCTGGTCGGGTTCGTACGGCTACCGCATCGTGCTTGAGCTGGCGGACGGCACCGAGGTCTGGTACGCCCACCTGTCGTCGATGACCGCGAGCGCGGGCCAGAAGGTCGCCACGGGCGAGACCATCGGCCGCGTCGGCGCGACCGGCAACGTCACCGGGCCGCACCTGCACATGGAGGTCCACACCCCGGGCGGCTCGGGCCTCGACCCGATGGCCTGGCTGCGGGACAAGGGCCTCACGGTCTGACCCGACCGACGGCAGGGCCGAGCGCGCGCGGTACGGGATTCTCCCGTGCCGCGCGTTCTTGTGCCGGGGGTGGATCTCCGTGGCGCGCGTCGCTGTGCCGGGGGTCTCGCCGTGCGGCGACGTGTGCGGCGGGCGGGGCGGCGGAGGCGAGCGCCGCGGAGTCAGCGGCGGTACGGGTTGTAGCCGGCGTAGTCGCGGTGCGGAGGCGGTACGGTCGCGCGGCCCGTCGCCCGCGCCGCGTACACGAGCGCCGGCGCGGCGACGTCCCTGCGTCGCCACAGCTGGTGCAGCAGCTCCCGCTCGCGCTCCGCGAAGTCCGGGCCCGCCGCGCCACGGTGGGCCCGGTGGCGGAGGGAGGCCAGCGACGTCGCGAACGCCTCGTACTCGGAGACCGCGTGGCCCGCGGCCGGACCGTACGTCCGCCGCGCGTAGTCGCGGGCCATTGTGCGCGCGCGCATCGAGGACAGCGCCTGCGGCTCGGCGGCCGCCAGCCAGCCCGCCGCCGCGTACGCCGGCAGCTCGGTGGATACCGTGCGCAGCTCCCGCTGCCGGGTCCATATGGTCAGCCAGGTCAGCAACCCGAACGCGGGCACCATGAACGCCCCGTACACCCCGTAGAAGCCCCACGGGCCGAGCAGTGACGCCGAGGCGTTCCACAGGGCGTGCATGCCCATCGCGAGGGCCAGACCCGTCAACGGCAGCGCGACGCGCCGAATTCGGTGGCGGCGCGCGGCGAGCGCGGCGAGGCCGAAACCGATGCCGGTGAGCACCGTGAACAGCGGGTGCGCGAACGGCGACATCACGATCCGCACGAAGAACGTCGCCGCGGTGACCGAGGCGAGGCCCGAGGTGCCGAACGCCCGGTCCTCGCCGTAGGCGTTGCCGAGGTACAGGATGTTCTCGGTGAAGGCGAAGCCGGTCGCCGTCACGCCCGCGACGACGACCCCGTCCACGAGGCCGGTGAAGTCCCGTCTGCGGAAGAGGAAGAGGAGCAGGACCGACGCCGCCTTGGCGCTCTCCTCGACGACCGGCGCTATGACGGTCGCGCCCAGGGTGTCGGCGGATGCGGGATCGGCGGTGGCGGTGGCGATCCAGCGGGTCGCGAAGGAGTTCGCGATGATCGCTATCAGGGCGGCGGCGCATGCGCCCCAGGCGAAGGCGAAGAGCAGGTTCCGCCAGGGGCCCGGCTCGACGCGGTCCAGCCAGCGGAACGCCGCCAGCAGCAGCGGCACCGGCAGTGTCGCGAGGCCGAGGCCGACCAGGAAGCCCTGGGTGCCGGTCTGTTCCCGCACGAGCGCGAGGATCACCAGCCCGCACAGCGCCAGCAGCGTGATCAGCACGCCCGCCCGGACCGCATGGCTGCGCCACAGGCGGGCGGCGCGCAGCCGGCGGCGCCGCTCGGTGCTCTGCGGCATGCCACCGACCGGCCCGCCGTCCTGCTCCTGACGGCACGCGGGCACCGCCGGATGGGGCGGGCGGCTCGCCATCATGTGCTGCGACGCAGACGACTGGGACACCTCTCGACCCTAACGAGAGGTACTGACAACTGGCGACGGTGCGAGTCACGTCACCGCGTCCGCCCGGCGACGCCGGCCACGGCCCCGCGGCGATCGCGGCCGGGCGCCGCGCACGGCCCCGTGGCGGCCACGGTCCGGCGGCGGTCGCGGCCGGACGCCGCTCACGGCCCGCGGCGGTCACGCCACCGCGCCAGTCACGGCCCCGCGGCGGTCACGCCTCCGCGGCGGGGGCCCCGCCGTCACGCCTCCGGCTGCGCCCGCCGGAACAACAGGTCGTGGACGTTGTGTCCCTTGTCCAGCCCCTGGCCCTCGAAGCGGGTCAGCGGACGGAAGGCGGGACGCGGGGCGTAGCCGCCGTCCGGGACGCTGTTCTCGAAGTCCGGGTGCGCGGTCAGGACGTCGAGCATCTGCTCGGCGTACGGCTCCCAGTCGGTCGCGCAGTGCAGGACCGCGCCGGGGCGCAGGCGCTGGGCGGCCAGCGTCAGGAACTCCGGCTGGATCAGCCGCCGCTTGTGGTGGCGCTTCTTGGGCCAGGGGTCCGGGAAGTAGACGCGCATGCCGTCGAGCGAACGGGGCGGCAGCATCTCGCGCAGCAGGATGATGGCGTCGCCGTTGGCGACGCGCACGTTGGTCAGGCCGTTGCGCTCGGCGAGCCCGAGCAGGTTGCCCTGGCCGGGCGTGTGCACGTCGACGGCGAGGATCCCGGTGTCCGGATCATCGGCGGCCATCTGCGCGGTGGCCTCGCCCATCCCGAACCCGATCTCCAGGACGACCGGCAGCCCGCCGAACATCTCGTCGAGGTCGAGTACCCCGTGCCCGTCGATGTCGAGTCCCCACACCGGCCACAGCCGCTGCAATGCGTCGCCCTGCCCGGCGGTCACCCGGCTGCGGCGCGGCTGGAAGCTGCGGATGCGCCGCTCGTGGTGCGACCCGGCCGGATCGGCGGCGGGCCCGCCGGGGAAGCGCGGCTCGCCCTTGGCACGGAGGACGGGGCGCGCGGTGTGGGGGGTGGTGTTTCGAGACTCAGACACAATGCCTCGATTCTACGAGGCCGAGCACGGAGCCCTGCCGAGCAAGGGGCCCCTGCCGGATCAGCGCCCTGCCGGGTCAGCACCCGGTCGTCGGCGTGCTCGCGTCAGGGAGCCGGTCCTGGTGCAGGGCCGCGAGCGCCCGGCGGGCCACCTCGCGGCCGATCGGCAGGGACGCCGTCGCCGCCGGGGACGGGGCGTTCAGCACGTGGACCGTCCGCGGTGCCTCCCGGATCAGGAAGTCGTCGGCCAGCGTCCCGTCCCGCAGCACCGCCTGGGCACGGACGCCGGCCGGGGCGGGGCGCAGATCGTCCTCGGTCACGGATGGGAGCAGCCGGCGCACCGCCTGCGTGAAGGCGTGCTTGGACAGGGAACGGTGCAGCTCGCCCGCGCCGTAACGCCAGTGCCGGCGGGCGATCCGCCAGGACCCCGGCCAGCGCAGCGTCTCCGCGAGCTCCAGCGGGCGCACGGCGGACCAGGCGTAGCCCTCGCGGGCCAGGGCGGGGACCGCGTTGGGCCCGACGTGGACGCCGCCGTCGATGCCGCGGGTCAGATGCACCCCGAGGAACGGGAACGCCGGGTCCGGCACCGGATAGACCAGGCCCCGCACGAGGCGTGGGCGGGTCAGCTCGTAGTACTCCCCACGGAAGGGAACGATCCGCATCCCCGGGTCGTCGCCCGCGAGCCTCGCCACCCGGTCGCAGTGCAGCCCCGCGCAGTTCACCAAGGCCCGCGCGCGCACCACCGTCCCCGACGCCGTCCGCACCGCGACCCCCCATGGCCGGCGGTCGACGGCGGTGACCTCCTCGCCGTACCGCACGTCCGCGTCGGACGCGCGCGCGAGCTGTGCCGCGACCATGCCGTAGTCGCACACGCCCGTGGTGCCGACGTGGATCGCGGCGAGGCCGCGCACCTCGGGCTCGTACTCCGCGATCTGCGCGGGGCCCAGCTCGCGCACGGGGATGCCGTTCTCCCGGCCGCGCTGGACGAGGGCGTGCAGCCGTGGCAGTTCCTCGCGCTCCGTGGCGACGATCAGCTTCCCCGTGACCTGGTGGTCGATGCCGTACTCGGCGCAGAACTTCACCATCTCGGCCGCCCCGCGCACCGCGAAGCGGGCCTTCAGAGATCCGGGCCGGTAGTAGATGCCGCTGTGGATCACGCCGCTGTTGCGCCCGGTCTGGTGCCGGGCCGGACCGCGCTCCTTCTCCAGGACCGTCACCCGCGTCCCGGGCGCCGAACGCGTGAGGGCATACGCCGCCGACAGGCCGACGATCCCGCCGCCCACCACCAGCACGTCGCAGTCGAAGCTCCGCCCGGACGCCGTCACCGCGTCACCTCCCACCCCGATAGTGCACTGGCCCGCCGACAATGCGCTTAAACCAGCGTCGCCGAGGGGGCGCGCGTCACCTGCTCACATCCCGTCCCGACCGGACCCTCCGCGCCGGACCGTCCCCGCCCGCCGTCCCGCCCCCTCGCGGATGCCGCGGCCGCCGCCGTCGCCACGCGCCGGCCTCCGCCTACGCCGGTGCCGCCAGCAGCGGGCGGGCCCTCTCCCGCAGCTCCATCACCCGCGGCTCGTCGCCGTACGGCTCCAGGCGGTGCAGCAGGTCCCGTACGTACTCGGTGGTGCGGGCCGAGGAGATCCTGCCCGCGACCTCCACCGCGCGCGTGCCCGCCGCGCAGGCCGCGTCCAGGTTCCCCGACTCCAGCTCCGCCACCGCCGAGACGACCAGGCGTAAGCCGTGCGAGCGGACGAACTCCTCCGTCGGCCGCGACAGCGCCTGCTCGGTGAAGCGGCGCACCTGGCGCGGCGCCTTCAGGTCCCGGTAGCACTCGGCGGCGTCGGCGGCGAAGCGGTCGTACGAGTAGAAGCCGAGCCACGACGGGTCCGCGTCGCCCTCGCGGGAACGTTCCAGCCAGCCCTCGGCAGCCTTCAGCGCCTGGCCGGCCGCCGCGGCGTCGTTCGCCTTGGCGTGCGCCCGGGCCTCCACCAGCCGGAAGAAGCTCATCGTCCGGGCGGTGGCGAGGCCGCGGTTGCGCTCCAGCGCGGCCTGCGCGAGGTCGACGCCCTCGTCGGCGAAACCCCGGTAGGTCGCCTGCAGCGACATCGAGGCCAGTACGTAACCGCCCAGCGGCACGTCGGCCGCGGCACGGGCGAGCCGGAGCGCCTGGATGTAGTAGCGCTGCGCCGCCTCCTGCTGGCCGGTGTCGAACGCCATCCACCCGGCCAGCCGCGTCAGTTCGGCGGTGGCGCCGAACAGGGCGCGGCCCACCTCGTCCGAGTACGATCCGAGGAGCAGCGGGGCCGCGTCCACGCGCAGGCACTCGGGGACCATCGACGAACGCCAGTCCCCGCCGCCGTACTTGGAGTCCCAGCGGCGCGCGTCCTCCGCGGCCTCGCGCAGCTTGGCCACGTCGCTGTGGCCGACGCGCACAGGGGCTTCCGTGCTCTCCGGCGTCTCGGGGGCGGCCGGTGCGGATCCGCCGGCGGGGGCGGTCCGTCCGGCGCCCGCGGAGGCGCCGACGAGCCGCTCGACCGACGGGTCCGCGGGGGTTATCAGCCAGCGCGAGGCGGGAGTCGCGTAGGCGCTCACCGCGAAGGAGCCGGCCAGCGACTGCCAGATGCCCCCGCCGCCCGCCCGCCGGCCCGCGAGGTCCAGGCGGTACAGCTCGGTGGCCGATTTCACCGCCTCGCCCACGTCCCGCGGGAAGGCCAGACCGACCTCCGGCGCCGGGTCCGCGTCGGCCAGCCCGATCTCGTGCAGCGGCACCGGCCGGCCCAGCTTGGCCCCGATGGCGGCGGCGATGAGATGGGGCGCCGAGCCCTGCGGCACCATGCCCTTGGAGACCCACCGCGCCACCGACGTCTTGTCGTAGCGGAGGGTCAGACCGCGCTGCGCCCCCAGGTCGTTGACCCGCCGGGCGAGGCCGGCGTTGCTGATTCCCGCGAGGGCGAGAACGGTGCCGAGCTTTTCGTTCGGCCCGCGTTGCTCCCTGGACATGCGCCACCCCTCGACACACAGACAGCTGCCGTGACGCCTGCGGCGCACGGCATTCGTGCTGTGTCCTCCCGGTTCGCACACCCCCCGCGTCCGAGTGCTCCCGGCCGCAAAAGCGGGTGGCCGGGCCCTTCGGAATATGCGCTCCTGCCGAGGACAGCAGTAAACCCAGCGTAGTTCGCCACATCCCTACCGTTAAGAGGCGGTGTTCCCTATGGCGGGATTGTTGTGCGGGCGGGAGTACGCCGCCGGCCGCCGTGCTCCCGCCGTGTGGCCGTGCGCCCGTGTGTGCGCTCTGGCCGAGGATGTTCGGGAGCGCTTCCATCATTACCGCGTGGGTCGGCCCACTGCGTACTGGAAACCAGTGGGCTGGGGGACACTGCCGCCTCCATCCCCGCGGGGCGGCGGACCGGTCCGGGAGGCGAACTCCGCCTCCCGGCCCGGAAGTTGGGCCCGGAGTCAGTTGCCGAGAATGGCCGAATGACGCCTGTCCCTCAACGCCCCGGAACCCGCCGGACGGGCCCTCGCGGAGCCCCCGTGGCCCTCCCGGCGGCCACCGAGGGGCCCATGCCGCAGGCGAGTTCACTTTTTGCGCGCGCTACCGGAGCCCTCCGCCTGCGCCCTGGCGGGCATGGGTGTTACCTCCATCCCTTGCGCCTCCTTCGTGGCAGCATGTCCCCGAACGGCTTCGGGAATCGTGGAGGCGGGGATGCGGTGGCTGGTGGGGTGGAGCAGTATCGCCGCGAACTTCGGTACGGCCGGGGCCGTCGGAGCCCCTGACGGCCTTGACGACCTCGATGGCGACGGCCGCACCGTCCACCCCGTCGGAGCCCAACTGCTGTGGGGAGACCCCGATCCGCTCTGGGCGGTCGGCGACTGGCGGCCCGACGAGGTGCGCGTCGTCACGGCCGAACCGCCCGTGCGTTCCGTCCCCGGCGGCGGCACGAACCCGCCCGCGGTCACCCGCCTCGCCGTCCTCGGCTGCTGCGCCGCCAGCGACGAACAACTGCGGCTCGGACTGTTCGCGGCGCGCGGCGGCGCACTGAGGCATCTGACCGCATGGGCCGGCAGCTACACGGCCGTGGTCCAGGCCGGCCGCCGCATCACCGTCGTCGGCGATCTCGCGGGCGCCCGGCCCGTGTTCTACACCCCGTGGGCCGGTGGCACCGCGTACGCCACCGCCGCCCTCCCGCTCGCCGACCTCATCGAGGCCCAGCTCGACATCGGGCATCTGGCCGCGCTGCTCGCCTGCCCCGAGACGCCGGAAGCGCTGCGCGACTCCACCCCGTACGCGGGGGTCAAGCGCATCCCGCCCGGGCACGCGCTGATCCTGCGGGAGGGCTCACGGGAGATCACCGGGTACGAGCCGGTGGCCTCCCTGGCCGTCGCCGGGCCGCAGATCGACCCGGCCAAGGCGGTCGACGGCGTGCGGGACGCACTGGTCGACGCGGTACGGGCGCGACTCACCGCCCCGCGGCACGCACCGGAGACCCTGCCGCCCGACCCGGGCCCCGTGCCGGGCATGGGTCCCGCCGAACGCCGCGCCGCGCGCGGGGCCCCCGCTCCCGGCATCGGCGCCGACCTGTCCGGAGGCAGTGCATCCAGCACGCTGGCGTTGCTGGCAGCCGGGCTGCCCGGCGTGCCGGGCACCGTGCTCGGACACGGGGCGGGCGCGGGCGAACGGCTGCTCGCCGTCACCTTCAACGACCTGGTCACCAGCGGACGCGAGGCCCGCGAGCCGGAGCTGGAACGCGCCCGCGCCATCGCCGCCAACCCGCGGCTGCACCACGTCGTCGTCGCGGCCGGGGAGGAGTCCCTCCCGTACGCCGGGCTCGACTCGGGGCCACTCACCGACGAACCGTCGTCGGCCCTGGTGACGGCCGAACGGCACCGCAGCCGGCTGGCGGCCGGCAGCGCCGACCACTTCACCGGGGCGGGCGCGCGGCAGGTGCTGGACGCGCATCCGGCGCGGCTCGCGGATCTGCTGATGGACCGGCGCCGACGCCATCTGCTGCGGCCGGTCACCGCACTGGCCCGGGCCGACGGGGCGTCGCCGCAGTCACTGTTCGTGCCGCTCACCGTGTACCGGGCGGCGCGACGCCTGGCCCGTACGCCCTACCGCGCCGGTCTCGAAGCCGCTGCCGACCGGCTGCTCACCGCGAACCGTGCGGGCGCGGTCGGTCTCAACGGCGCGGTCGGCGCTTCGCTCGCCGCGCTGCACTGGGCCCGGCCCGGCCCCGCGGCGCGCTGGCTGACCGGCGAGGCGCTCGCTGAAGTATCGGTTCGCCTGATGGAGGCGGCGACACGGCCGACGTCCGTGCAACGGCCCGGCGAGGCCCGGGCCCGGGCGGCGCTCAGCCGCCACGCCGCGGACCAGCGCATCCTGGAACAGGCCGCCGAGATCCGCAGCCAGCGGGTGCACGCCCCCTTCCTCGACAACCAGGTCGTACGCGCCGGCCGCGACCTCCCCGAATCGCTGCGGGTGCAGCCGGGGGCGCGGGCATCGGTGCTGCGCACGGTCCTCGCGGGGGCCGGCATCCACGACCTCCCGCCGGGCTGGGGCGCCACGACGCATGCCTCCCACACGGCGACGGCGGCGGCGCGCACCGGCCTGCGGGCCGCGCTCCCGCATCTGATGGCCCTGTTCGACGCCCCGCTGCTCGCGGATGCGGGCCTGGTGGAGGCGCGCGTCGTCCGCAAGGCGCTGCGTGCCGCGTCCGAAGGGGAACCCGTCCCGCTGGACGGCCTGGCCGACCTGGTCTCCACGGAACTGTGGCTGCGCCGGCTCCTGTCCCGCCGCGGCACCTGCTGGACGGGCACGGCGGCACCGCGCCGCCGCGCGGTGGCGGGCGGCGTCCCCAAACGCCGCACGCTCCAGGCGTAGCGCGCCGGGCCGAGGGGCACGCCCCTGCGGTCGCTGTCTAGCGGCAGGTGATCCGGGACTCCGCCCAGTCCGCCAGCGCCGCCATGCCCGACAGGTCCGCCGGCTCCACGACCAGGCGCAGCGTCGCGTGGCCGGCGAGCGGCACGTGGACCGGCACCGCCGCGTCGCCGCGCCGGAGAGCGGCCGAGCGCCAGAGCCTGACCCCGTCCCCGTACACCGAGAAGCGCACCGCACGCACGCCCGGCGTCAGGTCGTCGACGCCGACGAGCGCGTCATAGGCCATGCAGTCGCGGTTGAGGTCGATGGTGACGGACGACCTGCCGTGCACCGTCACCCCGTGCCCGTACTGCCTGCCGCCGATCGACATGCCCGAGCGCTGCCACATCCAGCTGCTCTCGTCGTGCCGCACCTCGGGGCCGGTGTGGTCGCCGAAGACGCCGTAGCCCAGGCGGTTGACCTGGTAGACCTTCGGCTGCGGGGCAGGCGGCGTGGGTGTCGGGGTCGGTGAAGGAGTCCGCGTCGGCGTCGGTGTCGGTGTGGGTGTCGGCGTGGGTGTCGGGGTGCGCTTCGGCTCGGCGGGCGTCGGCGTCGGCGTGGGAGGGGCGCTTGGCTTCGGTACGGGCGCGGCCGCTGGGGGAACGGGCGCGGGCGGCGCCGGCGGGTCGGGCTGCGGCCGGGGTGCGGCCGGCTCCGGCGCGACGGGCTGAGTGACCGGTGGCTTGGCCATGGGCTCCGGCTCGGGCTCGGCGTCACCCAACAGCGCCCACACCAGCCCGGCCGTCGCGGCGAGGGCCACGGCCGCCGCGATCCCGGCCTTCGCGGGCGCACCGAGCCCCTCCACGGCCGCCGCGCCGACGGCACCGCCCGACGCGCCCGCCGTGCCCGACGCGCCTGACGTGGCGGCCGCGGCGGCACCCGCCCCCGCTGCGCCCACGGCCCCGCCGGCGACGATTCCCGCCGCCTTGAGGGAGTACCCGGCGGCGAACCAGCCGACGACCGCGATCGGCAGCAGTGCGGGAATGCCCGCGTTCACATGGGCCAGCTCACCGGCGGCCAGACGGCACTTGACGCAGTCGTCCAGGTGCTTGCGCAGTCCCCGCTCCGCCAGCATCCGCAGCCCACCACGGGCATACGCGCCCAGCCGGTCCGCGTACCGGGCGCAGTCGCCGCCCGCGGTGAGCGCCGTGCTCACATGCGCCTGGAGATACGCCTGCCTGAGGCCTTCCCTGGCCCGGCTGGCCAGCACCGCCGTCGCGTTGGCGGTCAGGCCGAAGAGGGGCGCCACGTCGCTCGGCGACTCCTCCTCCACCGTCGTGTGCCACAGCACCGCCTGCCAGCGCTCGGGCAGGGACCGGAACGCCTGCATGGCCAGCGACTGTTCGGCCTCGTGCATCGCGCGCACGTCCGCTCCGAGGCCGAGCGTGTCGTCCGTCGCAGAGTCCGGGCTGCGCGCCGCCTCCGCGACGAACGCCGCGAAGTCGTCGACCAGTTGCTCCCGTTTCGCCGTTTTCGTCCAGGCAGCGGCGACCCGGCGGACGGTGGTGAGCAGATACGCCCGCACCGCCTGCTCCGGCCCGGCACCGCCGCGCACCGCCTGGAGGGTCCGCGCGAAGACCTCCGCGGTCAGGTCGTCCGCGGTGTGCGCGTCGCGGCAGCACGTGCGCGCGTACCGCCGGACGGCCTCGCAGTGGCGGCGGAACAACTCCCCGTAGGCGCCGTCGTCGCCGGCCCGCATGCGCTGGATCAGCTCGGAGTCCGCCGGCGGGAGCTCGCGCGGCGGCAGCACCGAACCGGCGCTGCCGTCACGCTGCTGCGGAACCGCGTACTTCTCCGGGTCCGCCTGATCCCGCTCGCGCGCCCCGCCGGGGTCCGCCCCGCCGGTGTCCGCGCCGTCCGCCCGGTGGTTCGCCTCGCCGCCATGCGGCCGCGGCACGCCGGACGCGCCACGGCGTCTGCCCTGGCCGGGTATCCGCCGAGACGGTCCGGCCGTCCCGGAGCCGCCCGCACCGGCGAGTGACTCGTCCTGATGGTCACCGCTCATCGCGGAAGCCCCCGTAAGCACTTAGGACCCGAATGACCGGGCCAGCGTGCCACAGCGCGGCCGTACGCCGAACCCATATGCGCCGCGACCACTCGTCCGGGGAGACTTCCCCGGAACCTCACTTCGCCAGTCATGCGAAAGAGGCACAATCAATCGGCCGCGGCGACAAGGGCGGTTGACGTCAGAGCGCCGCCGGAACGAGCCACGGGGCAGGAGCGCCCGTGTGCAACCTCATGCGGACCGCGGCCGCAAACCCTCCAGCAGGATGTCCAGCAGCCGGGCCGACGCGGCCTCCTGCTGCGCCGCGTCGGGCAGCGACGGCGCAGCCGTCGCTATCACCAGCAGCACGTCGGCCACCGTCACGTCATCGCGCAGCTCACCCGCGGCCCGTGCCCGCTCGACGAGTCGGCCCACGACCTCCAGCAGGTCCGCCGCGCCCGCGTCGTCCTGCTCCTCGGCCGGCACCGCGCGCGGCCCGACCACCCGCAGCCCCGACGGCGCACCCGCCCGCTGCTGCGGCACCCGCATGTCCTCGCGCGCCTGCCCCGGCAGGTCGTCGGCCCGCCCCGCCGCCTCGTCGCCGTCCACCTGGACCCGCAGGACCTGAGGCGGCAGCAGCCGCCCGGCCCCGGACGCCACTGAGGTGCGCAGGAACCTGGAGAGCGCCGACCACGGCTCCTCCTCCTGCCCGAGGGCCGTACGCGCCTGCTCGGTCAGCCGGGAGATCTCCTCCGCGGCTATCCGCCGCACCAGCACGTCCTTGCTCGGGAACCGGCGGTAGACCGTGCCCACCCCGACCCGGGCGCGCCGGGCCACGTCCTCCATCGGCGCCCCGTACCCCAGCTCGCCGAACACCTCGCGGGCGGCGCGCAGGACATGCTCGAGATTGCGCTGCGCGTCCACGCGCAGCGGCGCCGAACGGCCCGTCCCTATCGGACCCGTCGGGCCGCTCCCATTGCCGTCCGTCACCGAAGCCTGCGCGACGGCGGTCTGCCAATGCGAATCCTGAATGTGCATACCGTTCCCCCGGTCATGTCGTCTCCCCCCGGAGACATCCCCGCCCTGGTCTGCCGGGCGTGCCATGACCTGGCACCCCGACCGATGACGAACATAGTTGAGCCGGAGTCAATTCAGAAGGGGGTACTTCGCACGGAGCGCCCCCCGATCGGAGCAAGGACCGGAAGGATCCCTATTCCACCCCCTGGCTCCTGCCACCCCGCCCGGCCTGACCTGCTCGGCTTCCGTTATGCCCCGAGCTGTGCCGCGGCAGGGCCGGCGACGGCTTCCGGTCACACAATTCGCCGAGCCTGTGGACAAACGAACGACGACGTTGCGTCATGGGATGGTGAAGGCTGCAAACTCCCGGGGCACGACCTCCGGCACCTCGCCGCGCACCCGCATTCTGGTCGTCGGCGGCGGCTACGTCGGGATGTACACCGCGCTGCGCCTCCAGCGGAAGCTGAAGCCGGAGCTCGACCGCGGCGACGTCGAGATCGTGGTGGTCACCCCCGATCCCTACATGACGTACCAGCCGTTCCTGCCGGAGGCCGCGGCCGGTTCCGTCTCCCCGCGCCATGTGGTCGTCCCCCTGCGCCGCGTCCTCCACAGATGCACGATCGTCATCGGTGAGGCCCGTGCCGTCGACCACGCCAAGCGGACGGCCACCATCACCACGCTCGCCACCGAGGAGGAGGGCACCGGAGCCGTCGACATCACCTACGACGAGCTCGTCATCGCCCCCGGCTCCGTCTCCCGCGCCCTCCCCGTCCCCGGCCTCGCCGACTACGGCATCGGTTTCAAGACGGTCGAGGAAGCCATCGGCCTGCGCAACCACGTCATCGAGCAGATGGACATCGCGTCCTCCACCCGCGACCCGGCGATCCGCGACGCGGCCCTCACCTTCGTCTTCGTCGGCGGCGGCTACGCGGGTGTCGAAGCCCTCGCCGAACTCGAGGACATGGCCCGCTACACCGCCCGCTACTACCACAACGTCAAGCCCGAGGACATGAAGTGGATCCTCGTCGAGGCGGCCGGGCGCATCCTGCCCGAGGTCGGCGAGGAGATGGGCCGCTACGCCGTCCGCGAGTTGCGCGCCCGGAACATCGACGTACGGCTGGAGACGCGGCTCGAGTCGTGCGAGGACCGGGTCGCCGTGCTCAGCGACGGCTCCCGCTTCCCGACCCGGACCGTGGTCTGGACGGCCGGCGTCAAACCGGCACCGCTGCTCGCCGCCACCGACCTCCCGCTCAACGAGAGCGGCCGCCTCGCCTGCACCGAACACCTCACCGTCGACGGTGTCGCCCACGCCTGGGCGGCGGGCGACGCCGCGGCCGTCCCGGACGTCACCTCCGACAGACCCGGCGCCGAATGCGCGCCCAACGCCCAGCACGCCGTGCGCCAGACCAAGGTGCTGGCCGAGAACATCGCCGCCGCCCTGCGCGGACAGCCCCTGCACCAGTACGCCCACAAATACGCCGGCTCGGTCGCCTCCCTCGGGCTCCACAAGGGCGTGGCCCACATCTACGGCCGTAAGCTCAAGGGCTATCCGGCCTGGCTCATGCACCGCACCTACCACCTCAGCCGCGTCCCGACCTTCAACCGCAAGGCCCGCGTCCTCGCCGAATGGACCCTCGCCGGCCTCTTCAAACGCGAGATCGTCTCCCTCGGGTCGCTGGAGCATCCGCGGGCCGAGTTCGAACTCGCCGCGGGCGGCAGACGCAACGGCGAGGGAAAGGACAGCAGCCCGCCGTACAGTGCCGCGGACGAGTCGGCGGACAGTTCCCCGGACGGCCCTTCCGGCACCTGACGCCGCCGACCGGAGCTGGGTGACAAGGACTGTCAGTCCGGTCGACCACACTGGACGTGTGACCATAGGTGGGCTCACACCTGCACAGAGTGACCCTTGGCGACGACCCCCATTGAGGCTTGAAAGTCAGTGAACTTCACGCGTTGGAGCCCCAGGCTCCCCGGTACGCAGCGTCGCGCCGCAGCACGGAGGACCGATCAGGGGCTCTCGCCGTCGCAGCGGGGCGAGGGATCGGTGCCCGCGGCCCGCGGTGAGTCCGGACAGCCGCAGGAGACCCCCTCGGACGTCCCGGCGCTGGAGGACTTCTCCGTGCCGGAGATCCTCGGCCGCCTCCCCGCGCTGGTCGCCCTCGTCTACGGCCCCGACCACCGCATCGCGTACGTCAACGACGCGTACACCGCCGCCTTCGGTCACCGCACGCCCGGCACCACGGCCGCCGACAGCTGCCCCGAGCTCGCCGAGCTGGGCCTGCTCCCGCTCATGGACCAGGTGCTGCGCAGCGGCAAGCCCCGCACGGTCAAGTCCCGCAGGACGCGGGGCGGGGGCTCGTACACGGTCACCTGCCTGCCCGCCGAGCGGACCGGCGGCGGCAAGGAGACCGGCGGCGTTCTCGTCTTCGCGGCCGACGTCACCGACCACGCCGAGGCCGCCGAGCGGCTGCGCGCCAGCGAGCGGCGCCACCGCGAGACCGCCGTGACCCTCCAGCGCTCGCTCCTGCCGCAGGAGTTGGAGCAGCCCGACGACCTGCGGTTCGCCGCCACCTACCAGCCCGGCGGCACGGACGCGGCGGTCGGCGGCGACTGGTACGACGTGATCACGCTCGGCGCCGGCCGCACGGCCCTGGTCATCGGCGACGTGATGGGCCGCGGTGTCCGCGCGGCGGCCGTCATGGGCCAGCTGCGCACCGCCGTACGGGCCTACGCCCGTCTGGACCTGCCGCCCCACGAGGTGCTCCAGCTGCTCGACGGGCTCGCCTCCGAGATCGACCCCAGCCAGATCGCCACCTGTGTGTACGCGGTCCACGACCCGAACGAGGGCCGCCTGGTGTACGCGTCGGCCGGGCACCTGCCGATCCTCGTCCGCGACCAGGACGGCAGCGTCCGCCGCGCCGACGAGCCCACCGGCCCCCCGCTCGGCACCGGCGGCTACCTGCACACCTCGGGTTCCATCGACCTCCCGCCCGGCGCCACCGCCGTCCTCTACACAGACGGGCTGGTGGAGCGCCGGCGCGAGGACATCGACGAGGGCGTGGCCGCGCTGGAGCGCGCGCTGGCGGGGGCGACCGGCAGCCCGCAGGTGGTCTGCGACCGGCTGATCCGCTCCCTGGGCGTGACCGCCGAGCACGACGACGACGTCGCGCTCCTCGTCCTGCAGCACCCGACCCGCAAGGGCGCCGACGCCGAGCTGTTCCACAACGCCGCGCTGGACCTCCTCGGCGGCATCGAGGCCGCGCCCCGCGCGCGTGCCTTCGCCTCCGGGGTGCTGGCCTCCTGGCGTTTCTCGCCCGAGCTCCACGACCTCGGCGTCCTGGCGGTCAGCGAGCTGGTGGCCAATTCCCTCAAGCACGGTTCCCCGCCCATGCGCCTGCGACTGCGCCGCACGGACCGGCGGCTGATCGTCGAGGTGACGGACGGGGACGAGCACCTGCCGCGCCGCCGCCGGGCGGAGTCCGAGGACGAGGCGGGCCGCGGCATCTCGATCATCGCGACGATCGCCTCGTCCTGGGGGAGCCGTCGTACGCCGGGCGGCGGCAAGGCCGTCTGGTGCGAGTTCGCCCTCCCCTGACCGTCACTGGGCGGGGGCGACGGCCTCCTCGGGCTTGTGCACGGTCACCACGCGGGACTTCACCGCGAGCGACGGCCGGTCCTGCACCGGAGTGAGCCGCTTGCCCAGCCGCAGCGCGAGCACGGTGATGCCGAGCGAGAACAGCACGAACGTCACGATGTACGGCCCGTGCAGCGCCGCGCCCATCGGACCGCCGACGGCCGGACCGACCGCCAGCGCGAGCTGCTTGACCAGGGCGAACGCCGAGTTGTACTGCCCGACCATCGCATCCGGCGCAAGGTCGGCGACCAGCGGGGCGACGGTCGGCGACAGCATGGCCTCGCCGAGCCCGAACAGCGCGTACGTCGAGATGAACGCGGCGGTCGCCATGGCCTGGCTGCCGTGGCCGAGACCCGCGTAGCCCGCGGCGATCCACGCGACGGCCCAGATCAGACCGACCGACGCGATGACCCGGCTGCGGCTGCGGCGCTCGACGAACCTCAGCACGAGGAACTGCGCGGCCACGATCACCGCGGTGTTGGCGGCGAGCGCCGTGCCCAGGGTGGCGGGCTCGATCCCGGCCGCCTCGGTGCCGTACGCGGCGAGTCCCGACTCGAACTGCCCGTAGCAGGCGAAGAAGAGGACGAAGCCCAGAACGAGGAGCTGCACCATCGCCCGGTGCCCGAGCAGCGCGCGGACCCCGCCCCTGGCCCTGGCCTCCGTGTCGGCGGGCCGGGCACTGCGCAGCGACGCGGACTCGGGCAGCCGTACGGTCAGCGCGATGCCGGCGAGGACGAGGAACATCGCGGCCTCGATGCCGAACAGCAACGTGAAGCTGGCGGGCCGGCTCTCGTCGACGATGTGTCCGCCGATGAGGCCACCGATGCCGAGACCGAGGTTCTGCAGGAAGAACTGCATGGCGAAGGCGCGGGTGCGCGTCGTGGTCTCCGAGCACCAGACGATCATGGTGGCCAGAGCCGGCTGCATGACGGCCGTCCCGGCACCGAGCACCGCCGCGGACAGGACGACGGTCGGCACGCTCCCCGACAACCCCATGCCCGCCGCTCCCACGGACGCCAGCACCGCGGCCCCCACCAGTACGGGCAGCGGCCCGCGCCGGTCGATGACCCGCCCCGTGAACGGCAGAGCGACGAGGGCAGCCAGGGCGAAGACGGCGAGCACCACGCCCGATGTACTCGCGCCCAGGTCGCGCACCTGCGCCACATAGACGTAGAGGTACGGAACGGTGAAGCCGAGCCCGAACGCGCTCAGCGCGTTCCCCGCCTGGATCCGGCGCATCGCTGCACCCTTCGCCTTGGTCACACTCACCCACTTCGGCAGAGGTCCTGCAGGACCTGGAGGACTGAAGTCTGAAGACTTCAACAGTAAAGTTAGAGCCTCAACAATACACACTGAAGGACTTCAAGGCCAACGAGTGCCGTGCGATACTTCCGCGCATGCCTACTGAGACCCCCGCGGACGCCGTCTCCGGCCCGCAGGAGCCGAGCCTCGACGAGCAGATCGCCGCCTACCAGCGCGAGTACGGCGATCTCGACCCACAGGTCGAGAAGGTGGTCTCCGCCCTCGGGCGGCTCAACCGCCGGATGAACGTCGCGTACGGCCGCCAGGTCGCCGCCCTCGGCATCAGCAACGCCGAGTGGGAGGTCCTCAAGACCCTGGTCCTCTCGGGCTCCCCCTACCGCCTCGGCCCGGGGGAGCTCGCCAAGCGACTCGGCCTCACGCCGGCCGCCATGACCCACCGCATCGACCGGATGGCCGGCGAGGGCCTGGTGACCCGCGACCGGGACGAGAGCAACCGCGTCCGCGTGATCGTCGAGCTGACGGACGAGGGCCGCACGAAGTGGCTCGAGGCGATGCGTATGGCGACGACGTTCGAGGAGGACCTGCTCCAGGACCTCGCCCCGGACGAGCGCGCCCGGCTCGGCGAACTGCTGATCCGCGTGCTGCGCCGGGTCGAGCACGACCAGCCGGACGCCGGCGGACGGCTCACCGACCTGGACTGAGGACAGGTACCGGGACGCCGGCGGGGGAGAGTTGACACAGCCCCCGCCGATCCGTAAGGTTCTTCGAGTTGTCGCGGAGGCGGAACGGTTCCTCGACAGCCATCCTCGCCGCAGATGCGGCAACCAAACTCAGCACGATCTCCCAGCCGGGACGAATTTCGGCATGCCGAAATTCATTTCGACGACTCGATTATGAGTCGCCCGGGAAATCCGCTAGGGTTTGAGCGTCGGAACGGCCCAACGGCCGGGAAGGCAAATCCCGCTGACTGGGAATCGGGCCCGAAAGGATCTGATAGAGTCGGAACCGCCGGAAAGGGAAGCGCGAAAGCGAAGAACTGGAAAGCACCGAGGAAATCGGATCGGAAAGATCTGATAGAGTCGGAAACGCAAGACCGAAGGGAAGCGCCCGGAGGAAAGCCCGACGAGGGTGA
>NZ_JBKFFO010000024.1:0-68064 GCF_046506645.1 Streptomyces sp. 5K101 | reverse complement strand
AACGCACCCGCGCCAAGATGAAACGCCTGGTCGCAATAGGAATCCTCACCGAGGCCGAGCCCGGCACCTTCAGCAAGAAGCGGTAACCAAGTCCGGAACGGACATCAACTCACGAACCGCCCACTCAGATCCTCAGGATCCAGTGTCTCGTGTGTCCAAGATCAAGGGTCAAGGCCCCAGCTGCGCCGCTGTGTGGCCACTTCCGCTCGTGGCGGGAGTCCTCGGCCCGACCGGCCCGACCGGCCCGTGGCCTGGGGGACGGTTGCGTGATCAGTGATCGGGGCTGGGCCGGTCGTTGATGAAGGAGTGCAGCAGGGCGTTGACGAGGTCAGGACGGGTGGCGAAGGCGAAGTGGTCGGTGCCGGGGAGTTCGGCCAGACGGGACTGGGGGATGGTCTGGCGGAGGTGCAGGGAGACGCTCGAGGGGACTTCCTGGCCGATCGTGCTGCTCATCACCAAGGTGGGGACGGTGATGGCGGGCAGCAGGTGGCGGTCGTCGTCGAGTGAGATGTTGTCGAAGAAGCCGAGCAGGGTCTCCACGCCCGCGTTGTAGCTCATCTCGCTGAACCAGGAGCCGAGCTCCGTGGCGCGGGCGGTGTCGACGTCGGCGAAAACCAGGTCTGGGTCGAGGACCGCGTCGGTGATTCCTTCGATGCCGCCCTCGCGGGCGGCGCCGGTGAAGTGGGCGATGCTGGCGTCGTCGAAACCGTGTGGCCAGTCGTGGCTGCGGCGGAACTTGGGGGAGCCGTTGAGGACGGCGAGCTTGCCTAGCAGCTGAGGGTGCTGAGCGGCGAACCGTAGTGCGACGTGCCCTGCGGACGCGAAGCCGACCACTGTGGGGCTCTCCAGGCGGAGGTGGGTGATGAGGGCAGTGAGGTCGGCGGTGTACAGCGCGGTGACGCTGCCCACGTTCGGAGGCAGTTTGTCGGAGGCGCCGTAGCCGCGCAGGTCGAGGAAGACGTTGCGGGCGTGGGGGTCGAAGAACTCCTTCTGGGCGGCCCAGGAGCGGGAGTCCAGGGGCAGACCGTGCACCCAGACGATGGGGTGGCTGCCCGTACCGGTCTCGTAGAAGGCGATCCTGCCTCCCTCTACGTCGAGGTGGCGGGCCTGGTCGAAGCTGAGCGGAGGCATGGTGGCGTGCTCCTGGCGTCGGGGGGGGGGTGCCGGGCGGCACCTCCCGCTGCGGGTGGTCACAGCCCGGTCGGGTAGGTGACGTTGTCCAGGCCGGGGACGGTCACCTTGGCGGGGTTGTTGTCGGCGGCGACGAGCTGGCTGACGGCGTAGTCCGTGACGGAGCCGGACAGGAGCTGGCGCGGGTCCTCCATGACCATTCGGAGGCGGGTGGTCATGGCGCGCCAGTCGTCGGGGCCGTGGATGACGGGCATCTCGCTGATCTCGCTGACGGACGGGTCGGTGATGTCGGGGACGGCGAGGCGGCCTGGGGCGTAGCGGGGAAGCCCGGAGAACATCAGATCGCCCAGTTCGACGGTGGCGCGGGTGTTGGACCAGATCTGGCGCAGTGGCTGCTCCAGGGCTGCCACCTTCGACAGATCTGCGTCGAGCGGGGTGGTGAAGGTGGGGGCGTGGGGCGCCATGTAGAGGCGTTCGAGAGGGAGCTGGTAGCCGGAGGCGCCCAGGAGCATCGTGGCCACGCTGGAGGTGTTCCAGGTGACACCGGCGGTGGGACGCCCCTGCTTGCCGGCGATGACCACCATGGCCCGGCTCCAGTCGATCTCCTGCTCACCAAACCAGTGGATGATCCGGCGGGAGATGTCCAGCCCGGTGAGGAAGAACGTGGCGATCATCATGTGGTTGACGGTTCCGTGGCCTTCGGCGCTGCCCTTGTCCAGGTACTCGGTGCGCAGGGCGGCGGCGTTGAAACGGCTTTCGTCCTTGAGGGCCGCGCTGAGGAAGCGGTCGGTGACGGCGAAGGTGTAGTCGACCATGTCGGCGATGGCCTGCTCGCGGCCGCGGTAGGTCTCGACGGCGATGGTGTCGCGCCACAGCTCGGCGCTGTTCGCCTCGCGGCTGCGCCGCACCTGGGTCAGCAGCCGTTCGGCGTCGGCGCGCCAGCCGGGGGCGGCGTACTTCTCCCGCAGCTGCACCAGGGTGGCGAGGGCGGGGCCGAGGTGGGACACGCCGGCGAGTTCCTTGAAGCCCTGGGTGGAGAAGCGGAAGCCCTCGACCGTGGGCGGTTTGCCACCGCCGGGGTAGAGCGCGAAGTCGGTGCCGGTGGCGACGATCAGCGGTGCGTCGGCCGTGTCGGCGGCGGCGGTACGGGTGAGGTGGGCGCCGATGCTGGTGGGGCCGGCCGTGTAGGTGGTGAACAGGTCGACGAGCTCGGGGCTTTCGTTGGCGGCCATGGGCGTTCCTTGTCGTGGAGCAAAAGGAGCGGAGGGGGGCGGGGATTTTAGGGGGCGAAGCGGTAGAGGACGGTGCGCGCGGCGAAGCGCACGTCGGCGGTGAGGCTGTGGGAGACCGCGATGAGCAGGCCCTCCTCGTCGTCGTCGATGACGGCGACGTCGGTGGCGCCCGTGGTGGGGAAGGTCTCTGTCTGCACCAGCTGCCCGTCGCGCCACTGGTACATCTCGGAGTCGAGGTCGGTGGTCGGGTCGGCCGGAGTGCCCAGGACGAAGTTCACGCGCACGACGTACACGGTCCCGTCCGCGGCCGGTACGACGGCGAACTCGCGCGCTCCCAGCCCGGGCAGCGTCTGATGGACGACGAAGCGCGAGCCGTCCCAGCGCAGCAGCTGCGACTCGCTCTGCAGCCGGGCCACCAGCAGGAAGAAGTCGCCGCCTGCGGTGAAGTGCACGAACGCGCGGCCGTGCCGGTCGGCCAGCTCCTGGTGCGGCTGGAACTTCTCTCCGTCGAAGCGGTAGAGCACCGACGGACCGACGTGCTCCGCGTGCGCCAGGAAGTGCTGGCCGTCGACGGTGAAGGCATGCCAGTTGTACGCCCACTTCGAGTCGATGTCCTGGAAGTGGACGAAGCGTTCACCGTCCCAGACGAATATCGGGGAGGGCAGGTTGTCGTCCTCCCGCCCGGGGATGACCACCCCCTGGGCCAGGGCCAGGAAGTGACGGTCCTCGATCGTGAAGTGCTTCCACTGCTTGGCGGCGAAGCTGTCGAAGGACTGGAACTCGACGAAGGAGCTGCCGTCCCATTCCAGGACACGCGAGGTGGCGGCGAACTGATAAGGGCCCTTACCGGTGCGGATGCTGGCCACGGCGAGGAAGGCGCGGTCGCCGATGCGGAAGAACTCCGCGTCCTCGCCGCCCGGCAACGACACACGCTGGAACGGCTCGTACCCCTGTTTGCCACGCTTGAGCAGCAGCAGGTCGGTGTCGCTGTCTCCCCCGTTCATGTCCACCGGGGTGCCCGGCACGTCGTAGGCGAGCTGGGGAATGGCGAGCAAATGCAGGCCGTCCAGGTCGAAGGGCTCCACGCCCCGGGCGCCCGAGGTGGGGATGGACTGGAACTCGGTGAGGTGTGTGCTGGGCATGGCTGTCGGACCTCTCCGCAGGAAGTACGGGTGGTGGGTACGTTGACCGGGGCGCGCGGTCCGTGTCGACGTGTCGCCCCGGGGCTGCCGTGATGCGGGTCAGCCGGGAAGGCCCGCCGAGGGCAGGGCGAAGTTGTTGTCGAAGACGTGGTCGGGGTCGTAGCGCGACTTGAGGAGCACCAGCCGGTCCAGCACCGCTCCCGGGAAGGCGTCCCGCAGCTGTCGTGGTCCGGTGCCCGTTTCGAAGCTCAGGTAGAGCCCCTTCAGGTGTGGGTGAAGCTGTTCCCAGTGCCGGTCGAGGTTCTTGCGTCCCGCCGGCACGGTGGCGGCCATCAGCGAGAAGTTCTGCGTGCGGTGCGCGTAGGCCGTCGCGGTCGAGGGCGTGTCGTTGACCGCTCCGCCGACGGACCGCAGCTGCACCATGGGCGCCCTTGCGGCCACCAGCAGCGATGCGATGGCCGCGGCGGCGGGCTCGGTGAGGTGCTCCAGCAGCCCGGACCGCGACACCGTGAGCGGCTGCTGCGCGTACTGCGCCGCGTGCGTGGCTGGCAGCAGCTGGTGGTACGGAGTGACGAAGGCCTGGTTCCGCAGCACGGGCCCGGAGGACAGCACGGGTGCGAGCGCCTCACGCGCAGTCTCGGTGTCCGCCCCCGCGTGCACGGTCATCGCCTGGGCGACGGGCTGTCCACCGGGGCCCGACATGAGCGTCAGGAAGCTGGTGACCGTTCGGGGCGCCGCCTCCACGGCAGCCCCCCACCGGGTCAGGAACGCCGCTGTGTCCCCGGCGTCGAAAACGGTGACCGTGGCGATCACGTCGCCCACCGGCTCGGCCTGGAACTCGAACGCCGTCGCGACCCCGAAGTTGGCTCCCGCGCCGCGCACCGCCCAGAACAGGTCCGGGTCGTGATCGGCGTCGGTCCGCACGAGGGAGCCGTCCGCCAGGACCAGCTCGGCGGCGCGCATGTGATCGATGGTGAGGCCGTGCAGGCGGGACATGAGGCCGATACCGCCGGTGGTGGCCAGCCCGCCGACTCCGACGTCTCCGGTGTCCCCGGAGGACAGGGCCAGACCGTGGGGCGCGAGCTGGGCGGCGACGTCTCCCCAGCGTGCTCCCGCCTCCACACGTACCAGCCCGGATCGGGCGTCGAGCACCTTCACGGCATTGAGTGAGGAGAGGTCGACGACGATGCCGCCGTCGTTGGTGGAGCGGCCGCTGATGCCGTGGCCGCCGCTGCGCACGGTGAGGGGAAGCCGTGCGGTGCGGGCGTGGGCCAAGGCGGCTGCGATGTCCTCGTGATCGCGAACGCGTATCACGGCGGCCGGTGATCCGGTGCGGGTGTAGGTGTGCCGCACGTTGTCGTAGTCGCTGTCGCCCGGCCGGATCGCGACCGCGGCGAGACTGTCGGGCAGGGGAAGCCGAGAGGCCGGCGGTGAGCTGTCGATGGTGCGCATGGATGCCTCCGCGGTCTCCGTACGGGGACGGGGATCCGCACGTGTCCTTTACTGGGGTGGGGTCCTACTGGGGTGGGGTGGTCCGCACGCCGTGGGCGCGGGTGATCAGGTACTGCAGCGGGGCGTCGGCGTACGGGCCGCTGCGGGCGACGAGCCGGCCCGCGTGCTGCCCGAGGTCCTCGGCGCTGAACCAGCCGGGGTTGTCCGCTCCGATCGCGGCCCGTGGACGGGTGCGGATGGGGCCGATGATGAGCTCGTACACGCCCGGGCCCGCACCGTTCAGTTCCGCGTCCAGTGAGCGCACCAGTGACTTCTTCGCCGCGTTGGTGGCTCCCACGAGGGCGGCGAACGGATAGGGGATGTCCGCGCTGAAACCGCTCAGGTGCACCAGCGCTCCCTCTCGGGACAGCAGGGGGGTTAGCGCACGCAGCGCGTGGAAATGGCTCGTCAGGTTGGAGGCGATCATTTCCTCCCACTCACGGTCGGAGATGTCGAGGATGCCGGTGCGCTCCGGGCTCCCCCAGTCGCCGATCGAGACGACGGCGCCGTCCAGCGCGCCAAAGGGCGACAGCTGTGCGCGCACCTTCTCGCTGTCGGCATCGCCGACATTGACGGTCCGGGTGATCAGGGTGCCGGGCTGCCCGGCTGCCCTGACGTAGTCGGCGAGACCAGCCAGTCGTTCCTCGCTGCGACCGGTGGCCACGACGGTGGCTCCCTGGCGAAGCAGGGCGAGGGTCATTCCCTCGCCGATGCCACCGGTCGCGCCCGCCACCAGAACGGTCCGCCCGGACAGCAGCCGGTCCTCCTGTATCTCGCTCATGGGCGATCTCCTCTCTGCGTGGCGGGCCGCGACCCGCTATGGGATGGGTGTGATGACTGGCCGGTACTCGCCGTGCTCGCGTCGACAGCCTCAGGCGGCGGCGCGCTTGCCCAGTTCGACGGCGTTGCCGAAGGAGCGGGCGCTCATGGCCATGGCCGGCACGTTCTCCTGCATCAGGCGCATGCGGTGGGGGGCGTCGTGGAACTGGGGGTCGAGCTGGAACTCGGCGGCCAGGGAGAACCAGGTCACCGGGACGGCACCGGCCTGGACCATGCGCTGGATCGCCGCGTTGTGGGCCTCGAGCGAGGGGCTGGCGGAGGCGTCGACCGCCACGTGCACGCGGTAGCCCTCACGCAGGCCGCCGAGCACGGTCTGCAGCACACACCCGTCGGTGGCGATGCCGCCGATCACCAGGTTCTGGCGGCCCTCCGCCCGGACCGCCTCGGCGAACGACTCGTCGAGGAAGGAGTTGAAGTCGACCGCGCGCTCGATGACCGGCTGGTCGCCGAGGGCCTCCAGCAGTTCCGGGTACAGCGGGCCGGACGGCTTGCTGGACTGGCCGTTGGTCACCACCAGGCCGCTTCCGTACCACTTCGCGGTCTTCGCCAGGCCCACGACGTTGTTGATGTGCTCCGCGAGGTCATGGGAGCGCAGGAGGTTCGCGAAACCGACGGCGTAGTCGACGAGGACGACGGTGGTGTTGGCCGGGGTGAGGGACTCAGGTGCCATGACTGGCCTTCTTTCTCTTGTGGTGAACGGCAGCGACGGTTCGGCCGCCGAGCAGACCGAGCAAGCCGACTCGCTGGTGACCGCTTGGTCATTAGTGAAGGTAGTCCCTCGGGCTTCTGATGTCCAGGTGGTCACTTAAAGAGTTTGCTTGCTCGGAGCAAATAGTGATGAATCAGTGCAAACAGGAAACCACTGTTCGCGCGCCTAATGACCACTAGGTCATCATGTTAGTAACCTCGTGTATACTTACGGGATGGACACGCCACCCACGAACCTCGCCGACCAGGACGCCGCTCCGGCAAAGAAGCGCAGGCGGGACCCGGAAGCAAGCAGGGCCGCGATCCTCGAAGCCGCCCGGGCTGCCTTCGCCGAGCGCGGCTACGCCAAGACGACCGTCCGCGATGTCGCGCGCCGGGCCGGAGTGACTCACGGCCTGGTCCTGCGGCACTTCACATCCAAGGAACAGTTGTTCCTCGCCGCGGTCCCCAGCCCCCGCACGCTCATGGCGGAAGTGGCCGGCGACACCAAGACCTTGCCGACGCGCATCGCCCGGTCCTACGTCCGGCGCATGGCCGAGAGCGGAGGCAGCGACCCGTTCGTGGCCATGTTGCGTGCGGTGGCCTCTGAGGAGGAGACCGCCAAGCGGTTGTTCACCGCGATGCAGCAGGACAGTCTGGAGATGTACCGGCAGGTGATTCCCGGCCCCGAACTGGAGGAGCGCGTGGCGTCTGTGGGCGCCTATCTCATCGGGGTGACGTTCTCCCGGTACGTCTTCAGGAGCGGGCCGCTGGCCGAGATGTCGGACGAACGGCTCGTCCGGCACCTCATCCCCAACCTGCGCAGCATTCTGCTGGACTGATGGGTACCGCCTGAGCACCTTCGCCGCCAGAGCGTCTCCTGTGGCCGGCTCCGGCCGGCCCTTGTAGTCCTGTCGCCCCGGCGAGCGAAGCGCGAAGGGCCGTCGACGTTGCGGTCAGTGGTCCTCGAGCGGGTTGGCCACCAGCGCGTCCCAGTCGAGACCGGTGAGTTCCTCGCCGGGCGGGACCAGGTCGTATGTCTCGAAAAGCCAGTCCTCCACCCGGTGCAGATCCAGTTCGAACAGCACCTGCATGCCGCAGCGCTCCAGGCGCAGGCGCAGCATCGGCCGACCTTTGCTGATCCTCGGCCAGATCCGCACGTCCCCGATCCCCGCCGGCGCCAGCAGGCCGTCGTGGAGAAGGTCACGGCCGATCTTCCAGGTGACGGGAGGCCCGATTTTCGGGCGGAAGGTGACCGAGACGATAAGAGGATCATTGCGATCGAAACGGAACTCGGCTCGGAGCGGACTCCGTTGGGAGTCCCCAACGATCCACAAGATCTGCAGTGACAGGGGGACCACCCCGTGCGAATTCGGCCCTGGGGGCCAGGGGCCAGGCAGGTTCTCCATCATGAGTTCGACTCTCTGGTGCGATTTGTTCTACGGAATGCTTCCTGCGGTACCACCGCCCTCTCTCGGACACGCCCCTGACGCGTACACGCAGGGCCCTGGGACGGCCCGGGGCACTGCGGACGCGACGGTGACGGTGAGGGTCAAGCAGTAGTGACGGTCAGTCGGTGCCGAGCGCCGTGCGCAGGGTGCTGATCGCCTGGGTGATCGCGGCCTCGGCGGCGTGGGTGTCGCGCAGGGCGTTGAGCATGACGAAGTCGTGGATGATGCCCAAGGCGCCGCGTCCGGCTGCGGGGAGTCTGGGGTGCGGCCACGGAGAATGTGGGGTGCGGCCTGGGGCGGCCCGGTCGGCCGGGCCGCCCGGCAAGGGTCAGGAACCGCTGTGGAGGTCGGCGTAGAGGAAGCGGTTGGCCTGGTCGACGGCCGCCTTGGCGGCGTTGGTGTTGGCGAGGGCGTTGAGCATGGCGAAGTCGTGGATGGTGCCCTCGTAGCGGACGGCGGTGACGTCGTTGCCCGCGGCGCGGAGCTTGGCTGCGTATGCCTCGCCCTCGTCGCGCAGCACGTCCGCCTCGGCGGTGATGACCAGGGCCTTGGGCAGGTCCTTGAGCTGGTTGAGGTCGGCGCGCAGCGGGGAGGCCAGGATCTGCTTGCGGTCCTTGGCGTTCGGGGCGTAGGCGTCCCAGAACCACTTCATGGCCTTGCGGGTCAGCCAGGGGCCGTCGGCGTACTGCCGGTAGGACGGGGTGGTGAAGTTGGCGTCGGTGACGGGGTAGAAGAGCATCTGCCCGCTCAGCTTCGGTCCGCTGCGCTGCTTGGCCATGAGCGTGACGGCAGCCGCCATGTTGCCGCCGACGCTGTCACCGGCGACGGCGACCTTTGAGCCGTCGACGTTGATCTCGTTGCCGTGCTCGGCGACCCACTTGGTGGCGGCGTACACCTGCTCGATGGCAATGGGGTAGCGGGCCTCGGGCGAGGGCGTGTAGTCGACGAAGATGACGGCGGCGCGGGCACCGTTGGCGATCTGCCGGACCAGCCGGTCGTGGGTGTTCTCGTTGCCCAGGACCCAGCCGCCGCCGTGGATGTACATCACGGCGGGCAGCTTGCCGCTCACACCCGTCGGCCGGACTATGCGGATGGTCACCTTGCCGGTGGGGCCGACGTTGATGGTGCGGTGGGTGATGTCGGCCGGGGGCTTGGCGACGGGCCCGGACTGGGCGCTGTCCAGGGCCTTGCGGGCGTCGGCGTAGGACAGGGTGTAGATCGGGGGGTTCTTCGCGGCGGCGTCGGCGAAAGTCTGGGCGTCCTTCTCCAGGACCACGCCCTGGTGCGTGGCGGACGAGGATGGGGTGGCGGAGGCGGTGGCGTTGATGCTGATCGTGACCGCGGTGACAAGTGCGACGGCGGCGGCGACGGCCGCCTTGCGGCTGATGCGAACACGGGTGGTGGACATGGAGAACTCCTGGTGCGGTGGTGATGAAGAGGGCGTGGTATGGAGGGTGCCCTGACCCGCCCCGCCGGTCGGACGGCAGGTCAGGGCACCGGGCTTGCGCACCCTGGCTACGAGGTGGCCACGGTGCCGGTTGAGTGCGGTCAGGCGGTGCCGAGCGCAGTGCGGAGGGTGGCGATGGCCTGGTTGATGGCGGCCTCGGCGGCGTGGGTCTCGCGCAGGGCGTTGAGCATGACGAAGTCGTGGATGATGCCCTGGTAGCGGACCGCGGTGACCGGGACGCCGGCCTGGCGGAGCTTGTTGGCATAGGCCTCGCCCTCGTCGCGCAGCACGTCGGCCTCGGCGGTGATGACCAGGGCCGGGGGCAGGCCCGTGAGCTGTTCGGTGGTGGCGCGCAGCGGGGAGGCGGTGATCTCGGCGCGCTGCTGCTCGTCGGTCGTGTACTGGTCCCAGAACCACTGCATGGCATCCCGGCGCAGGAAGTAACCGGTCGCGAACTGGTGGTAGGAGCCGGTGTCGAAGCTCGCGTCGGTGACCGGGTAGAACAACACCTGCTGCACCAGGGGGACGTCGCCGCGCTCCTTGGCCATGAGGGTCAGCGCGGCGGTCATGTTGCCGCCCACAGAATCGCCCGCGACGGCCAGGCGGGAACCGTCCAGTCCCTTGGACACACCCTGCCCCACGACCCACTGCGCGACCGCGTAGTTCTGCTCGATGGCGACCGGGTAACGGGCCTCGGGCGACAGGTCGTACTCGGGGAAGACGACGGCCGCGCGGGCGCCGACGGCGAGTTCGCGCACCAGGCGGTCGTGCGTGTGGGCGTTGCCGAACACCCAGCCCGCACCGTGGATGTAGAGGATCACCGGCAGCGTCCCCTCGACGCCGGCGGGCCTGATGATGCGCGCCCGGACACTGCCCGTCGGCCCGCCCGGGACGGTGACCCACTCCTCGTCGATCGCGGGCTTGTCGATCTCGCCGGACTGCACCTCGTCGACCGCCTTGCGGCCCTCCACCGGACCGAGATCGAACAGGTACGGCGGATTGGCGGTCGCCTCCGCGAAGGCAGCTGCAGCGGGCTCCAGGACCGGCTGAACCGGCTCGATGGCGTCAGACATGTCAATCTCCTGGGGTGTTGGGTTGGTACACCGGCCCTTCCGGCGACATGACACGGATCATGCGCAGATCTCCCGGTGTGTGTTGATCGTCACGCTAAGACCACTGCCTGGGCGGTGATTGACGGCGCGCGCACCGCTGCTTGTTCTTCAGCGAACGGCAGGTGTCGCCGACCGTCACCCGCCGCTGAGCGGTTCTGCTCAGCGTGATCAGCCGTCCGTCTCTGGCCGAGACGGTCGGCGCATGTCGACACGCTCAGTGGGTTCAGGCTCCAGGCGATATCGCGGTCGGTGATCCTGGCACGCCGCCGAGGTCACGCCGATCCGAGGCGCCGCAACTCACGTTGGTTGATCACCCAGAGGCCGCCGCGCCGGTGCGCGGCCTGTCGAGGCGGGAGCCGGCGAGGGCCCGCATGCCGCCAGCACGTCGCTGGAAGCTGTATGCGCCCTCCTGGCGTGGCTCTTTTCCGCCCCCTCAGCGAGCAGGGGCGGCAGTGTGCGCCGCCTGCCATTGGCTCGGGGACATGCCATAGGCGGCCCGGAACGCCCGGGTGAAATGGGCGGGATGGGGGAATCCCCAACGCTGTGCGATCGCCGACACGCTGGGAGCGGATCGCCCGCCGCGGTGGAGTTCCTCGCGGCATTTCTCCAGGCGACGCTGCTTGATCCAGCGGCTCACGGTCGTGGCTTCGCCTTGGAACAGTTTGTGCAGGTAGCGCACGGAGATCTGGTGGGCGCTCGCGATCGCCCCCGGTGTCAGGCCGGGGTCGGCGAGGTGCTCTTCGATGAACGTTTTGACCCGCAGGAGCAGCGCATGGGAAGCATCGGGTTCGGCGCTCCCGTCCCCGTCATGGCCGAGCTGCCCGACGAAGAGACTCGCGAGGAGGTTCATGGCGTGGCCCGCGAGCCGCTCGCCCACCTCGGGTCCGCAGTCCGCCGCTTGAGTGGCGAGCCCGGAAAGGAAGCACGAGACCAGCGCGCCCAGCCCCTGGTCTCCGCGGACGGTCACCCAGGTGATCCGTCTCAGTTCGGCGCTGTTCAGTCCCAGGGCATGGCGCGGGACGACAAAGCACACGGTTTGTCCTTCGGACCGCAGCCGGCATGGACGGGCGGCCTCGAAGACCGTGAAGTCTCCCGCCCGCAGGACCGCTTCCCTTCCGTCCTGGGTGAGCGTCCCAGGCCCGCCGCACTGAAGGGCGATGGCCAGGTGTTTCTCCCGGCCGCCCGCCGTCAGGCTCGGCCCGCCGACCGGCTGGTCCGCCTCGCCGTCCACCGTGAAGATTTCCACGTAGGCGAGGCGGCCGGTCGTCGCGCCGCTGCCGGGGCCACTGGTCAAGACATCCATGGTTTGCCCTGTGCTGGATCACAGACGGCACGTGTGTCCGCCTTTACGTTGCAGTCCCTTGCTCCGGCATGTCGGGCAGCGGCCGCCCCAGGGCAGGCAGGCTGCTGCGTTCCTGCCACTCGCGCGGCGACATCCCGTAGGCCGCGCGGAACGCCCGGCTGAAGTGGGCCAGGTGGGTGAACCCCCAGCGCCGTGCGACCGAACCCACCGTCGGGATGCGTAGGCCGCGGCGATCCAGCTCGCGGCGGCACTCCTCGAGCCTGCGCCGCAGGATCCACCGGCTCACGGTCATGCCTTCGCCTTGGAAGAGCTTGTGCAGATAGCGCGTGGAGATGCCGTGCGCCCGGGCGATCGACTCGGGCGACAGGCCGGGATGGGCCAGGTTGCGGTTGATGAAGAACCGGATCCGCAGAAGCAGGGCGCGCTGGGCGGTCTCGGCGTCGATCCTGTCGTGACCGAGTCGTTCCGCGCACAGCGTGGCCAGCAGGTCGGTCACGTTGCGCGCGAGCTGTTCGCCGATCTCCGGGGAGTACGAGGCGGAGGCGTCGGCGAGGCGCGACAGGAACGGCGACAGGAGCCGCCCCAGTCCGTCGTCACCGCGGATGACCCCTCCGGTGAGGTTGTGCAGATCCGAATCCGGCACGAGCAGGGCAGGCCTCGGCAGCATGACCGACACGATCTCGACCGGCTCCGCGTACACCGAGGCATAGGGGCGGTACGAGGTCAGGATGACCATGTCGCCCGGCCGCATCGCGCCCTCCTGCCCGCTGTCCTGTGCCACCACCCTCGGTGTTCCGCGGCGCTGCAGGCCGACGAGCACGTATTCCTCGGGATCATGTGAAAACAGGCGGTGAGTGCGGCTGACATGAGCGGGACCGGACAGCACCGTGTTGATCCGCAGAGGACCGAGCTGGTTGCTGGCGATGGAGGCCGAAAACGGTCTCGGCCCTTCGAGGAAGTTCATGTTGTGACGGAAGTGGGTCTGCATCACGAGGTCAGCGAAGAAGGCGTGCCGGTCTCGTGGTGCTACCTGGTCCGTTGAGACGATGACGGTCATGGTGACTCCGTCGAATCCTTTCTGCCATGGATGAGTCCGCGCAGGCCCAGCTCGCGGGACCGCTGCGATGTCTGCGCTCGTTGCCACCTGCACCGGTGCGGCACGTACTCCGCATCTGCAGAGTCACCGCCCGACCGACTGTGTGGCGCACGAGGCCGCCCCGTCCGCTGGTCGCCCATGTCGCGATGGGGCCGCGTGGTGCGCGACGGCCGACCGGATCGTCCCGGACGACCCCACTGTCGCCGTGTGTATCGGAGAATCCGCTGCCGTGCCGGCCCACTTCCGGGCTCGGTCGCTCGCTCGCTGAGGAAGACGTGCGGCGTCTCGTTGACCTCTCGGGGTCGTTCAGGCGACGTTGTGCAGGCTGCCTAAACCGGGATCAAGCTCGCTTTCTGCATCAGCACGGGCCCGTATGCGGTCGCGCGGAGAGGCGGGACGCGGTTGGCCCTGGCCGTAAGCGTGGATGTATGTGGAGATATCGGCACGATTGTCCGTGCTGATCCGGACGTGGGGCATGGCTGGCTCCGGTTATGTCGGTGTGGCCGACCAACGCCTGCACATCGGGTGGTCGGCACGCCTGAGTTTCCGGTGCCCGAGGCCGCGAGACATCTGTCAAATGACAGCGGTCGGCGTCACAGGTGGGCGCGAATGGCTGCTGAGAGGCGGTACGGGAGACTCCGGCCTCACGGGCGACTCCGGCGCTCGTCACCTCCCCCGCGTGTGTCGCTCCGCATCAAGAAGCCCTCGTCCGTCCCTTGCCTACGCACCGGCCCGCGCTTACCTTTGCCGCTACTCACACGTGTCCATACCACGTGTGAGTACCTGTGTCAGCGTTCTTTCGAGACGCCTCTCGCCGCATCCCCGTTCGCGTCTCCCAGTACGAAGGCGGTCGCATGACCACCACCCCTCCCCGCCCCGACCACGCTCCTCCGTACACGGAGCAACGCCGCCCGCCCGAGCGCAGCGCCCGCCCCTGGGTCGTCACCACGATGGCCCTGGCGCAACTGGGACTCTTCCTGGCCCTGCTCACCCCGGTCTTCTCCAGCCTGGCGATCAAGGTGCAGGACATCGTCCCCAAAGACGGAGAGGTCTCCGCGCTCGGCATGGTCAGCAGCCTTGGCGCACTGGCTGCGTTCCTCGCCAACCCGGTCTTCGGCCGGATCAGTGACCGGACGACAGGCCGGTTCGGCCGACGCCGGCCCTGGCTGGTGATCGGCGCCCTGGGACTGACCGTCGGCCTCGCCGTCATCGCCACCGCGCAGAGTCTGGCGGTCGTCGCCGTTGCCTGGTTCCTGAGCCAGATGTTCGCCAACGCCGCCCTGGCCGCGTTCACCGCGTCGGTTGCCGACCAGATACCGGTCTTCCAGCGGGGCCAGGTCGCCGGCCTGATCGGCGTCATGCAGAACCTGGCCATCCTCGGCGCCGCCTACGCGGCGAGGATCCTCGGCACGGACGTGCTCCTGCTGTTCATGGCTCCGGCGGCGGTCGGGCTCGCCCTGGTCGTGCTGTACGTGATCGCCCTGCCCGACAAGGTGCTGCCGCAGCGTCCGCCGTCCGGCGGCGGCCTTCGCATGGTGCTCAGGACGTTCTGGGTGAACCCCCGCAGGCACCCGGACTTCGCCTGGACCTTCGTCTCCCGCTTCATGGTGATCCTGGCGATGTTCATGTTCACCACCTTCCGGCTGCTGTTCCTTCAGGACCAGCTGGGTCTGTCGGACGAGCGGGCAGTGTCCGTCATGGCCACCGGCGTGCTGGTCTACACCCTGGTCCTGATAGCTGCGGGCCAGCTGGCCGGATGGCTGTCCGACCGCTTGCGGCGCCGCAAGGTCTTTGTCGGGATCTCGGCGCTCGTCTTCGGTGTCGGCACCGCCATGTTGATCACGACTCACTCCGTCGCCGGCTTCTACGCCGCAGAAGCGGTCCTCGGCCTCGGCTTCGGCGTCTACGCGGGCGTGGACCTCGCCCTCGTCCTCGATGTCCTGCCCGATCCGGAGGATTCGGCCAAGGACCTGGGCGTGTTCAACATCGCCAATGCCGCACCGCAGTCCATCGCTCCCGCCATTGGCGCGCTGCTGGTCAACACCGCGGGCGGCCACGAATACCACCTGCTGCTCGGCGTCGCCGCCGCGGTCTGCGTGGTCGGCGCCCTGGCCGTCATCCCCATCAGGAAGGTGCGCTGATCCGTGTCCACGGTTCACCCCACGCCGCCCGGACCACCACCAACGTCAGATGCTCACCGGCGCCGACGCCTGGTCGCCGCGACCTGACAACGGCTGGTATGGGAGAGGTGTCAGAGATCGGTGGGAATGGCTGCGGGGTAGCGGTTGAAGGCCTCCCGGGCGATCTCCACGCGGCTGCGCAAGCCGAGCTTGGCGAGGATGTGGGAGATGTGCGTCTGCGTGGTGCGCCGGGTGAGGAACATGCTCTGTGCGATGTCGGAGGTGGAGCTGCCGGCCGCGACCAGGAGGGCGACCTTGTGCTCGGTCGGGGTCAGGGCGTCCCAGCCGTGCGCGGGCCGCTTGGTCCGGGCGCCGCGCACGCCGCTGCGGATCCCGTGCCGGCGCAGCCGCGCCTCGGCACGGCGGATGTCCCAGACCGCGCCGAATCCGCCGTAGAGGTCGAGCGCTTCGCCGATCAGGCGCTTGGACTCACCCGCGTTCCCGTGTTCAGCGAGGACGACGGCCAGGTCCTCCAACGTTCCCGCCAGCTCCACCGGCACGCCGACGGCCCGGTAGTGCTCCATCGCCGACCGCAACGGCGCCGGATCGCGCTCGTAGAGTCCTGAGCACCGGTCGGCGGCGGCCGTGGCGCGGGCCGGGACCTGCTCGGCGGCTGCCTCGGCCCGGCAGGCGGCCAGCGCGGCCGCGGCGGCGGAGTCGTCGTCCACGGCGAGTGCCAGGCGGACAACCGTGGGCAGCCACTGGTGGATCAGCGTCATCTCGCCCGGCTCCCGGGTGAGGAGACCGCCGAGGTGCGAGAGAGCCAGGTGCGGGTCCCCCTTCTGCTCGGCGGAGAGCGCCCGCGCGAACAGCAGGAAGTCGGTGTTCTCCCGATCGGCGACCGTGACCGGTGGCTGACGCAGCCCGGCCCGCAAGTGCCCCTCGGCCGCGGCGCGATCGTCCCGGCGGACGGCGATGAGGGCGGCCAAGCCGTGCCACAGCCACATGGGGCCGCGCTCGCGCAGACCCCGGTAGGTCATCGCGGAGACACTCTGGTCGACCGATTCGAGCTCCGCCAGCGTGTCGTCCCACTGGCCCAGCCAGTAGGTGAGGACTGCGGCGGTGACGCTGAACCTGGCGTCATCGGTCCGGTCGTCGTCGAGCAGGAACTGCCGCGCCTGCCGAAGGGCTGCCTCGGCGTCCGACCACCGGCTCAGGTTCTGCAGGGTGAAGATGCGGGCATGCAGTGCATAGCACCGCAGGTCCGCGTGGTCGTCGGCGGCGTTCAGTATCTCCAGCGCCCGGTCCACGCAGTCCAGAGCGGACAGGTACTGCCGCTGTACGGAGTGGGTGAGCCACAGATCGGTGAGCGCATACGCGATGGCGAACGTGTCTTCGGCCCTCTCACCGATCTCCAGTGCGCGGCGCGCACTGGCGTCCGCGGCTTCCAGCGCGCCCGATCCGGCCCGCTGAAACATCGCCAAGGAGCCGAGCAACCGTGCGCGCCAGGCGTCGGGCAGATCTTCCTCCAATGCCTGATCCAGCGTTGCGACCGCCGCGTCGTTGTCACCGCCGCTGAACAGCGCGCGGGCCAGCACCCAGTACATCCGCCCACGGTCGGCCGGCTCTCCCGACACCGCCAGGGCCTGCTGGGCGCGGCCCGCGGCCTTCTCGTGCTCGCCCGCGCCCACCAGGATCTGGGCAAGAGCCGCGCTCAACGCGGCACGGTCACGCTCGTCCGCGACCCCGTGTTCCAGTTCCCGGTCCAGCAACTCGGCCGCGAGGCTCGGGGCCCTGACCGCCAGCACAGGAGCGGTGTCGGCGAGCCAGCGCCGGGCCCAGCGGTCGCCGACGCGACCCGACTCCAGCAGTTGCTGCGCCACCCGTTGGGGCTCGACACCGCCGATACCGTCCAGCGCCCTGGCCGCGTCCTGGTGCAGCGCAACGCGAAGCGCCGTCGGTATGCCGTCGTACAGCGCCTGGCGGATCAGCGGATGCCGAAACGCCATCTGGTGACCGGTATCGACGAGGATCCCGGCTGCGACCGCCTCGTGGAGATCACCTGAGATGTCGATGGTGGACCGGCCCAGGAGCGCTGCCACCTCCCCGACCGCGAACTCCCTGCCGAGCAGCGCGGCCACCCGCAGCATGTCGAGCGCGTCGGCCCGTACGAAGCTCAGCCGGCTGTCCAGCGCCGCGGCCAACGACCTCCGGACGGTGCTCAACGAGGTGTCCCGCAGCTCGGCACGCTCGCCGACCGTCACGACGCCTTCACGCGCCAGGGACTCGACCAGCTCCCGCACGTACAGGGGATTGCCGCTGGCCTGGGCGGCAAGCTCGACCAGCGCGGGACCCGGCGGCGCACCGGCGACATCGGACAGCAGATCACGGATCGCGTCCGGGCCGAGGGGCCCCACCGATATCGTTGTCGTGGCGTGGCCGCGCAGCGCGGCGAGTAGCTGCCGCATCCCGGCTCCGCGAGGCACCGGCCGGAAGGACAGGACCAACAACAACGGCAGGTGCGCGGCGGTCGACGCCAGGCGTCGGCACACGTCCAGCGACGCGTCGTCGGCCCATTGCATGTCGTCGAGCACCATCATGGTCGGCGCGGTAGCACAGTCCTCCTCGACCAGGGTGTGGAGCATCTCGATCAGCACGGCGTGCACGGCGTTGCTCAGGAGGAGGTCGGGCCGCTCGGCGCGCGCGAAGCGCAGCATCTCGGCGCGGCGGGCATCGTCCGCCCGCTGTTTGATCTCCAGGCAGTCGCACAGCAATCGCAGCGGCAACGGGTGCGCGACCTGGTCCGCGGTGCCGTGCAGCACCGTGCAGCCGGACTCCTTGCCGGCCGCGGCCGCCGCGGCGACCAGCGACGACTTGCCGATACCGGGCTCACCCTCGACCAGGACCACGCCACCGGTGCCGGCTCGCAGCCGTGCGATGGCGTCCCGCAGCACCGCCAGCTCGGCCTCGCGTCCGACAAGACGAGTCGGGAGGCCCGACGACATCGTCGGGTCCCCCCGCCGGACAGGGGATATCCGGGGTCTACGAGTGGTATCTCCTGTGCCCGTCCTCATGTGACCGCTTTCCCGCCGCTTCACCCATCTCCGACACAGAAAGCGTACTGTCGTAGCCGCTCCGTGCCATGAGACGGTAAAACCTGGAATGCGGTGAGGGAGCGCTTACACGCCCTGAGGGAGTCGAGACCTGACTGATGATCTCGAATGCGTGATGTTGTCATGGGTCGCGTTGCCGCTGCAGGATTTGAAAACTCCCTCGGATCTGCAGTCAGAAAGCCGCGAGTAAGTCGCTCCGGGCGCCGTCGGTGCCGGGTGCTCAGCGGGCCACGAGTCGGCGGAGCTCCGAGGCGATCTGGTCGGGGGCTTCTTCGGCCATGAAGTGGCCGCAGTCGACGGTCGTGTGGGCCAGCTTCGGTGCCCAGGCGGACCACAGCGCCCGGGCGTCGAAGCCGAGGGCGGCGCCCCAGTCCTGCTGGAGTACGGCGACTGGCATGTCCAGTCGGCTGCCGGCGTTCCTGTCGGCTTGGTCGTGGTCGACGTCGATGCCGGCGGAGGCGCGGTAGTCGGCCACGATCGAGGGCACCGCGTCGCGGCAGGCGTCCAGGTAAGCGGCGCGGATGTCAGCGGGAACGGCCTCGGGGTCGCGGGTCCAGATGTCGAGGAAATGGCCGAAGAAGGCGTCCGGTGCGGCCGCGATCATCTGCTCGGGCAGGCCCGGGGGCTGGGCCATCAGGTAGAGGTGGAACCCGATGGCGGCTTTCGTTCCGCGCATCACCTGCCACATGTCGAGGGTCGGCAGAACGTCGAGGCAGGCCAGGTGGGTGATGGTGGCGGGGTGGTCGAGTCCGGCGCGGAAGGCGACCAGGGCGCCGCGGTCGTGGCCGGCCAGGGCGAACCGCTCGTGGCCGAGCGTGCGGGCCAGGGCGACGATGTCGGCGGCCATGGTGCGCTTGGAGTACATGTCCGGGCCGGTCTCGGCGGGCTTGTCGCTCGCGCCGTAGCCGCGCAGGTCGGGGCAGATGACCGTGTGGTCCGCCGCGAGGTCGGCGGCGACGTGCCGCCACATCAAGTGGGTCTGAGGGAAGCCGTGCAGGAGCACGATCGGGCTGCCCGAGCCGCCGACGGCGGCGTTGAGGGCGATGCCGTCGGCGACCTGGACGCGCTGGTAGTCGAAGCCGGGGATGGTCGGTGCTGCCACGGTGTGCTGCTTTCGTCGGTGCGGGAGGGTCCGCGGTCGGGCGGACACCATCGAGACTGCCGCGCGCGAATCAGCATCCGGTCAGCGCGTACCGTGGCAGGCAGGCAGGCGGGCAGGGCAAGGTCGGGAGGCGGGGATGGAGCGGATCACCTTCGGTGTGCTCGGGCCAGTGGTCGCGTGGGATGCGGCCGGTGGCGTTCTCGGGCTGAAGGGACCGCGGCACCGGGCGGTGCTCGCTCGGCTGATCACGGCGCGCCGACGCGTGGTTCCGGTCGCCCACCTCGTGGAGGACCTGTGGGACGAGCCCGGGCCGGGCGCCGTGGGTGCCGTACAGACCTTCGTCGCCGCGCTGCGCCGTGTCCTGGAGCCGGACCGTCCGGCCCGGGCTTCAGCGCGCCTGCTGGTCACCGAGGGCCCCGGGTACGCGCTGCGGGCAGCACCGGATGCCGTGGACGCCTGGCGGTTCGAGGCGGCCGTCGGTGCCGCCGCGCAGCTACCGCCCCAGCGGGCACTGGAACAACTGCAGGCTGCGCTGGACATGTGGCGTGGCCCGGCGTACGCGGAGTTCGTCCAGGAGACCTGGGTACGCGGGGAGCGCTCCCGCTTGGCCGAGCTGCGGCTGCAAGCGGTGGAGCAGCAGGCGCAGGCCCGGCTGGCCCTCGGGCTGGCCGCCGAGGCGGTACCCGACCTGGATGCCCACCTGGCCGAGCATCCCTGGCGTGAGGAGGGCTGGCGGCTGCTGGCCCTGGCGCTCTACCGCGCGGGCCGACAGGCGGATGCACTCGCGGTGCTGCGCCGGGCCCGGACCGTACTGGCCGACGAGCTGGGCCTGGACCCCGGCCCGGAGCTGCGCCGACTGGAGACGGACATCCTCACCCAGGACCCGCGCCTCGACCTTCCGGACGAACCGATGACGGCGGCGGCCCGGCTTTGGACACGGGCGGCCGCGGCCTACGACCGCACGGTCGCCGCAGGCCCGCGGGCCCGGCTGGAGGCGACAGTCGGACTCATCCGCACTCTCGCGGTCACCGGAGGCGGCGGGCTGCAGGCGGCCCAGGAACACCGCCTGGCGACCATCACCGCGGCGGAAGAGCTCGGCGACCCGGAGCTGACCGCCCGCGTGATCGGTGCCTACGACGTCCCCGCGATCTGGACTCGCAACGACGACCCGCAGCAGGCGCAGCAGATCGTCGCGGCCGCCGAGCGCACCCTGGCCGCCCTGCCAAGCGGCGGCCCACACGAGTCGGCGCGCTGCCGCCTACTGGCCACAGTCGCACTGGAGATGCGCGGCACCCGCTCCGCACGCGGCCCGCAGGCCGCACACGAGGCGGAGGAGATCGCCCGGCGCCTGGACGATCCCACGCTGCTGGCGTTCGCCCTCAACGGGGCCTTCATGCAGTCCTGCACCCGGGCCGGGCTCGCGCCGAGACGGGATGCGCTTGGCGCGGAGCTGGTCGCGCTGGCCATCCGCCACGGCCTGGTGACCTTCGAAGTCCTCGGCCACCTGATCCAAGTGCAGGCGCGCAGCGCGCTCGGCGACTTCCGGGCGGCCGACGAGCACGCCGCCGCCGCGGACCGTCTGGCCGAGCGCCACGAACGGCCGCTGGCGAGCGTCTTCACCCAGTGGTATCGGGCGCTGCGTCTGGCTGCTTCCGGGCAGACCGCACAGGCGGAGGCCGCGTACCGGGCGGCCTCCGCACGGCTGGACGGTGCCGGCATGCCCGGCGTTGAGCACGGCCTGCTGCGCTTCGCCCAGCTGTGCCTGCATCTGGTCGGCGCCAGCACGTCCGCAGCGGAGGCCGCCGAGCACGTCGACGCGGGGGCGGACTGGGGGCCGTACCGTCCCTGGGCCGAGGCCTTCGTCCCGCTGCGCACCGGCCGCCGCGCCGAAGCCCGGGGGATGCTGCGCGCCTTGCCGGAGCCGCCCGCGGACCTGATGTACGAGGCGCTGTGCTGCCTGGAGACAGCAGTCGCCCTGGAACTCGGCGACCGGGTCGCGCTGGAGCGACTCCACACCCGCCTGCTGCCGGCCGCGGGCGAACTCGCGGGCGCGGGCAGCGGCCTGGTCACCCTCGGTCCTGTGGACGGGTGGCTCACTGCCATCACCGATGCGCTCGACTGACGTGCTCGGATCCGGCTGCGTGGCTCTCACCTGGTATGTGGTCAGGGGCCGACGTCGTGGGCGTGCCGGACCGGGCGCACCACCGGGGGATTGTCTCGTACGAGACGACGCTCTTGCGCTCTCACCCGTCAGCCAACATGACAGTGCCCTTCCTGGACGTCATCGGTCAGGACGCCGACCCGGCGTGCCCGTGTCCGGTGGCGGGGATGCCGACCGGGCTCGCGGAGGGCAGGGCGAGCTCCTGCACCAGCCCGGCCAGCGACCGAGCCCGGGCGGCCCACCGCAGGGCGAGGAAGCCCAGGACCGTGCCGAGGGTGTTGGCGATGACGTCGTTGATGTCCACGGAGCGGCCGTTGCTGAACAGGACGTACGACAGCATCTGTGTCAGCTCGATGGCCAGGCTGATCCCGGCACCGGCCAGAGCGGCCCGTCCCGCGGAGGACACGCGGACGGACACTAGGGGCAGCAGCGCTCCCAGCGGCAGCATCATGATCACATTGGGGACGAAGCTGAAGTCCGCGATGATCAGCGGCACCCACTGGACCATCTCGTACCAGGGGGTCTGGTTGGCGTACGTCCCGAACACCACGTGCAGCGGGAAGATTGTCGGCTGGAGGACCGCCGCCGCGTAGAGAGCGCCGCCCAGCCGCAGCAGTGCATGCCTGCCGGTCCAGCCGGGGCTGCCGGCGCGGGCACGCAGCAGAACCAGGACGGCGAAGAGGACCAGTGCGGGCACCAGCACCATGGCCGCGGAAACCGTGAAGTCGAGATTGACCATGCGTATGAACACTTCCCTGTCGTGATAGCCCGTTGCCGTCGTCTCGCCCGGAGTCTCACCGCCTCGCACACCCTCGCGGATCTTCCGCACGACAGGTTCCGCGACCGCCCGTTACGACTTTCGGCATCGTCGTGCTGGCGCAGGGCGCCGGTGCCGTCGCGGCGAAGAAGCCGGAACTCCTGCCGCCCGCGCTGGAGCGGATCGAGCAGGCGGGGACCGAGGCGCTGGAGTCGATGCACCGCATGGTCGGGATGCTGCGCGAGCCGGACAACAGGGTCGCCCCGCGGCCGGTCGCCGACCTCGGGGGTGCCGTACGCCGGCTGGTCGAGCGGTTCGAGCTGCCGGGTGCCCGGACGGAGTTGGTCGAAGAGGGCGAGCCCGGCCCACTGCCGGCAGAGGTCGCCACCACCGCGCACCACGTGGTGATGGAGGCCCTCACCAATGTCCGCAAGCACGCCCGCCACTGCACCAGTGTCGAGGTCTCGCTGACCCACACCGAGGACACCGTACGGATACGGGTGAGCAACGACGGCGGTCGGCGCCGGAGCACCGGCGGGCGCTTCGGCCTCACAGGCCTGGAGGAACGCGTCGCGATGATCGGCGGCACGCTGCGCTCGGGCCCGGCCGCCCGGGACGGCTGGCTGGTCGAGGCAGTCCTGCCGGCCAGCACCGCACCTACGAATGCGATCGATCCCGCGGCGCTCGGCCGGGGCCACGACCGGACATAGAGAGAGACCGTGTGACCATTCGCGTGCTGCTCGCGGACGACCAGGCGATGGTCCGCACCGGTTTCGGCCTGATCCTCGCAGCGGAGGACGACATCGAGGTCGTCGCCGAGGCGGTGGACGGGGTCCAGGCCGTGGAACTCACCGCCCGCCACCGCCCGGACGTCGTGCTGATGGACATCCGGATGCCCCGGCTCGACGGCCTGGAGGCGCTGCGGCTGCTGCGGCGGCCGGGCGTGGCCGAGCCCCCACAGGTGATCGTCGTGACGACGTTCGGCGACGAGGAGTACGTCCACCGTGCGCTGTTCGGTGGTGCCTGCGGTTTCCTGCTCAAGGACTCCGGCCCCGCCTTGCTGGTCGAGGCGGTGCGGGCCGCGGCGTCCGGGGAGGCGCTGATCAGTCCGGCCATCACGGTGCGGCTGCTGCGCCATTTCCGTACGTCGGCGGCCGCCCCGGCGGCTGCTCCGGGGGCCGAGTTGTCTGCCCGGGAGACCGAGGTGGTCACGCTCGTCGCCAGGGGGTTGACCAACGCCGAGGTGGCGGCGCGCCTCCACATCACCGTCGGCACGGTAAAGACGCATCTGACGCGGATCCAGAACAAGATCGAGGCGCGCAACCGAGTGGAGATCGCGGCCTGGGCGTGGGAGTCAGGCCTGATGAACAGCTGATCCGAGACCGGGACGCAGGCCGGTATCCCTGCGGCGCGTACTCCGCCGCCTCCGCCGCGGCTCGGTGGGCGGGCGCGTGCGGGAGGGCGACCAGACCTTGGGTCGGGGGCAGGCGTTTGGTGCTCGCCCGGCGACGAACGCAAGCCGTCCCTGGACGTGGTGGTGAGCCCACCGTTCCCGGCGTTCGATCCGAGAGCCGAGGGTGTTTGTGAGTGGCGCCCCTGGTGCGCCGCACCCGCCCGGCAGTGCACCGACGACGGACACGGTTGACACACTCTATTCTCTCAGTGAATAGTTAGGGCCGTGTCCACGCCCCATGTCCTCCTCGGTCTGCTCACCCCGCGCGCCATGCACGGGTACGAGTTGAAGCACGCCCACGACTCGCACCTGCCGGGTGCCAAGCCGCTTCCCTTCGGGCAGGTGTACGCGACCCTCAAGCGCCTGGACCGCGACGGCCTGGCCGCCGAGGCCGGGCACGACCGTGTGGGAGGCCCTGACCGCACGGTGTACGAGGTCACTGACCGCGGGCGGGAAGCGCTGGCCGCATGGATCTCGCGGATCGAACCGCCGGCGCCCCACCTGTCGAACGAGCTGCTGGCCAAGGTCGTGATCACCTTGCTGGTGGCGGACGAGGCGACCGCCCGCCGCCATCTCGCCGCTCAGCGGGCCGCCCATCTCGCACGGATGCGTGCACTCACAGCGGCGAAATCCTCGGGAACGCTGCCCATCGCCCACGTTTTGGCCGCCGACTTGGCGATCGCTCACCTCGACGCGGATCTGCGGTGGATGCAGACCGCCGTGGACCGCGTCACCGACCTGCACCAGGAGGTGCACCAATGATCATCGAAGCCCGTGACGTGGTGAAGGCCTACGGGCCGACACAGGCTCTGCGCGGCATCTCGGTCGGCATGGGGGAGGGCGAGATCATCGCCGTCACCGGGCCGAGCGGGTGCGGCAAGTCGACGCTGTTACACATCCTGGCGGGCATCCTGAGCCCGGACGCCGGCACCGTCCGGTACCAGGGCAGGCGTGTCGACGAGTGGAGCGAGTCCCAGCGCTCGGCCATGCGGCGTACGGACTTCGGGGTGCTGTTCCAGTTCGGACAGCTCGTCATGGAGCTGTCCGCGGCGGAGAACGTGGCGTTGCCGCTGCTGCTCGGCGGTGTCCGCCGGCGCCGGGCGGCGGCGACGGCACTTGAGTGGCTCGACCGGCTCGGGGTGGCCGAACTGGCGGACAGGCTGCCCGGTGAGATGTCCGGCGGGCAGCAGCAGCGGGTGGCGCTCGCCCGGGCTCTGGTCACCGAGCCGAAAATCCTTTTCGCCGACGAGCCGACCGGTGCACTCGACACTCTTGCGAGCGAGGCCGTACTGCAGCACATGGTCCAGGCCGCCCACACCCAGCGCACCACCGTCGTGCTCGTCACGCACGACGCCACCGTCGCCGCGTACGCGGACCGGGAGATCAGGCTGCGCGACGGAGCGGTGGAAGCCCACGACTTCGCTCTGCTCGGTGCGGGCACAGCGCTTTCCGCCGGCACCGCGGGGACCTCCCGGTGAGCCCGCTCACCACGCTCCGGCTCGCTCTGGCCGGCGGGCGGGCGGACCGGATCCGCATCGCACTGACGGCGTTCGGCGCCGCTCTCGGCACACTCACCCTGCTCGCCGCGGCAACGGTCCTCGCCGTGACCGGACCGCACGCGGCGACGTACACCAACGACCTGCTCAACGACGAAGGGCTGCGCCCCGGTGTCGCGTTCGGGATGCTGCTGCTGACCATTCCGGTCCTGGCGTTCGTCGCGCAGTGCAGCCGACTCGGCGCTCCCGGCAGGGAGCGCCGGCTCGCGGCGATGCGGATGGCGGGAGCGACACCGCGCCAGGTGGTCCGGATCGCGGCGGCCGAGACCGCCCTCGCGTCCGCCTTCGGTGTCGCGACGGGCTACTGCGTGTACTTCCTCGGCCGTGCGCTGCTCGACGCACCCGGTGCCGACGGGCGCCGGCCCCTGCCGACGGACGTTTTGCCCGGACCCGCATTGATGACTGGCATCGTCGCGGGCGTGCCGCTGTTCGTCACACTGCTGGCGGTGCTCACCCTGCGCCGCGTCACGCTCACCCCGCTCGGCGTGGTCCGCGGCATCTCGCGCGGCCGCCCGAGCAGGACGCCGGGCGTGCTCGTCCTCGCGGGTCTCGGAGCGTGCGCGCTCGTCGAACCGGTCCACCGGTACTTCACCGACCATCCGCGGAACGACGACGTGCCCCTGCTGGTCATCGGAGGACTGATCGCGGTCGGTGCTCTCACCGTCAGCGTCGGCGTCGTGTCCGGAACCGGCTGGATCGCGTACACCGTCGGCCGGGTGCTGCACCGTTTCGCCCGTCGTCCCGCCGCGCTCCTGGCCGGCAGGCGGCTGATGGCCGACCCGTGGTCCGGCAGCCGTACCTTCTCCGCGATGCTGGTCGCGCTCATCGCCGGGTCCGCAGCCGCCGGACTCTCCGCACTGACCGTGGCGACGGTCGCGGCCCAGGAGGAGAACACGCGGCGGTTCGCACGGCTCCTCGGTGAACCGTACGACCCGTCCGGCACGGGCTTCTACGAGCGGGCGTACGCACTGGTGGGATACGCGGTTCTGGTGGCGATGGCGATTGCGGCCATGGGCCTGCTGGTGGCGCTCGTCGACGGGGTCGCGGCCAGAAGGCGCACGCTCGCCTCCCTCGTCGCCGCCGGCACCCAGCGGGGCGTCCTCGCCCGCTCGCTCGGCTGGCAGGTCCTCACGCCCGTCATTCCCGCGGTCGCCTTGTCGGTGACCGTGGGGGCGCTGCTGCCGCGCTTCGCCGTACCGGACGCCCGCGAAGCGGCGCGGATGGAGGTGCGCCGCTGCACACCGCTGCCGGGCGATCCGGCCGACGCCTGTCAGGACCCCGCCTACGAGCAGGCACACACCGTGCTGCTCACGGCGGAGAAGGTGCCGGTCACGGTACACGTTCCCTGGGACCGGCTCGCCCTGCTCGCCGGGGGAGCCGTCGCCGCCACCGTCGCGATCACCCTCGTCGGCCTGCTTTTCCTCCGCTTGAACACTCGGGCCACGGAACTGCGCGTGCAGTGAGCCGGGTCGCGCATGCGGGGAACCAGCTGTAAGGGGAAGATGTGGATCAAGGACCAGTACTCCACCGTGTCGGTCGCCGCCCGGACAGGGCCGGTGCCCGGGCCGCACACTGAGGTCCCGGACGCACGACCGTCCCCACGCTCATGATCACTCTTGTGTCGGGGCGGTTCCGCTCGGGACCGCCGACAGCTACTCGCCCGTCGGCATCTCGATGGTGAACACCGTCCGCACGCCCGGCGTGCTCTCGGCCCTGACCGTCCCGCCATGGGCCTCTGTCAGCTTGCGGACGATGGACAGGCCCAGACCGCTGCCGCCTGTCCGGCGGCTGCGTGACTTCTCCGCGCGCCAGAACCGGTCGAAGACGCTGGGGAGGTCGTCCGGGGCGATACCGGAGCCGGTGTCGGTGACCTGAAGGGTGACGGTGTCACCGCCGCGGCGGGCCGCGAGCGTGACGAAGCCTCCGGCAGGAGTGTGCTGGACGGCGTTGGCCACCAAATTGCCCACGGCCTGACGCAGGCGTACCGGGTCGGCGGTGAGTTCGACGTCCGGGGCGGCGTGCACCTGGAGCGCCACCCCCGATGCGGCCGCCTGCGCCTGGTGGGCGGCCGCCACCTGGGAAAGCACGTCCGCCACGCGCAGCGGCTCGGGATGGATCCGCAGTTCGCCCGCGTCGGCGGCGGCGAGGACCTGCAGGTCGTCGACGATGCGCTGCAGGAGCACCGCTTCTTCGAGGAGGGAGCGTACGAACTCGGGGTCCGGGGAGACGATCCCGTCGTCCGCGATCTCCAGCCAGCCCCGCATGGTGGTCAGCGGTGTGCGCAGTTCGTGCGCGATGTCGCTCACCATGGCCTTGCGCTGCGCCTCGATACGGGACCGACGCTCGGACAGGTCGTTGAAGGCGGCCGCCAGGTAACCGGTCTCGTCACGAGTGGTGACCGGTACGGTGACGTACTCCTCGCCCGAGCGCTGCGCCGCGTCCGTGAGCGCGCGCAAGGGCCGTACCAGCCGGATCGCGATGGCCGCCGTCACCGCGACCGTCAGCGCGAGGACGGCGCCCGTCACACCGACGAGACGGATCGTGTTCCCCTTCGACAGGTCGAACCGGGGGGCGGTGTCTCCGTCCGCGGAGGCGAGGTAGAGCAGCGCGGGCGGCGCGACATACGGGTCGAGCTGCTTTCTGCGGCTGTCGTCGACGCATTCGTCCACGGCCTTCTTGGACTTCTGGTCCGTTATCTCTTTGCTCACCCAGGTGAGATCGGGCTGGATCTGGAATATCCCGGTCACCGGGGGTTCCTGCTCGGCGAGGCACTGCTCCACCAGCGTGTCGAGCCGCTTCAGGGCCCGCTGTTCCGTCGGGGTGGGTTGGCTCAGCTCGCCGTAGTCGCATTCGGCCATGTCCAGCGGGCCGTCGTCCTCCGCAGACTCCAGCGAGGGCCGCCCGCTGGGGGATTCGGCCACGCGGACGTCTATACGGAAGTCGCGCAGGCAGAGCGACATCTTCTTCGCGACCTGGTGCAGCGCGGAGCGTTCCTCGGTCGGAAGACGGTAGGGCCCCACCGCACGCGGGTCGATGCGATAGCCCTCCACCCGGCCGGCGCCCGAAACGGACTCCGCACGCAGCGGATCGATGGCGGCGGAGGCACGCCGGGGGAGCGCGGCCGCCTCCGCGGCGGTGTCGGCGATCACCCGGTGGGTTTCGGTGGTCAACGCGATGCGCTGACCCGTCCTGCGGGCCAGTCGATCGAGGACCGGTCCCACACCGTTCCAGTCGGCGTGGGTGGCGGCATACCCCGTGAGCTCGTCCCGGATGGCCGCGTCGTCCGCCAGTACCTGCCCCTGTTCCTGCTCGATCGCGCGGGTGGTGATGCGCACCGCGAGCCACGTGGTGGCCGCGATCGAGCACATCGCGATCAACACCGAGGTGGCCAGGAGCCGCGCGAGGAGGCTGTGGCGCAGTGGAATCCTGTTCGCCACGCTACCCGCCGATCAGCTTGTACCCGACGCCGAAGACCGTCACCAGCCGGGCCGGCGACCGCGGATCGGCCTCGATCTTCTTGCGCAGGTTCAAGATGTGCATGTCGATGACCCGCTCGCTCTGCATCCGCTGGTCGCCGAAGCACCGCTGGAGCTGACGGCGTGTGAAGACCCGCCCGGGCGAGGCCGCCATGGCGCTGAGGATCCCGAACTCGCCGGGTGTGCAGGACACTCGCCGCCCGTCGCACAGCACCTCGCGCCGGTCTGGGTGCACGACGAGCGTGCCCACCCGCAGCGCCCCGTCGTCGTCGGGTTCCCTGCGGCTGCGCCGCAGCATCGCCCGGACACGGGCCGTCAGCTCGCGCGGGCTGTAGGGCTTGGTCATGTAGTCGTCCGCACCCAGGTCCAGGCCGGTCAGGATGTCGTCCTCCGAGGTGCGCGCCGTGAGCATGAGCACGAGCGCGTCGCATTCCGCGCGCAGGACGCGGCACACCTCGAAGCCGTCGATGTCCGGCAGCATCACGTCGAGGACGATCAGGTCCGGGGGCCACCGCCGCGCCTGTTCGAGGGCGGCCGGCCCGTCGTGCACGACGCAGACGACGTGTCCCTCCGGGACCAAGGACAGGCGGATCACCGCCGCCTGCTTCGCGTCGTCCTCAACGACCAGGATATGTGCGCTCATCGGGCCGATGCTAAGTCCGGTTCGCCATGGCATGGGCACGACTGAGAGGAAACTCGCACGCTGACCACTTCTTGATATCCGTACGCCAGGCTCTGCGGTACGGCCTTGTCGCGGCAGGGGAAACGGCCCGCGGAAGGTCTGCCGGATGCCGTGCTCCGCGCGCACCCCGATCGCCGTCGCCCGACAGTCCGGAACGAGCCATGTGCACGAGAAGAGTCTGCGAAGCATGAGTGACAACCGCAGGGGGACGGACAGTGCCCACGTCAGCCCCGAGGAGACGATGCGCCTGGCCGCCGTGCGGCCGTTGGGTGACGAGGAGCCGTATACCGGGAGGTCCGGGGAGGACGCGGTGACCGAGTCGCCGGCCGACCCGGCTCCGGCGTCCAGGGGCAGGTCCGCACGGCGCCGCCGAACGGCGGTCGGCGTCGCGGTGGTCCTCCTCGCGACGGGCGGCGCCGCGACGGGCACGGTCATGTGGCCCGACGGCGGCGCCGAACGGGCCGCGGCGGAGCCCCAGCAGGTCGAGCTCGCCACGGTGAGCCGCACCACCCTCTCCGAGAGCCTCTCGCTGCCCGGCAACCTGGGGTACGGCGCTCAGCGCACGCTGCACCCGTACGGCGGCGGACGGGTCACCTGGCTGCCGGAGGCGGGTGCCACGATCAAACGCGGTCAGACGATCTGGCGCATCGACGACCGCCCGGTCGTGCTGCTCCACGGTGACACTCCGGTGTTCCGCCCCCTGGACAGGGCCGGTCTGGTGGGCCGGGACGTGCGCGTCGTCGCGGACCATCTCCGGAGCCTTGGCTACGACATCGGCGCGCAGCCCGCCGAGGGCACCTGGGTGCGCAGCACCGCGGCCTCCTCGTCGAGCGGTCCCTCCGCCGGGGAGGCGGACGCGGCGGCCACGGCACAGCCCGGCACAGGGCCCGGTCCTTCGGCGTCGGACGCCGGATCCGGGACGTCGGACGGCGGATCCGGGACGCAGGCCGAGGACGGTCGGGCAGAGCCCTCCGCCACGCTGACCAAGGTGCGCAAGGGCGACGCCGTGCTCACTGAGAGCCTCATCGCCGCCATCGGGCGATGGCAGCGCAGCCAGGACATGGACCCCTCGGGAGTGATCCAGCCGGGAGACGTCTTCGTCACGTCCGGAGCCGTACGCGTCGGCAAGGTGCTCGCGCAGGTCGGCGACGACACGAGCACCGGTCTGATCTCCGTCACCTCCACCGGCAAACAGGTCACCTTGGCTGTCGACGCCTCGGAGGCCGGCTCGGTACACGAGGACGCCCGCGTCCGCGTGACGCTCCCCGACCAGAGGCAGGTGAACGGCACCGTCACGTCTGTCGGGAGCGTCGTACAGGACGACGAGGGGGACAACCCGGGCCAGAGCGCCACCGCGGGACGCGTCACCGTCACCGTCCGCCTCGACAGCGACGACGAGGCACGACGACTCGACTCGGCCCCCGTTCAGGTGGAGTTCCCCGGCCGGACGAAGCGCGACGTGCTGGCGGTTCCCGTGGGAGCCCTGCTCGCCCTGAGCGAAGGGGGCTACGCGCTGCGGACCGAGGACGGCCGACTGGTCGCCGTCGAGACCGGGATGTTCGCCAGGGGCATGGTCGAGGTCACCGGCTCCGGCCTGCGCGAGGGACTGCGTGTGGAGACCGCCTCGTGAACGCCGTCATCGCCGTACGCGACGCGGTCATGGCCTACGCGGGCGGCGTCCGCGCCCTCGACGAAGTCTCCCTCAGCGTGCGGGACGGGGAGATCCTCGCGATCGTCGGACCCTCCGGATCCGGCAAGTCGACCCTGCTGAACATCATGGGCACCCTGGACCGGCCCACCTCCGGCACCGTCGAACTCGACGGCAACGACATCTCACGGCTGTCCGACCGCCAGGTGTCGGCCCTGCGGGGACGGCGCCTGGGGTTCGTCTTCCAGCAGTTCCACCTCACCGACGGACTCACCGCCGCCGAGAACGTCGCCACCGGCCTGCTGTACGCGGGCGTGCCCCGACGGCGCCGCCACGCCCTGGCACGGGAAGCCCTCGGACGGGTCGGGCTCGCCCACCGCACCGACCACAGACCCGACCAGCTGTCCGGCGGTGAACGCCAGCGCGTCGCCATCGCCCGGGCGCTCGTCAACCGGCCCGCGCTGGTCCTCGCCGACGAGCCGACCGGCGCCCTGGACACGGCCAACGGCGCCGCGGTCCTCAACCTGTTCCTGCAGCTCAACGCGGAGGGCACCACCATCGCGCTCATTACCCACGACCGCAGCATCGCCGCGCAGATGCCCCGCCGCGTCGAGATCCTCGACGGCCGCATCGTCACCGACACACACACCGGACACAGCGCATGACCGATCTGAAGCCGCCCGCCGAGTCACCCGCCGCCGAGTCACGGGCGCTCCAGGGAACGGCCACCGCCGCGCCCGGACGGCGCAGGGCCGCGCCCACCGGCCCGGTCCGCCTGACGCCGCTCGACCTGCTCGGGCTAGGCCTGCTGGGCATCCGCACCAGGAAGCTGCGGGCGGCGCTGTCCGCCCTGGGGATCTCCATCGGCATCGCCACGATGATCATCGTGACAGCCATCCCGGCGTCCAGCCAGAAGGCGTTGATGCAGCAGTTGTCCGCTCTGGGCACCAATCTGCTGCGCGCCCAGCCCGTGTCCAACCAGGGCAGCGACAAGCCCGTCTCCCTGCCGGCGGAATCGGTGAACATGGTCGAGCGTGTCGGCCCGGTCATCAGGGCCAGCGCGGTCGCCAACACCCATGCCACCGTGCACCGTTCGGACCGCGCGGACCCCGCGGACTACACCGGCCTGAGCGTGCTGGCGGCCCACCGCGACCTGCTGCGGACCGTCGGCGGCACGGTGGTCTCCGGCCGGTTCCTGACCGAGGACAACGACCGGTTCCCGACCGTGGTCCTCGGTGCCGCGGCGGCCAAGCGCCTCGGCTTCGGCGCCCTGCGCGCCGGTGAGCCCGCCCCGCAGATACGCATCGCCGACCGCTGGTTCACCGTCATCGGCATCATTGGCCCCGTCCCGCTGGCCGACGACCTCGACCGGGCCGTCCTCGTCGGCTGGGACGCCGCCGTCAACGAGCTGGACTTCGACGGCCGCCCGACCGTGGTGTACACGAGGGCCGAGGAATCCGCGGTCGAAAGCGTCCGCGCCGTGCTGCCCGCCACCATCGACCCGCAGACGCCCGGACTCGTGCAGGTCAGCCGGCCCTCCGACGCCCTGGCCGCCAAGCGGGCGACCGAGTCCACGTTCTCCGCCCTGTTCGTGGGCCTGGCCGGCATCGCCCTCCTGGTCGGCGGCATCGGCGTGGCCAACACCATGGTCATCTCGGTGCTCGAACGCCGTCGCGAGATCGGCCTGCGGCGGGCTCTGGGCGCCAGCCGGGGCCAGGTACGCGGCCAGTTCCTGACCGAGTCGGTCGTCCTGTCCGGGCTCGGCGGCGCCGCCGGGGTCCTGCTCGGCTGTGCCGCCGCCATCGGCTACGCGTCCCTCCGCGACTGGCCGCCCGTCATCCCCGCCACCGCGGTCGGCGCCGGTCTGGGCGGCGCCGTCCTCATCGGCGTCGTCGCCGGTGTCTACCCCGCCGTACGAGCCTCCCGTCTGACACCCACCCAGGCGCTGGCCTCGACCTGAAACCGACCACGTACGCACACTCACGAACAGGTGCACTCAATGCTCACGATCAAAGGAAACCGTCTGCTCGCGGCACGCCGTGCCGTGGCGCCCTTCGCCGTGGTGACCGCCGTCGTCCTGGGCCTCACCGGTTGCGGCGGCTCTGGCGGGTCCGGTGACTCGGGCGGCTCCGGCAAGAAGGACGAAGTGGCGTCCCTGGAGGAGGGCGCCAAGAAGCCGTCGGCGTCGGCGTCTTCCGCCGACGCGGACGAGGGGCGGCCACGCCTTCGTGTGGACAGCACGGAGGACGAGGTGCGCGCCCTGTACAACGCCTACTACTCCTGCCTCAAGCAGCGCGGCGGAAAGGTGGAGCAGGTCACCGGATCCAAATCGGGAGGTGAGTACGTGCTGACCGGCCCCGAGGACGAGCAGCAGCCGGCGGAGGCGGTCAAGGCCTGCGAGAACAAGAATCCCCTCCCCGCACCGGAGACCGACCCCCAGCAGAACCCGAACTACGCCGAAGACTTCCGCGCCTGGGTCACGTGCATCAACCACCGCGGACTGCCGGTCAAAGCTCTGCCCGACGGCAGCGGCTGGAACTATGACAGCAGCGTCTCGGAGGAGGAGAAGGGATCGGCACGGGCCGAGAAGATCATCCGGGACTGCGAGATCGAGGCGTTCAAGTAGGAAGCGCCATCTGGAGCCCCTGCGACTCCGTGGCCGGCCGGACTCGCTCGGCGAGCCGAGCCGAGCCGACCGTCGTCGTACGTCCCCTTGCCGAGGTGAAGAAGAAGAGGCGGTGCACGGCAGTCCCGCGCGCGAAGTCCCCGGCCACGGCGATGCAGGTGAAGGCGAGGTGGTGGTCGGCACCGTCGGTGACGATCCAGCGGGCGACGGTGTGATGCGGCCCCTCGGCGGGCGGCAGGTCGAACAGGTACGGCGGCCTGGCGGTCGCCTACCTGAAGGGGGCTGCAGCAGGCTCCAGCACCGGTTGAACCCGCTCGACCACACCGGACATGGGACTCTCCTGAGGTGGGGGCGGAACGCCGGCCGGCCCTACCGGCAACCGGACACTGATCAGGCGCGGACTCTTGGGCGTCGTCACGCCAAGACCACTGAGCAGGCGGTAATTGACCGTGAGCGCCACTGCTGGTCTAAGCGCACAGGAAGACGGCCGGTTCACCCGAAGTGACCGAGGCGCACGCTAAAGTTCAGTGCGCCATGAACGAAGGATCCGGGCGCTGGCGGGACATGCCGGTGCATCGGCTGGGCCCCGGCGTCGTGGCGAAGCAGGCACAGCTCGCCTGGCGAGGGCGGACCCGAGCCGTGTCGCGGTGGGCGGGTTCACGACCGGCGTCGAAGGCGTCAAACCCGTCCGGCTGAGTGCACGGCCGCCCGCCGGGAAGGAATGCCCTGGAACCGGCGCCGTACGCGGCGGTGCGCTGATGAGCATCACCGCATGCGCTCATGGTCAACGCGTTGCCGATGTCAGCGCCTAGCGTCCCTCACGTATCGCAAGCACGGCACCGCAGGAGGCGCTTGATGACCACCAGCCCCAACACCCTGAGCAGCCAGCCGCGGCTGCATCAAAAAGGCAAGGTGATCCAGGAGTTCGGGACGGTCAAGCAGTTCCCTCTCGGCCTGTCCTACGACGCGCGCATGTACTCCTGCCAGCGCCTGAACAAGGTCCTGGCGGACACGCAGATCCTCTACAGCCTCTACAAGAAGCACCATTGGAACATGCGGGGCGCGACCTTCTACCAGCTGCACGTGCTGCTGGACAAGCATGCGGGAGAGCAACTGGAACTCGTCGACACGATCGCCGAGCGGGTTCAGACCCTGGGCGGCGTCGCGGTGGGCGATCCCCGGCACGTCGCCGAGATCACGTCGATTCCACGTCCGCCTGATGGGGTGGAGGAAGTCCCGGGGATGCTCGGGCGGTTGCTGGAGGCGCACGAGACGATCCTGGTCGAGGCCCATGACGTGGCGGCCCGCAGCGCCGAGTTGGGCGATGACGGTACCAACGACGTTCTGGTCTCGCAGGTGATCCGCACGGGTGAGTTGCAGGCCTGGTTCCTTGCCGAACACCTGGTCGACACTCCTCTCGTCCGCGTCTGAGCGCATCAGGACCGCCGACGCCGCAATCGGCCGCTCCACAGAGGTGGCAGCGGGCCGCTGCCAGTTCCTGGAAGTGTCGAAATCTGCGGGTGGCAGACTCCAACCTGGCTGCACCTGCCCCGTCTTGGCCGCAGCCCAGGTCTTCACGCCGGAAGGGGGAGGGGCACCGGATCGTACGCGCTCTTCAGGGTGTGCGGTGCCTGTGCCCCGGTCCCGCCGCGGCCGTCGGATTTCCGGCCGGCAGGCGAGAGCGTGACCTCCCTTGCCAGCCGAGTCTTCTTTCGCCCATCCCAACCGCATGACCCTGTCTTTCACGGGAGGGATGAGCTGGGAGAGCGCTTCCTCAAGCGCAGACAGAACGAATCGAACGCGGCACACCCGTGGCACGCCGCGCGACCTTCCCCGCAAGAAGTTTCACTGCGACCATCTCCAAGGAGACCATCATGTTCCGCTTCTCTCGCGCCCGCTCAACTGTCCACACCATCGCCACCGTGACGCTCGCTTCGATCGTGACCGGCTCCCTGCTTGCCGCCAGCACAGTGAGCAGCAGCGCCGCCTCACACAAGGCCAGGGCGGGCAAGGCCAAGCCGACCATCGTGCTCGTCCATGGTGCCTTTGCCGACGCCTCCAGTTGGTCCGGCGTGATCCAGCGCCTGCAGCGCGACGGTTACCCGGTCATCGCCACGGCCAACCCGCTGCGCGGTCTGAGCAGCGACGCCGCCTACCTGCGCAGTGTCCTGGACACCGTGAAGGGGCCGGTGGTCCTGGTCGGCCACTCCTACGGCGGCTCGGTGATCACCCAGGCCGCCGCCGGGGACCCCGACGTCAAGGCGCTGGTCTACATCGCTGCATTCATCCCGAACGTCGGCGAAAGCGCCGGCGAGCTGGCCACCAAGTTCCCCGGCAGCACCCTGGGCGAGGCCGTCAACACCGCCTCCTACCCCCTTCCCGGCGGCGGCACCGGCACAGAGCTGACCATCCAGCAGGACAGATTCCACCAGCAGTTCGCCGCCGACGTACCCGTCACGACCGCCGCGATCATGGCGGCCACCCAGCGGCCGGTCTCCACTCTCGCCCTGGAGGAGAAGGCCTCAAAGGCGGCTTGGCAGGACGTCCCCTCCTACGCCCTGATCGCCGGCGAGGACTACAACATCCCGCCCAAGGCCGAGCAGTGGATGGCCGAGCGCGCCCACGCTCAAACTGTCACCGTCGACAGCGCCTCGCACGCGGTCGCGGTCTCGCACCCGGCGGCGGTAACCGACCTCATCCTCCGCGCTGCCCGCGACACTCGCTGAACCATCGCAGGCTGTGGCCGACGACGCGCCGCAGCCGACGAACCGTAGGCGGCCTCCCCCTTGAGGCCCGCCTACGGCCGTTGTCTTCTGATCCTCGTCGGACTCGAAACCCAACTCGCCGAGCGGCTGCCCAGGCGGCGAGCAGTTCATCCGGCACTGTCACGTTGTTGAGTGTGTGGGGTGACGGCGTGTCAGGGGTGTGGTGGTGCCGGGTTCCGGGCCTGTGGTCAGGCCGTGGTGGGCCAGCCGGCAGCGCCGGTGATCTGGTCCCAGATGGCGAAGCGGACTGTCATTTCGGCGCGGTGTCGGGTGGCGGTCATCAGGTGGCGGCGGGGGCGGAAGTGGGGGTGAGATACCGCTGAACGCGGACAGGAACCGCTGGGCCGCGCCGATGCTGCGGAAGCCCTTCATCGCGCGTTCACGCTGCCTCGTCGGCTGGTGGCTGTTCTCCGCCCGGATGTTCAGTCCCTTGTGCGAGCGATGCTCGACGGAGGGCATGACCTCGCGATGGGCGGCGCCGCAGGAACTGAGCTTGTCGGTGACGACCACCCGCGGCACCGAACACGTCTTCTTCATCAGCCTGCGGAAGAAACGCCTGGCCGCGGCCTTGTCCCGGCGGTTCTGCACCAGGATGTCGAGCACGTTGCCGTCCTGGTCGACAGCCCGCCACAGATACTTCAGCTCTCCGCTGACCTTGATGAAGACCTCTCCAAGTGCCATTTGTCCCCAGGCCGGGGCCCGCGGCGGCGCAAGCTGGTCCGTCGGCGTAGGCCTGCCCGAACTTCCGACACCACCGCCGCACCGTCTCATACGAGACGATCACACCGCGCTTTAGCATCAGCTCCGCAACCTCGCGGAAGCTGAGCGGGAACCGGAAGTACAGCCGCACGCAGCGGGAGATCACCTCGACTGGGTACCGGTGACCCCTGTACGACGGCGACGCGCTCCCCACGGACGATCCCCCTCCACCATGATCAACCAGAAGATCACCCCATCCTGCCAGGCAACGTGACAGCGCCCTGTCAAATGACTGCGATCCGGGTCAAAGACAGGCCGCGTGGTGGAGTGCCCCTGGGCGATCTCCACACGGTGAACGCGTTGACCCGGGGACGGGGGAGGGGGCGTCCCACCGAGTGGTGCAGCCATCCGGACGCGCCGATCCGGACGGGTCGGCCGGCTACAACGCATGGCGGGACGTGACCCGCCGGAGCTCCGTGTCGCAACAGCCGCGGCGCATCCGGCCACCGATAGCCCGGACGTCCGCGCCCTTTCGTGCCATGCGTACGACTCTGTCAATCAGGAAGCGCCAAGGGTGCCCCGACTCTCGGACTGGGCGGTGTGTCCGTCCGCCGGGGTGGCGGAAGCAAGCAGGGCCGCCAGCGCGCCGCGCTGGGTGTCGCCGATCGGGGCGAGGAAGAAGGCGCGCACCGCCTCGGCGTGAACGTGGAGCGCACGGCGGGCGGCCTCGGCTCCCGCGGGAGTGAGGCGGATGGTCATATAGCGCCCGCTGCCCGCGCCTTCCCGGCTGAGTAGTGCGCGTTTCTCCATGCGGCTGAGCTGGTGGGAGAGCCGGGAGGCCGACCAGGAGAGCGAGTCGCCCAGAGTCTGCTGCCCGAGACTGTGCCCGGGGGCTTCCCAGAGCCGCACGAGGATCTCGAACTCGGGCACGGACAGGCCGCTCTGCTCGGTCAGGGCGCGCGCGACAGAGGCGGTAACACGCTCACTCCAGGCCAGGAAACCGCGCCAGAGGTCCCGCTCGTGCGGGCTGAGGTAGCTGCCGGGATGACCCATGGCACCACTGTCTCCTACGCGACTTGACGTGTCAAGTCAGGTGCGCTTACGGTAGCGACTTGACGTATCAACTCAGGGTCTCGGCGCATCGGGGCCTTCTCGATCAGCAGGAGACAGACATGTTTGGACCCCAGGGCCGTCCCACGGGCAAGAGCTTCGCCGCCGTCGTGTGGTTCCCCTTCTTCTTCGCCGCCGCCTTCGCCGTCATGTTCCTCGGGGCCTTCGCCAGCCCCGCTCCGCATGACATGAACCTCGGCGTGACCGGTACCAACGCCCAGATCTCGGCGGTCGAGAAGGCCGTACGACAGGTGGCCGGAGACGGTGTCGAGATCCGGCGGCTATCCGACCGGCAGGAAGCCGAGCGCCTGGTCCGCCAGGGCGAGCTCGCCGGCGCCTACGTCGCGGGAGACCCGCAGAACCCCGAACTGCTCCTCGCCTCGGCCTCCAGCGCAATCCGGGCTGACTACCTGAAGGAGGCCATAGGCCGGGAAGTCGCCCAGCAGGTCAGCGGCGCCCCGGCAACGAGCGTGGACCTGGTACCCGCGGCGAGAGGCGACGTCAGTGGAGTCGGCCTGTTCTTCTACGCCATGCCGCTGCTGCTGGTCGGAATGATCACGTCCATCGTGCTGCTCCAGGCGGTCACGTGGACAGCCGGCAAGAAGGCCGCAGCGATCGCCGCCACAGGCGCGTTCGCGTCGGTATCCGTCTACGCGGTGGCAGTATCGATGGACGTCGTGCCCGCCAAGCCCGTCCTGATCGTCTACGCCTTCCTGCTGACTCAGGCGATCGGCTGGCTGACCACGGCAGTCGCCCTGCTGGCCAAGCACCACTTCATGCCGGTGGCCATGACCTTCGTGCTCATCCTCGGCATCCCCACGGCGGGCGGCAGTGTGCCGCCGGACATGCTCCCGGCCGCCCTGGGGGCGCTGCACCAGATGCTGCCCTTCGGCCAGTTCATCGACCTGGTGCGGTCGTCCGCGTATTTCGGCGGACACGACACCGTCCGGCCGTTGCTCACCCTGCTGGGCTGGATCGCCGCAGCGGCCGCCTTGTTCACCTTCGCCGCGCGCCGGCGTGCGTCAACCTGACGGTTGATCTTCGTTGTCGAGGTGGGTCACGTGGAGGCAGGGTGACCCGGCCTTCGAAGGCGATCTGCAAGGCGTTCAGCGGCGCCGTCCAGCGGATGGTCCAGCGGCGGGTGCCCTTTGCCAGTCGGGTCGAGGCGCATCGGCGTCATGTAGACGCACTTGAGCGCCGCGGTCTCGTTCGGAAAGCGGCCTCGGGCGCGGACGGCTTTGCGGCCACGGGCGTTGACGCGATCGCGTCCGCGCTGCCGATCACCCTGCGGATCTCTCTGTGATGGACAGTCCACGCTGACGCTGATACATGCTTCACATGTCTTAAGAGTTTCTGTGACATATTTGCAGCGGGGAGGCGTGCAGTGTCGCTCACAAATGGCGTGTATGAACGACTCAAAGACCAGATCGTGCGGGTGGAGAGGCCACCTGGCGTTGTGATGTACGAGGCGGATCTTGCGGCGGAGTTCGGCGTCAGCAAGACGCCGGTGCGCGAAGCGCTCCGCCTCCTCGCCTACACCGGTTGGGTGGTTGTTCTGCCCCGCAAGGGCTACCTCGTGCGTCCCGTGGAGCTGAGCGATGTGCGGGACATTTTCGCGATCCGCCGCATGTTCGAGCCCGCGCTGGCCGCCGAGGCAGCCAAGGTCGCCACACCCGAACAGCTCGACCGACTTGAGCGCCTGGTCTCCCAGCAGGTGGACGCAGGTACAGATCTGGAGGCCGCGCTGGGCGCAGCACGCCTGTTCCATCTCGCCCTCGCCGACGTCACCGGAAGCGCACGTACCCGAAGGATCCTGGAAGACCTCATCGACGAGGTACGCCGACTGCACTACCTGCTCCCCAACGTCGAGGACCACATCACCTCCGAGGAGGAGCTTGAAGCGCACCGGCACGTCATCGATGCCCTACGCGCCCGCGACTGCGAGGCTGTCCAAGAACTCATGCACTCGCATCTCAGCGAAGTCGCGCGGACGTTGGTCAACGGCTTCGCGGGGGTCTAAAGGGGACGCCCCCGTGGTGGTGCGGTCGTCCGGAGTGCCGTCCGGGTCTCGCCTTCCTACCGCTCCAGCTCGGGGCTGACGCGCCTTTGGCCGTGCTGGCGTGAACAGGTGCAGGTGAGCCAGGCCCCCGCGGCGGAAGGCAGGACCGATGGTTTCCGTGAGCTGGGCGAAGGAACGGGGACGCCCGCAGCGAGGATTCGGCAGGGCCGGGGCCACAGGTCCGCGCCATGTCTGCAGGCCGGCTCCACACGGACGGAGAACCACGACAGTGCGCGCGGGCACCGCCACGCAGTTCGCCGCTCGGGGCGCACGAGGAGAACAGGTTGTCGAACCGGACCGCAGCTCCCTCCAGCGGCCCGGCGCAGGCGGAAACGGCCGGACAGTCACCACCACCTGCTGCCCATCCACCTACCGCCAGGCTCAGCCCGAAGTGAAGTCAACAAATCACCGCTAGGACAGGCTGAGCCGATCTCGCATGCAGGAACTCGCCCGGAGGGTTGAGCAACATCGTCTGTGTGATCCTGACCGGCGGCGGTCAGGCCGAGAAGACGCCTCTTCCGGGGATCGCATCCAGCAGTTGTCGGGTGTAGGCCGATTGGGGTGCGGAGAAGATCTCTTCGGTGGTTCCGAGCTCGAGAATTCTGCCGTTGCGCATCACTGCCACCCGGTCCGATATCTGCCCGACGACCGCGAGGTCGTGGGAGATGAACAGGTAGCTCAGCCCGAGCTCGGCCTGGAGACCCGTCAAGAGGTCGAGAATCTGCGCCTGGACTGTGACATCGAGTGCCGAGACCGGCTCGTCGCACACGAGAAGCTCGGGCTGGAGTGCCAGGGCACGGGCGATTGCCACCCGTTGTCGCTGCCCACCGGAGAGCTCTCGGGCCCGCCGCTGCAACACCGATCTCGGCAGGGCGACCTGGTCGACGAGATCGGCTGCGCGGGCTCTGCGCAACGGTGCGGTGCCCACGCCGAACGCCCACATGGGTTCCTCAACGATGGCTTCCACCGTCATGCGGGGGTCCAGGGACGCGTCTGGATTCTGATGCACGAGCTGGATTCGTTTGCGCATCTGCCGGAGCGCCTTCCCCTTGGCGCGTGCGAGGTCAAGCCCCCCGAGAGTCAGGTCGCCTGCTGTGGCAGAGGTCAATCGAGTGATGAGCCGTGCGGTGGTCGATTTCCCCGATCCGGACTCGCCCACGATCGCGAAGGTTTCGCCCTTCCCGATGGTGAAGCTCACGTCGTCGACTGCGCGGAATCGCGACCGCCGTCGGCCGCTGCGCCCGGGGTGGCGGTATTCCTTGACCAGGCGATGCGCCACGAGCAGTGGGGTGGCCTCGCGTGGTTCGGGCCGGCCTCGCGCCATGGCGGTGTTCAGCGTGGGAATGCTGGCGATGAGCCGCTGCGTGTACGAGTGTGCCGGGGAGCGTAGAACTGTCTGCGGTGTGCCGTGTTCGACGATCCGGCCCGTGGACATGACGACGACGCGTCGAGCACGGTCCGCCGCAACGCCGAGGTCATGGGTGACGAGCAGCACCGCCGTGCCCATGTCGCGAGTGAGCTGGTCGAGGCTGTCCAAGACCTGGGCCTGAACGGTCACATCGAGGGCGCTGGTCGGCTCGTCCGCGATGACGAGCGCGGGCCGGCAGGCAAGCGCTGCCGCGATGAGGACGCGTTGACGCATGCCGCCGGACAGTTCGTGCGGGTACTGCTTGGCACGGACAGCGGGATCCGGCAGTCCCGCGGCCTCCAGCAGGTCGACGGCGCGACTGCGGGCCGCGCGTCTGGACGTGGCATCGTGGATACGCAGCACCTCAGCGACCTGGTCACCCACGCGCTTCGTCGGGTCGAGCGACTGGGAAGGGTCCTGCGGGATGAATCCGATCACCCGCCCGCGGATGTCACGCAGCCGCGCTTGGGACAGCGTACTCATCTCGACGCCGTCGACGCGAATCGATCCGGTCATTCTGCTGCCCGGCGGAAGCAGGCCGACCACCGCATGTGCCGTACTGCTCTTGCCCGATCCTGACTCGCCGACCAGAGCGACTACCTCTCCCGGCATGATGTCGAGGTCGACGCCGCGCACTGCAGTGATGGGGCTGTCGGTGCCGTGGTAGGTGACGGTCAGGTCGCGCACGCGCAGTACTGGCTCGTGGTTGGGCGGGCGGGTCATTGCTCGCTCCTTACGGGGCGCTCGAGGATGCGTGCGAAGCGGTTGGCGGCAAGGACGACAACCACCACGATGGCGCCCGGAAGGGTGGTCATCCAGCCGGCCGTGGCGAGGTAGTTGCGGCCCTCGGAGATGATGTTTCCCCACTCGGGCGTGGGTGGCGCGGCACCGAAGCCGAGAAAGCTCAGCGCCGAGACGGACAGGATCGCGGTGCCGAACTCCAAGGCGGTGAGCACGACGACCGGTCCGAGGGCATTGGGCAGGACGTGGCGGGCCAATACGGCCCACCGGCGGACACCGCAGACGACAGCCGCCTCCACATACTGCGCCGTGGTGACTCTCAGTACCTCCGCCCGCATCACCCTTGCGAATGTCGTGACGCCGGCCAGTCCCACGGCGACGGCGACGTTGACGGTTCCGAACCCGAGTGCCGTGACGATCGCGAGCGAGAGGACCATACCCGGAACGGCGATGGCGACATCGACGATCCGCATCAGCACGTCGTCGACCCAGCCGCGGAGATAACCGGCGAGCAAGCCGATCAGCGAGCCGGCGGTGGAGGCTACGAGCACGGCGATGAGTGCGGCCTGCAGGGAGAGGGCGGAGCCGTGGACCACGCGCGAGTAGATGTCCCGGCCCAGGTTGTCGGTGCCGAACCAGTGCTCGGCGCCCGGCGGTTGGAGCTTTTCGGTGGGCACACCGGCGACCGGGTCATGGGTTGCGAACATCTCGGGCAAGAAGGCCCAGCCCAGCATCATGACGAGTACGACCGTCGCGAGTGCCGTCGACGCTCTGCGAATCGGCTTGGGGAAACGGTAGGGTCCTCGGCCGGCTCGCGGGGCCCCGGGGGCTGAGTCGGCTGACGGGGTGGCGTCCTGTGCCGCGGTGGTCAACTTCGACATGCTGCCGTCCTCATTGCGCTGCCGAGCGTGTTCGCACCCGGGGATCGATGAGTGGGTAGATCAGGTCGACCACCAAGGTGACTGTCACCGTGGCCACCGCTGCCAGCATCACAACTCCCTGCACCATCGGGATGTCCTGGTTGCTCACCGCCTGTACCGTGAGCCGGCCGATTCCGGATCGGCCGAAGATGGTCTCGGCGATGGCCGCGCCGCCGACGAGGTTGCCGACCAGCAGGCCGACCAGCGTCATCGTGGGCAAGGTGGCGTTGCGGATGGCGTGACCGTAGAAGATGCGTGCGCGACTGGCGCCCTTCGCACGCACGACGTCGATGTATGGCTCGGCGAGCGTCGCTCGTAGGCTTGCGGCGAAGACCTGAGCGAGGATGGCGCCGGTGGGTACGGCCATCGTGAGAGCGGGAAGGACGAGGCTTGCGAAGCCTTCGTTCCCGGTTGCGGGCAGCAGCCCCCATCCGAACGACACCTGCTGGATGAGCAGAATACCGAGCCAGAAACTGGGGACCGCGATTCCGAGCGGTGGCAGCGCCGTCAGGGCCGAGCGGACGACCCGCATGCGTGGATAGATGGACAGCATGCCCACCGTGAATCCGAGCGTGACGGCGAGGACCAGGGCGAGGCCCCCAAGGGCCAGTGTGTGCGGCAGTTCGGTCGCGATCCGCTCCGCGACCCTTGCACCGGTGAGGATCGACTGGCCGAAATCCCCCCGCAGCGCGTCTCCGAGCATGGTGAGGTACTGCACGACGACGGGCTGGTCGAACCCGTACTCGGCGCGGAGCGCGGCGATCTGGACTGGATCGATTCCCGTGGTTTCGCCACCGCTCGAGGCCCCCAACATGATCGCCACTGGGTCGCTGGGAAGCATGAAGAGAACCGTGAAGGTCAGGGTGTAGGCGGCCCACACGACGAACACAGCCTGCAGCACTCGCCGCAAGAGGTACCAGATCACGTCGGTTCGCTCCCCTCCATCTGATCCGGCCCGTATCGTCGGCTCACGACGACAACCAGGTCTCCGTGAAGATGTGTGTGCTGGACATGTCGTAGATCAGTCCGTTCACCCGCGTGGAGGCGGCGTGGACCTGAACGCCCTCGTAGAGGGGGATCGTGTAGGCCTGTTCGATGAGGTAGCGCTGCGCCTTGTGCACGAGGGCGGTGCGGGCCTGCGGGTCGGACTCGGCAGCTTGCGCCTCGAGGATGTCGTCAAGCTTGCTCGGCGCCACGCCGTACGGGTTGATGTCGCGGCTGGAGTACATGGCGCGGAGAATGTCGGGGTCGGGGCGGGACTGCTGTGAGAACGACAGGGCGAATCGACCGTTGTCTTCGGCTTCTCGGTATTCCGCCGAGGTCAGCTGCCGGATCGACAGGGCGATCCCGATGCGGCGCAGTTGCTGTTGCGCCAGCTCGGCAACCGGCGCCATGCCACGGAGGATGATGTCCAGTTCGAGGCGCTGCCCGGCACGTTCGCGGATCCGGTCGGGGCCGCGCACCCATCCGGCCTTGTCCAGCAGTGCGTTCGCGCTGTCGGGGTCGAACCGCAGCGCGGCGCTCAGGTCGAGGTACTCGGGCTGCGTGTGAGACAGCACACTGGTTGCGACAGGATGCCGGGGGGTGAATACCGTGTCGACGATCTGTTTGCGGTTGATTCCGATCAGCATCGCGCGGCGGACGGCCTTCTCACGCAGGATGGGGTGGTCGTGGTTGATGTGGAAAGTGGACACGACACCGGCTTGGACGTGTGAGGCGAGGTAGGTGTCGCCGGTCTCGAACCGCGCCTCGTCCTGGGGGGCGACGTCGATGATGTCGACCTGGCCGGAGGTGAGGGATCCTGACCGGACTCCGGCCTCAGCGATGACCTGGTACTCGATGCTGTCGAGGTAGGCCGCCCCGCGATTGGCGCGCGCGGCCGACCCCCAGGTGTGGCCTTTTCGCCGCACGAGTGTCGCACCCCGGTCGGGGACGTAGGACTTCAGTACGAACGGGCCGGTGCCGATCAGCTCGCCCTGGCATCGCTGCTGGGGCGACTTCTCCAGGGTCGCAGGCCCAAGGATCGCCAAGGCGCGCGAGGAGCTCGCCTGCAGGAACCCGATGTTGGGCTGGTTGAAGCGCACGGTGAGCTTCTTGTCGTTATGCACCGTCGTGCCGGAGTAGCCGGCGAGCGCGGTCGCAGCGGCCGGAAGCTGTGCCCCCAGTTCGGAGGCGACATCGAAGTTGCGTTTGACCACGTCGGCGTCGAAGCGAGTGCCGTCGCTGAAGGTCACGTCTGTGCGGAGGGTGAAGGTGAACGCCGTCGCGTTCTTGTTCACCGTCCACGACGTAGCGAGCCATGGCACGATCTTGCCGGTATCCGGGTCTTGGTCGGTCAGAGAGTCGGCGATGTTGCGAGTGATGCTGGGGACGAAGCTCGGCACCGCGGGGTCGAGGCAGCCGGCGTCGAGGTCGAGCGCGATGCGGAGTGTACCGCCGCGCTGGGGACCGCCGCGCTGGGGACCGCCCGCAGGCGGACGCTCGCCTGTGGCATTCGACGACTGCGGGGGAGCGGCGGCCCAGCAGCCGCTCGCCAAGACTGCCACGCTTGTGAGCACTGCGATGCGCGCTATGATCCGCGCCTCGGAGCGATGTCGTCGTCCGTTCACGCCTTCCTCCTGATTGGACTGGGTGCCTGTCTTGAGTGCTTGCCGAGCAGGCGACGCACAGCATCGGCCAGCGCGACGGTGGGATCGGGTTCGCCCTTGACCGATCGGTACCCGACGTGGCCGTCGGGGCGTACGAGCACTGCGCCGCTGGTCTCGATGCCATAGAGATCCGCGAAGCGGGGTTGATCGTTGCGCTCGAACCATCGCCCGCCGGGGCCGATGGCGTGCCCGTCGATCAGTACGCCGGTGGCTCGGGTGACCGCACGCGCGGCGGCACTCCACTCCTGGTGGTCTCCGCGGTGGAGCAGGACGAAGCCGTCGTAGAACAGGTCGATCGTCGGGATCTCGCTGCCGTCGGCTGCGCTGAGCCACAGATGCGGCGCACGCGCACCCGGTTGTCCGGTCATCCGGTACTCGCTGATCGTCGACAACTCGGGCTCGGTTCCATCGTCGATGACAGCGCGCGAAGCATAGATCGTGCCGAACTGCTGGCCGTGGGAGTAGAACTGCTCTCGTTGCCGCGGGATCGCGGCAGCGATCCGGTCGCGTACTGCCTGTCCGGCCGGGCCCGGGTCCTCGATCTGGGCGATGCTGGTGGCGTCGGGCAGCAGCCAGCCGGTTTCCTCCATCCGCTTGGTGTTGAGCAGGCACTGTTCCCCGTTGAACAGCGCCACGGGCTTGCGTTCCTCCTGGTAGCTATCCAGCAGAGACTCATCGGCGAGGCCCTGCAGCACGAGTTGGAGTTTCCAGACCAGGTTGACGCTGTCCTGTACACCGGAGTTCATCCCGAACCCGCCATGCGGCGGGAAGCGGTGGGCCGAGTCACCGGCGAGGAAAACGCGGCCGGCGCGCCAGCTGTCGCTGACGGCCTGGTCGTGTTTCCAGTGGAGGATGCTGACGATGTCGACCTCGATGTCGGGATCGCCTATTCCCTGACGCACGATCTCGACGCATCGCTCGGCGGTGTAGGTGGCCGGATCCTCGCCGGGTGCCGCCTCGAAGTTGTAGGTCCACTCGTTCTGCCGGCGGCGCCAGCCGAACGCCCCCTGGGTTTCCGGGTTGATCACCCAGAAGAGGCCGTAGCGCCGGCCGCCGCGGTGCCGCTCGAGATCGGCCCGGAACCGGACGTTGATCGAGTTGCCGAATGCCGGCTCGCCTTGCTCCCCGATCCCCAGCGTCCGGCGGGTTGGGCTGCGCACGCCGTCGCATGCCACGACGTAGCGTGCTCTGACGGTGCCGATGAGGGTGTCCGCCCCGGGGTCGTCGAGCGCCACCAGCACGCTCACGTCGTCTTGCTCGACGACGGTGGCACGCAAGCCGAATCGGACCGTCACGGCGGGGTGGTTGTGTACCTCGGCCAGCAGAATGGGCTCGTAGAGGTCCTGCCCGCAGCCACAGGCAAACTCGGGTGAGTGACGTGCGAAGCGCGCGCGGTCCTCCGCAGAGGCACCGAAGGAGATCCTGCCGATCTCGGTCCCGGACAGGCGCGTCATCCAGCCGAACCCCGTCGGGCCGCTCGCGGAGGGCGGCAAGACGCCGCGACCGGCCTCTCGAATGGCGTCGGCTACCCCCCACTGCCGGAATATCTCCATGGTCCGGGCGTGGATCCCGCCTGCCTTGGGATGGTGCGACAACGTGTCGCGGCGCTCCACAAGGAGGGTGGCGACACCCCGCCGACCGAGTTGCAGCGCCGTGGCCAGGCCGACCGGGCCGGCACCGATCACGACGACGTCGTATGTCTCCTGCATCGTTGCTGCCCTGTCCTTGTCAGTCGTGGTCCGAGTTGGTCGCCGGCACCCAGGCGATTGCTCCGGCCATCACGATCGCGTGGGGTGCGAGAAGTGCTGGGGCGCCGCCCATCCTCATCACGGCCAGCGCAGGGGGTCGTTCCGGGAAAGCGTCCCGCCAGCAATCGAGGAACTCCGGCAGATGCTCCAGGTCACTGAGAAATGCCTGGACCTTGCACACGTGTCTGAGCGAGGTACCGGCCGCCGCGCAGACGACAGCGAGTTCGTCGAGCACCTGCCGGACCTGGTCGCGTGCGGGCGCGCGGTTGAACCATGACCGTGCGGGGTCAGGTCGCATTCGAGGCGGCACACGCCCGGAAGCATCGATGGGCATGCGTGTCGATATGAACAGCAGCTCGCCTGCGCGAACGCCATCTGGCGCGTGCCCGTGTGGGGGGAGGGTCCTCGATCCGGACCGGTTCGATCTTGGCGTCATGCGTCAGGCAGGTCGCCCCCACCTCGACACGGCCTCCCTTGATCACCAATCGTGCGCCGGTGGCCAGATTCCGCGCGGGCGGCCGGTGGGGAAACCAACGGCGCCACACCCGCTCGAAGCCTGCAAAGTCACTGGCGTGAGCAAGTGTCACGTCCGCGTGGACGCACCGGTCCAGGCTCGTTCCCGCGGACTCGGCTGCTCTGGCCAGGCGCTGGAGGGTGTACTCCGTCTGTGCCTCGATTTCGGACCCGAGCCAGATGTAGGGGTTGGGGCGGGCCTGTGGTGCGAGGAAGCTCGGCTCTCCCATCGACACTGAGGACATCCAGTCGCCCTTGAAGTCGCTCGGGCCGGCCGACAGCGTGACCCAGTCGCCGGCGCCCACCGTGCTCACGAAGGGCAGGACTCGCTCTGAGTCTCCTTCGGCGTATCCCTGCTTGACGACGCCGGGCTGTGGCTGGACCGCTACCACCTCGACCGCGAACAAAGCGTCGGCTACCGGCAATTGCCGTACCCCGATCCCGGTGGAGGTACGCACACCGTCCAGCACCCGTGACGCCGCCCGGACGTAGCCGTCGGCCGGATGAAACCGTGGCCAGGCTCCGTCGCTGAGCACGTCCAGGTTCGCGTCGTAGCGGGCAGGCGCCCATTGGTAGATGCGGACGACGTCGGTGCCGACGTTGCATCCTGCTGCGGCGAGCGTCTCGCGCAGATGGCCGAGCAGGACCTCGGATTGCAGCTCCAGTGGGTCAGATCCAGGCACGGCATCGGAATCGATGACCGCAGCGGGATGCAACCGATGGTCCGCGTCCATCGGGAGCATCGAGCCGGTGAACACCAACTCCCCAGCGGCGACCGCTGCGCTGCTGCCCGGCAGCACCGGCACCTCCGAAGGCACGATGACGCGGCGGGCGCCACGTCCCGGCGTCTCACCCCTCCCCGAGGTCACCTGGCACCTCCCCGTCCCTGCAGGTAATGCAAGGTGTCGAGCCATGCCCGACCCGCGTGCTCGCCGAGGCCTGCATCGGCGGCGCGGGCAAGCGAAGCAAGGAGCACCTTGATCAGGCCCTCGGTCGCGGGGTCGGCATAGCGGATGTCGCCTGCCTCCGTGGTACTGATCCGCGTATCGACGAACTGGACGCAGACCTCGGGCGCGGGAACGACGAACCCACCGAGGTCCCGCAGGATCCGTGTCAGGTCCGCCATTCCCCTGAATCCGCCCCGACCCCGGGTCGCGACGATCACGGCGGACGTCGCACCGCGCAGGACCGCCCGCGAAATCGGATGCGAGAGCCAGTCGATCGCATTCTTCACAACCCCGGGAACCGAGTGGTTGAACTCCGGTATGACCCAGACCAGACCATCGGCCGACTGGACTGCCGCACGCAGCCGCGCCACCTCGTCGGGCGGCGTCGAGGTGTCCAGGTCCTCGTTGTAGGGGGGGAGGGAGGAGAGACCGTCGTAGTTCTCGATCTTCATCCCTTCCGGGGCCAGCTGAGGCAGGCTGTTCAAGATCAGGCTGTTGTACGAGCCGGCCCGCAATGAGCCGGAGATGCCGAGAACCCTCATCACCGTCGCACCTCCTCGTGGAAAGCCCCACATCGCGTCGTCGTTCCGGTCACGGTCAACTCACCTGGCGAGGGCTTGAGTACCTTGCCGAAGTCCTGGATCAGGCATGTGTAGCCGCTGATCGTCTCCGCGCTCCTGCCAACCTGACGGGGCTCACCGTGAGGACACCACTGCAAGCCCGGCGTGTGCGGGGCGGAAGCCTTGTCTTTCGTCACCAACCCCGGCCCCGGACGAGCACCGGTCGGGATCCCATGTGGCCTGGTCATCTGCCAGGCCTCAGGAGAGCCCGCGCGCTGGAGTGCAGGTCGTGAACGTCATCGGACGGCGGAACCACGGCTCCCCGGCAGAACGGTCCCCGGCCTCGAACGCCTCCCCGTGGACCGTCAGACACTTGGTTGGGTCCAGCGCCGGCCGAATGCGTCCATCGGTGCCGTAGATCATGTCCTGCTTCGGCTCCGAGGAGCAATCGTTGACGACCATCGGAGAGTCCTCGCGCACGATGCCGTCGCGGTAGAAGCTCACCTCCAGGCACGCGCCGAGCCGGGCAAACCGGATCTCGCCTGCTGCGATGGCGTTCCTCGAGGTGGCTTGATCCAGCAGTGCCGCATCCTCGTTCGGGATCCCGGTCTTGCACGTGTGGGCCTCCAGCGCCCATAGCGCCTCGCGGTGCTGATGGATGTCGAGTGTGGACGGGTAGCCGGGAATGTCGACGCAGTAGTGCCTTGGCTCCCCTAGCTCGGTCGCCAATTGGATGAGAACCTCGTCGCCGCCTGCGTCCCCTGGCATGGGAGCGACGGCCCATTCCTGCTGCTCCGCACTGGGTGCCTGGCGGTCTTCGGCCGGCCGGTAGGGCCTCGCCTCGACCGGAACCCGCCCCGTCTCCCAGACCTGACGCGGCGACGAATCGTCACATGTGCTGAATGTCAGGGGACGCCGGTACCAGTGCTCGCCCGAGGCACGGTCTCCCGCTTCCAGTGCCCGGGTTCCGATCGTCAGACACTTGTCGGGAGCATTGCGGGGCCGAATCCTTCCATCGTCCCCGAACATGATGTCTTGACTGGCCGCATCCGAACAGTCGTTGACGACCATGGGGGCGTCCTCTCGGAGGAAGCCGTTGCCCAGGAACGTGACGTCCACACAGGCGGCAGTCCTCGAGAAGCGAATCTCTCCGTCGGCCAGGCCGCTACGGGAAATCACCTGGTCGAGAATGGCCGCGTCTTGGTTCGGAACGCCGACCTTGCATGTATGCGCTTCAAGCGCCCATTGCGCCTCGCGATGGTTCGCGATGTCTCGAGACGACGGATAGCCGGGGATGTCAACGCAATAGCGACGTGGTTCTCCGAGTTTGGCCTTCAAGCGCAAGAGCACCTCATCCGACGGGCCCCGGCTGCTTTGCATTGAGGTGGCTGCGGTTCGATCCGAGACAACGCCGTCCCTGCTGCTCCGGTCAGGCGTGACAGCGCCGGCAGCGTACGCCTGCGAACCAAGCACGAGGACGGCGGCACCAATGAGCCAGAACCTGAACATCGAGACTCCTTCTCTTGGGTGAGGTCGGGTTCGGCGGCGAACCGAGCAACGGATCCCACCTGCTGACGGACGCAGCCTTCAGTGCTCGTCTCACGTGGTTGCCTGCCGGCATGATGTGCGGCTGTGGCCGTCGATCTGCCGCAGCGGCTGGTTCCTGACGGTCTATGGGAGTTGGTCGCGCCTACCGCCGGCTCACCGCCCGATACGAGCGAAGAGAATCTCACTGCCTTGCCTTCCTGACTCGCAGCCGCCCTGATCTGCTACAAGAAGCCCGCGAAGATCACCCACGTGAGAAAAGCTCTTGATGCAGGAGTTGGCCGAGCACGGACGGCGTATCCGTCCTGGCCCCGACACAACCGGCAAATACTCCTGCCTGCGGGTGATTGAAAGGCTGTCAGACGGCTGAGAGATGCGCAAGATGTACCCCTGATATTTCAGGAGCCGCTATAGATAGGCTCGGATGGCGCGTCAACTGCTCGGTCAGATCAGCCGATCGCTTTCGAACGGCCATTGGTTACGCTGACTTGCCGCCGCATAGCAAACGGTGTTCATGCTTCGGGGGTAAGCCCCGCGTGGAGGTGAAAGACGCATTCTTCAGGCAGAGAAGCTCATGGTTGCGTCTGGTCACGCCGACGGGCGGGGCAGCGGATGCGTGTCGGCGAAGCGGCACGCATCCGACAGTTCCTCAAGGCCACGCGTCAGGTGGAACTCCAAGCCCACGCAGCCTCCATAGCCCGCCTCAACCAAGGAACGGATGATCGCCGGGAAGTCGAGCATGCCCGTGCCCGGGCAACCGCGGCCGGGCACGTCGGCAAACTGCACATGCAGGATCTGCTTTCCGTAGCGTGCGATGACGTCGCAGGGGTCCTGCCGGGAACGGGCGACGTGGTAGAGGTCCAGCAGGATGCCCACGTTGTCCGCTCCCTCCTTTCGCGCCCGGCCCACCACAACGGATGCTGCTGCTACGTCAGGCAGAAGGTAGCCGGGGTTGTCCTCGGCGTTGAGGGGCTCCACCAGCACCGAAACGCCTGACGCACGAGCTCGCTGAGACGCATACAGCAGGTTGCGGTACGCCACCTCGTGCTGCGCCGCCTCCGTCTGATGGGCACGGCGGTTGCCGTAGGGAAGGTTGAGCAGTGTACACCCCACCTCCGAGGCGAAGTCGACGGCCGTGTCGATGGACTGCCTGCAGCGCGCCACTTGCCCGGCGTCGCTCAGGATGCCCCGGTCGCCGGCCGCGAAGTCACCCGCATCGATGTTGAGGCACACAAGCCGGGTGCCCGACCGCTGCAGCGCAGCGCGCAGCCGGCTGATCTCATCAGCGGAAGCCTCAGGTGAAGCGAAGGGCCACCACATCTCCACACGTCGGAATCCAGCTTCTCGCGCCACGGCAAGCCGCTCCTGCTCCGGCACCTGGGCCAGGGCCAGTGAGAGATTCAGCGCGTAGCCGTCGGCCGGCTGCCCAGGTGTCACTCCCGAGCCGCGCACAACGTCAGCCGCACCGCTTCGAGCATCTGCTCCTCCACGTCCCTGCCCTCGCTCGCGCTGCCGATGAAGGAGACGTGACCATCCGGCCGGATCAGCATGGCATCCGCCTCTGCCAGTCCGTAGAGACGGTCGAAGTCTGCCGCGTCGCAGTGAAGATCACCCTCCGGCAGGCACACGGTGTGCAGGGACACCCCATACACGGAGCCGGCGGCGTGCGCTGCCTTGGCCCAGCCCTGCCCGTCAGGGCCGTGCAGCACGGTCAGTCGGCCGTCGAAGAGGTCCAACGTCGATGTCCGACGGCCCTGAGCATCGCTCAGCCACAGGTGCGGTGCCCGGCGGCCCACCGCGGCGACGAAGGGGTCCGCGCAGGGCTCCCCGCTGCCGGCGTCGAGCGCACCCTGGGTGTAACGGAAGGCCAGGTCCCGTTCGATCGCGGCCACGTGGGCGCGCTGGCGGGCCATGACGTCCCCGGCCGGTTTCCCGGCCGTCATGCGATCCCATACCTCCCGGAAGCGGGCCGCGTTGGTGGTGCTCCACTGCGCGTTGGACACAGCGATGGGCCGGCGCTCCGTCTCGTAGCTGTTCAGGAGCGCATCCCCGGCAGCACCAGCGCGGACCAGCGACAGCTTCCATACCAGGTTGTGCACGTCCTGCACTCCGGTATTGAGCCCGAACCCACCGGTGGGCGGAAAGACGTGCGCCGCGTCACCCGCCAGGAAGACCCGCCCGACGCGGTAGCGGTCGGCGACCTTCGCCTCCACCGTGTACGTGGCAGCGCTGACGACATCCGCCTCGCACGCGACACCGACCGCGGTGTGGATCAGTGCCTTCGCCTGTTCCTCGGACAGAATTCCCGGATGGTTGCTGTCCGGGCCCGGCATCCGGAAGGTGAGCCAGCGCTTCTTGCCGTCGACCGGTGCGACCGTGACGAACCCGCCGGATGGATCGGCGGTCAGGAACTGGATGGCGGAGCGCTCCTGAACGAGGTGGGAGATGTCACCGTGCCAGTACGCGCTCTGCCAGTAGCCCAGCATTTGCCCCGTCATCTGCACGCCGAGAGCAGCGCGGGCGGCGCTGGCGGCGCCGTCGGCCGCGATGACGTAGTCGGCGACGATGGTGTCCGCGCGGCCGCTGTCCTGGTCGACCACGGTCGCGGTCACCTGGGAGGGGGCCTGGGCCAGTTGTTCCAGACGCAGCCCGAAGCGCGTGTCGATGCCAGGTGTGGCACTGACGCGTGCCCGCAGCAGCCGCTCAAGATCGTCCTGCGGGACACGGCAGGATCCCGTCGGACTCAGCGCGGTCTCTTCCGGCCCAGCGGGGGTGCGGCCGTATTCTTCGCCGCTGAGGGAGTTGCAGTAGATGAACCCGTAGGCGGGATCCGGCGGCGCCATGGCGCGGATCTCCTGCTCCAGTCCCCATGAGCGGAACAGCTCCATCGCGCGGTTGCGCACGCCGCGCGCCTTGGGATGGTTGTAGGGCGCGGGGAACTGCTCCACGAGGGTGCAGGCGACGCCGTAGCGCGCGGCGAGCAGGGCAGCGCTCAGACCCACGGGCCCGCCGCCGATCACCAGGAGTTCGGTGCGCTTCATCGGACCACCTCGTCGATGACGGGCGTCTCCATGACGCCGAGGCCGGTGATCTCCATACGGACGACGTCGCCATCGAACAGGAACAGCGGGGGATCCTGGAACGCGCCGCAGCCGGTCGTCGTGCCGGTGAAGATGATGTCGCCCGGCGAGAGCTCCAGGACCTTGCTGAAGTCCTCGATCAGTCCGGGAATATCGACGATCATCTCCGAGCTCCAGCCGTCCTGGCGCAGCTCGTCGTTGATCCAGCACCGCAGGCGCAGGTTGTGCGGGTCGGGGATCTCGTCCTTGGTGGCAAGCCAGGGGCCGAACGGCGCCCCGGTCGGGATGCCCTTCGCCCGGGTGATCTGCGAGTAGAGAGGGCTTAGTTCGATGTCCTTGAACGCCATGTCGCGTGCTGTGACGTCGTTGCCGATCATGTAGCCGGCGACATGGTCGAAGGCGCGCCCCCGGGGAATGTGGTGTCCGCCGCGCCCGATCACGACAGCGATCTCGGTCTCGTAGTCCAACTGCTGCGACTGGGCCGGCCGCACGAGGGCGTCGTGCGGGCCGATGACGGTGTTGGACGGCTTGAAAATGATCAGCGGCTCGGACGGGGACGGCGCGTCCTTCATGCCGACGGCCTCATCGACGTGCGACTGGTAGTTCCCGCCCGCCACGATGATCTTCTCGGGGCGGGGGACCGGAGCGCCCAGACGGGTCGCGGAGACGGGCACCGCCTCGACGTCGCTGCGCAACTGCTCCTCGATCAGCGGCTGCAGATAGTCGAGCAAGGCGAGGATGCTGTTGATGTCCAGAGCGGGCAGCCCCGCACGCATCAGCACCGGCGCCAGCGGCACGATGTGCTCATCGTCCAGCAGCACACCGGGCTGTTCGCTGCGCGCAGGTCCGAAACTGACGATCCTCATGAACAGTCTCCTTGGCACGTGAGAGGCGAAGAGATGACAGGCGCACCGGGGCCTGCGGACAGAAAGTCGAAGTCGCAGCCTTCAGGGCTTTGTTGAATGTGCCGGTCGTACAGCGATGCGTAACCGCGCGCAGGGCGCGGGGGAGGGCTTGTCGGAGTACGCCGCTTGAGTTCGGCCGAATCGACGTCCAGGTCGAGGCGGCCTGTCTCGGTGTCCACAACGATCGGATCGCCGTCGCGGACCAGGGCCAAAGGCCCGCCCACGGCGGATTCGGGAGCGACGTGAAGGACCACTGCGCCGGTGGCGGTGCCGCTCATCCGCGCATCGGAGATACGCACCATGTCGGTGACGCCCTGACGCAGCAGCCGTTTGGGAATCGGCAACTGGCCGACCTCCGGCATACCGGGGCCGCCCACGGGACCGGCGCCGCGCAGGACGAGGACGGAGTCCGCGGTGATGTCCAGACCGGGATCGTCGATCCGCGCGTTCAGGTCGGCGACGCCGTCGAACACCACAGCACGTCCGCGATGGCGCCACAGCCGCGGATCGGCCGCGGACCGCTTGATGACCGCCCCGTCGGGAGCGAGCGTGCCTTTCAGCATCACCAGCCCGCCCGAGGGGAAAACCGGGTCTGCCGCACTGCGCAGGGCGGGACTGGCCCGTCTTTCAAAGCGGTCGAGAACACGAGCCCAGGGCTCGCCGGTGCCGGCCAGAGCGTCGCCGTGGATCAAATGCCGCAGCTCGGTCATGACCGCACGCAGCCCGCCGGCGTCCTCCAGGTCCTCCAGCAGATGAGGCCCTGATGGCCGCACATCGGCGAGGACCGGGGTGGTGCGGCTCCACTCGTCCATGGTTTCCGGCCCGATACGCAGGTTCGCGCGGCCGGCGATGGCCTCGAGATGAATGACGGCATTGGTCGATCCGCTCACTGCGCACAGCACCCGGAAGGCGTTCTCCAGTGACCGGGCACAGACGTATGCGCTGGGCGGTTGTCCCGAGCGGGTGAGCTCGACCGCTCTCCTGCCGGTTTCCTCCGCCATGGCCTTGCGGGCGGCTCCGGCCGCGGGCAGCAGACTGGAGCCCGGCAGGCTCATCCCGAGCGTCTCGGCGAGCATGGCCATGGTGACTGCGGTGCCCAGCACGTTGCACGTGCCGATGCCGGGGACCAGTCTGCCTTCCAGCGATTCCCATGCGGCATCGTCCAGCTCACCGGCGCGCCGCCGGTCCGACAACGCCCACAGATCGTCGATGGTCAGCGGGGCCTCCTCCCACCGTGCGGTTGCCCGCGGGCCGGCCGTCAGGGCGATGGCGGGCTTCCCGGCGCTCAACGCGCCCATGAGCTGCGCGGGCAGGGTCTTGTCGCAGCCGCCCAGCAGGACCACCCCGTCGATGGGCGATGCCGTGACCATTTCCTCGACGTCCATCGCCATGAGGTTGCGCAGGTAGAGGGTGCTGGGACGGATGAACGGCTCGGCCAGGGAGATGGTGGGGAACTCCAGTGGGAACCCCCCGGCCGCCGTCACTCCGCGCTTGACGGACTCCGCAAGATCCCGCAGACCGCTGTTGCAGGGGTTCAGCTCGCTCCATGCACTGCAGATCCCGATGACGGGCCGGCGGCGCACCGTCGCCGCGGAGTGCCCGGCGCCGCGCATGAACGCGCGATGAATGAACCCGTCCCGGTCACCTGAGGAGAAGGCCTCACCACCGGTCGGTTTCGTTCCGTTCTGGGACATCAGGGCGACTCCTTGCAGGCTGCGCCGGCAGACAGCGGCTGGCCGGGGCCTTCAGCGCCGGTACTGCCGTGCCGGTCATACGCCCGAGCGAGCTGGGCGATGTCGTGGTACGCCGCGCCGCTTTGGAGGCGGGAGTCGAACAGGCGCTGCGCGGATGCGAAGACCGGCAGGTCAAGCTCCAGGGCACGCGCCGCATCCGCCACCAGGTCTTGCACGGCGTGGAGTCCGCCGACGGTGGATCCGGACGGTGCATCGGATGGTGTCAGGGCCGCAGGCAGGCAATAGTCCAGCATGGTGCTGGCCGCCCAGCCGGACATCAGCACCGCCTTGCTCTGCTCGGCGGGCAGCGCGAACCGGTCGATGAGCGCGGCTGCCTCGGCGGCGGCCGCGACGTGGATGCTGACCAGCAGCTGGTTGACGAGTTTCAGTTCGAGCCCGGCCCCGACCAGCCCCACATGAACGATCTGGGAGCAGTACATCCCCACCAGCGGGCGCACGAGGTCCAGGTGGTCCGCCTGCCCGCCGGCGATTGCGGTCAGCGTTCCCTCGTCGGCACGTCGCGGTCCTCCTGTGACGGGGATGTCGAGGAGTTCCGCACCGCAGGCTGAGAGGCGGGCGGCCGCAGCGCGTGCCAGCCGGGGGGCGTGCGTGCCGTGCTCGATCAGGATCTGACCCTCGCGGATTGCGGTCAGCAGCCCGTCGTCGCCGAAGTAGACAGCGTGGAAGGCGGCTTCGTCGAGCAGGCAGCCGATGATGATGTCGGCATGGGCGGCGAGCTGGCGCGGGGTCGTGGCAAGCGCTGCACCCGCCTCGAGCAGGGAGGAGACCTTCTTGGGAGTGCGTGCGTGCACGGTCAGGGGGTAGCCGGCGGCCAGCAGGTGATGGGCCATGGGCCGTCCCATGACGCCTGCGCCGGCGAAACCGATGCGGGGTTTCCTGGTCGCGGTCACGGCTGCGTCTCCCGCGTCGTCCCGCCGAAGAACAAAGCTCCCATGTCGGGATCGGCCAGCAGTTCGGCGGCCCCGCTGGTATGCAGGACCCGTCCGCCTTCCAGCACGACGCCGTTGTCGGCCATGGACAGTCCGAAGCGCACGTTCTGCTCGACGATGAGCACGGTGACGCCCTGCTGGTTGAGCGCCTTCACCGAGCTGGCGAGCTGTCGGCACGCCTTGGGGTCCAGCCCCAGCGACGGCTCGTCCAGCAACACCACGCTGGGGTTGAGCATCAAAGCCCGGGCGAACTCCACCGTGCGGCGCTGTCCGCCCGAAAGGGACGCGGCCCGGTCGTTGGCACGCTCGGCTATCAGAGGAAAGATCTGAGCGATTTCCTCGTAGCGGGCGCGGTTGCGCTCGCGCTGACGCCGGTTGACATAGGCGCCCAGCTGGACGTTCTCCCGAACGGTAAGGGTGGGGAACAGGCCGTGGTGCTGGGGCACCTGGACGACACCGAGCCGCAGGATGGCGGCCGGGGTCAGTCCACCGATGTCCTGACTGCCGAGGAGTATCTGGCCTTTGCGCGGCCGCAACAGCCCGCTGCAGGTCTTGAGCACCGTCGACTTCCCGGCTCCGTTGGGTCCGACGATGCAGGTGATGCTGCCCTCGGCCACGGCGAAGTCGACGCCGCGCAGGATGTCACCGGCGCGGCCGTAACCGGCGACCAGACCCTTGAAAGTGATCACGAAGTGGCTCCGGATGTTGCACCGTGGGCGGAATGGCCGCCGAGATAGGCGTCCAGGACCGCCGGGTCGCGTTCGATCTGCCCGGGCGCGCCGCTGGCCAGGACCCTGCCCTGCGCCAGGACATGGATGCGGTCGCACAACGACAGCACCATGGGCATGTTGTGTTCGACGATGAGCACGGTCATGCCGCAGCTGTTCAGCTGCCGGATGATGGCGCTCAGGCGTTCCACCAGAGCGGGATTGATACCAGCCGCGGGCTCGTCCAGAAGCAGCAGCTGCGGCTCGAGCATCAGCGCCTGGGCGAGCTCGACGAGCTTTTGCTGCCCGTAGGAGAGCTGTCCTGCCGGATGGTCGGCATACGCGCCCATCCCGACGAAGTCCAGCCACTCGCGGGCTCGTTTGGCCTCGCTGCCGCTGATGGCGCTGGCGCGCAGGCGGCCCAGAGAGAACGCGTCACTGGCAACCGCCAGGTTTTCCAGCGTCGTCAGGTGGGGGAAGACACGCGTGGCCTGGTAGGTGCGGGCGAGCCCCGCGTGGGCGCGCTGCCACCGGGCCAGATTGTGAACCATCCGTCCGGACAGCTGAATGGTGCCGGCATCCTGCCGCAGACTGCCGTCCAGGAGATTGAAGACGGTGGTCTTCCCGGATCCGTTCGGGCCGATCAATCCGGTGATGGAACCGCGTTCGACGGTGAACGAGCAGTCCTGGACCGCGTGCACACCGCCGAAGGACTTGCGCAGGCCGTCCACCGTGACGAGCGGCCGGGCCAAGGCGCCGTCGCCGGCAGAGGGACGAAGCCGCTCGCTCACGGATGCGGGCAGAGTGGCGGGAAGGTCCGGCAGCCGGCGCCCCGCGGTTGCCTGCGGTTCACCTCCGCGGATCCGGCGCCACCACTTCGCGCCTTCCACCAGCACGCCCTTGGGGAAGAACAGGACGACGGCGGCCAGCAGAGCACCATAGATCACCAGACGCCATGCGCCCGCGTCGGGGCCGCTGAGCTGCTGGTTGGTCAGCTGTGTCAGCGGTTCCAGGAGGAAGGCGCCGAGGACGGGGCCCCACAGGGTGCCCACGCCGCCGAGGTGAGCGGCCAGCACGATCTGCATGGCGATGACGATGTCGAACATGGCCGCAGGCTCCAGGAAGGAGACGTAGTAGCCGTAGATCCCTCCGGCGATCCCGATCGGGAAGGCGCTGGCCGCGAAGGCCAGCATCTTGTAGCGGTCTGCCCGCACGCCGACGCCTTCGGCCTTCGCCTCGTCGTCGTGGATGGCCAGCAGGCCGATGCCCAGTTTGGAGCGGCGTATGGCCCACGAGCCCCACACCGTCACAGCGAGCAGGACGAGCAAGGAGTAGTAGAACGGCCAGTTCTGGACGTCCCGGTCCCACGTGGGCAGAGGCAGCGGAAGGCCGTGGTTGCCTCCGGTCAGTCCCGTCCAGTTGGAAGCCAGCAGACCGGTCAGTTCCAGGAAGGCGAAGCTGACGATGACGAAGGCGATGCCCCGTGTACGGCGGCCGGTGAGGGCCAGGACCACGGCGAAGAAGGCGGCGACGACTCCGCCCACGGGAGCGGCGAGGAAGGGAGAGATGTCCAGGTGGATGGCCAGGAGCGCGGAGGTGTAGGCACCGATGCCCAAGAAGGCGCTCTGCCCCAGCGAGATGTAGCCGGTGTACCCGGAGATGATGTTCCATCCCGAGGCCATGATGGCCATCAGGAACGCCATGATGGCCATGTTCTGGTAGTAGGCGTTGTCCGAGAGAACCGGGAACAGCAGCAGGATGGCCGCCGCAGCGCCGATGACGCTGCGCCGTACGTGCGTGGTGGTCATGCGCGGCTCATGTCCTCTCGCAGGCGGATGCCCATCAGGCCCTGCGGGCGGGCCAGCAGCACCAGGATGATCACGAGGTACGGGACGGCGGTGGCCCAGTCGGGCGCTATGTAGGTCGCCGTGAGCGACTCCGCCAGAGCGATGAGGACTGCTCCGAGGACGCTGCCGGGCAGACTGCCCATCCCGCCGAGCACGATGATGCTGAGCATGAGTCCGATCCAGTGGTCGGTGGAGCTCGGCGTGAACGGGTAGAGAACGCTGAGCAGTGCACCGCCGGCGCCTGCGGCCGCGACACCGAGCGCGAAGGCGGCGGCCCACACTTTGCGCACCTCGATGCCGATCAGCCGGGCACCGTCCGAGCTCGACGCGGCGGCCTGCACCGACTGTCCGAGCCAGGTGTACCGCAGCAGCGCGTACAGACCTGCCAGGATGGCCACCGCCACCAGGCAGGCGTAGAGCTGCGCCTGGGGAACGTGCAGACTGCCTAGGGTGAATGACCTGTTGGCGTACGCCGGCGTCACCGCATGCTGGTCGTTGCCCCACAGCAGGGCCATGATCCCCTTGGCGATGAGGGCCAGGCCGAAGGTGGTGACCAGAGCCATGGCCGGATCGGTTGTGCGGGCACGCTCGATGAACAGGTAGTACGTCGCCCATCCGACGACGTACATCGACGGTGCGGTGACGAGCACCAGCAGCAGGGGATCGAGATCGACGGCCTTCCACAGGGAGTAGGTGAGGTAGGCGCTCAGTATGAGCATGGCGCCTTGCGCGAGGTTGACCACCTTCATGACCCCGAAGACCAGGTTCATGCCGGAGGCCACCAGCGAATAGACGCCGCCGACCAGCACGCCGAACACCAGAGTCTGAACCAGCTCAGTCACAGCATCCCCTTCGGCTGCGAGATGCGTTCGTCCGCTGTGGATGCCGGCTCACGACGACCACGCCGGCTTGGGGTTGACGAACTGCCGGGTGGTCCTCTGCTCGGCGGGAGCGACGATCTCGAAGGCGCCGCTCTGCCACTGCGCCAGCAGCAGGTCGCCGTCCGGCACGCCGTGTTTGTCCCAGCGCAGCGGTCCCACGATGGTGCTGACGGTATGGGTGTGCAGCCAGTCAGCCAGCTTGTCCTGGTCGAGGCTGCCGACAGCGGTCACCGCCGCCTCCAGCACCTGGCCCGCGGTGTAGGCGTTGGCGGAGTCCTCCGTAGGCGGCGTGCCGAACTTCTTCGTGTACGCCCGGACGAATTCGGCGTTACCCGCATGGTTTGCTTCGGGACTCCAGGCCACCGAGGTGAGGATGCCCTCGGTATTGCGGGCACCCACGGCCTTGGGGTAGGTCTCGACCAGACTGGGGCTGTTCGTCTGGAACAGCAGGGAAGGGCTGAACTGCTGTTTCTGGAAAGCCTTGACCAAGCCGGCGCCGTCGGCACCGACAGCGCCGTGGACCACCAGATCCGGCTTTGTGCTCGCGATGCCGTTTGCGATCGTGTCGAAGTTCACCGTCTCCGGTGCGTACTTCTCGCTGTAGACGGTCTTCACGCCGAGTGCGGAGAGCTGTTCACGGAAGGCAGCGATGGCGACGTCGGTGTTGGGATCGTCCTGCGTGGGGTACGCCGCCGTCTTCGGACGGTCCTTCTGCGGCAGTGACGTGATCCAGGAGACGAACTGCTCCGGCATGTCGACGGACGTGCTGGGCTGCGCGAAAAACAGGTACTCGAAGCCGCGCTCGAAGATCTCCGTTGCCCCGCCGGACGGCTCGACGTAGAGCATCTTGTTCCGCTCGGCGACCGCGGATGCCGGAAGGTTGAGCTTTGAGGAGAAGGTCCCGAGCAGCAGATCCACACGGTCCTGGGCGATCAGCCGGTTGTAGTTGGTGATGACGGTGTTCTGGTCGAAACCGTCGTCGAGGACCTTCAGTTCGACCGTGCGCTTGAGCAGACCCCCCTTCTTGTTCAGCTGGTCGAGCCAGAGCTTGTAGCCCTGATAAGCGGGCTTGGAGGAGTCGGCGACCGGTCCGGACAGCGGCAGCGAGGCGCCGATCAGGACCGTGTCGTTGCCCGCGCCTGTTCCTGTTCCGCACGCACTTGCGGCGACAAGCGCGGCCACCGCTCCGAAGAGTGCCGTGCGTCGCCCGCTGCGGCTGTACCTGAGCATGACTCACCTCAAGTCGGTGATCGTGATTGCGAGTGAAGAGGACCGCGGCCCCAACACCTCCGCTGCCGGCCCTTTTCGGCGTGGTGGTGATGTTGTTCCTGCCCCCTGTGGCGGGTGCAAGCGGTTCGGGCACGCGTGTCCGGATACGCAGAGATCAACTGCCGCCGCTGCGGTGACAGCGGCCCCAGTCGGCTGTGTGGCATGCCCCACAGGCTTCATATTCAATGTATACATTGAAGGCAATGGGGGGGACAAGGCGTCGGAGTGAAGATTCTGCTCGCGCGATTCAGGTGCTGTGCAGGTCAGTCGCCTGATGCGAGATTGCGGCTGTAGGTGACCGAGGCCTCGCGGGCGTGGTCGGCCGCCGCATGTGCGGCGGCCTCCGGATCGCCCTCGCTGATGGCTCGGACGATCATCGCGTGATGCACGGCGTTCAGCCGGGTGCGCCGGCTGATGTTGCTGCGGCTGACGATGGAGAACCGCGCCCAGATGCGCTCAAGAGCATCCTCCAGCAGCGGATTGCCCGAGAGGCGGGCCAGCATCATGTGGAAGTCGAGGTTGGCTTTCCAGGTGCCTTCCACGTCCCCGGCAGCCCCGCGCTCCTCGACATGGCGGCCGGCTGCCTCGAACTGCCGCATCTGTGCGGGAGAAAGGTGCCCATCGCGCTGGGCTGTGGCCGCCAGCCGGGCAGCCAGTGCTTCCAGGGCTCCTTGGAGATCGATCGCGTGACGCATGTCCTCTTCGGACAGGGAGCTGACGACCACGCCGCGCCCCGTGGAGGCGACGAGGCCGTCGCTCTGCAGACGGCGCAGTGCCTCACGTACCGGGGTGCGGCTCATGCCCAGGTCCTCGCAGATGCCAAGCTCGGTGAGCCTGTCTCCGGGGTTGTAGCGGCTGGCGATGAGCCGCTCGCGGAGCCTGCGGTAGGCGAGCTCGGCCTGGTTGTGCATCCCGGGGCGCTCGTGGGGGCGGTCTGTGGGCGACGCCATACGTTATGTATACATTGAGTGCAGGGTGTGCGGCAACGGGTGCTCGGCGCCACGACCGCCCTACCGTACCTCTTTGGCCCGCGCGAGGAACGGCCCCGCTCGGCGACCATCCTGTCATGCCAGTGCCTGTTCTGGGCAATCGTACGCACCAGCGCTGCCCGTCCGGCGCCGTGCGAAGGCCCGGGCCATAATCGGCGCTTGGGCTCGCGCGACGATGCCCGGCCCCGGACACCGTCCACGCGGCCCGGGCGGGCACACGGCGGCCACGTCCGTGACGGACAGGCCGACATCCCAGGACGTCCGGCCTTCGCGGCCGCGTGCTTCCGTTGTCGTCGCTGGGCGCCTGGGCGCACTCGGTCCGCGGCGGTACGCCTGAAGCATGCCGACGCGACGCCCGTATCCGAGTGATCTGTCCGATGCCCGCTGGGAGTTGATCGAGCCGGTGCTGGCCGCCTGGCGCTTCGAGCGCCGCGGCAGGGCCCTGGCCTTCGGCCGGCCGCCCGAGCGCGACCTCCGCGACATCATGGACGCGATCTTGTACGTGGACCGCACCGGAGTGCAGTGGCGCTACCTCCCGCACGACTTTCCGCACTGGAACACGGTCTACGGCTACTTCGCGAAGTGGACGGAGGAGGGTGTGTTCGCTCAGCTCAACGGCCTTCTCCGGCAGCTTCTACGGGAGAAGGAAGGACGGGACGCCGAGCCGTCGGCCTGCGTAATCGACGCGCAGAGCGTCAAGACCTCCACCAGCGTCCCCGCCGCCGGCCAGGGCATCGACGCCGGCAAGAAGATCGCGGGCAGGAAGCGGAACATCGTCACCGACACGCTCGGACTCTTGCTTGCCGTGCTGGTCACTGCGGCAAGTGTGCAGGACTCCGCCACCGGCGCCCAGCTCCTGGACCAGGTCGCCGCTGACCATCCTGGAATCCGCAAGGTGTGGGTCGACGGCGGCTACCGCCAGCACCTCGTCGAGCATGCCGCCGTTCTCGGCATCGACATGGAAATCACCGCCCGCAAGCCCGGGACCAGGGGCTTCACCCCGATACCGAAGCGGTGGGTGGTCGAACGGACCTACGGCTGGCTCATGCTGCACCGCCGACTGGCCCGCGACTACGAAACCCTGCCCACTCGCTCCGAAGCCGTGATCCACATTGCCATGACAGATCTCATGGCCCGCCGCCTCACCGGCGAGAACACCATCTCCTGGCGCGACCCGACACCGCAGACCAAACACCCGATCCCGGGATGAAACAACGGGAGAAAACGACCTCTCAAGCCGCAACTGCGCCCAACAAGACCATCTTGCTGATGGGAACGTCCTCGCACTGGCGTCCTCACAAAAGCCGGGTCCGCGTGACTCGAATTCGAGTCAGATCGTTCGAATCGGACGCGCGGACTCGAACGCACGCGGTGGGCAACGCCGCACTGCGCCGCGGCCGCCGGCCTCGCGATGCTCGGCTACCGCCTGAGCTGAAGCAGCAGCACTTGGCCTCCCGTTCACGCGCCTCCGGCGTAGCCTGCTCGGAAGCACGGGCCGTGACGGTGCGCCTGGTTCGGCTCCACACGCTGCGGGGGAGAGGGAAGCCGGACATGGCGAACAACGGGCAGACGGACACGGCCGTACTGGTGGCGATGCTCAGCGAGCGCGCCGCTGTGAACGTTCGGCTGGCACTGTCGCGGACGCACAGGCAGTGGCGACTGCACCATGGCCAGGTCACCTTGGACGACGACACCCCGCGGAGCGGGCCTGGCGCTACAGCACGGCGAGCTTCCTGGAACTGCCCCTGCCCGGCCCGACGGTCGCCGCGCTGCTGCAGGGCGGCGACCAGGACATCCACGGTTTCCACGTCGTCGCCCCCGGCCCGCCGCCCTCCAGCGCCTCCACCTCTCGGCTGCGCGGCCAGCAAGAGTGGAACCGGGTGACCACGCCGTGGCCGCGCACCGAGCACCATCAACCGGGACGCCAACACGCTCCAGCCCGGCCACGACCTGCTGGTCGGGGACGGCGCCTCTTTCCTGAACTTCGACCAGGCCCTCAGCGCCTTCCTCTACCAGCGCCCCCACGACAGCAACGCGGGCCGCTCGGACCTGTGGCGCATCGTCCTGCCGCAGCGCGCGGGCTGGCTTTCACAGATCACCATCGGGCCCGACCTGCTGAGTCGACGACGAGGCCCTGGACGGCGCGGTACTCGAGCTGAGCTGGGCGGCGGGCAACGAGCGTCAGTCCGTCGACGGCACCGGCGCCTACCGCTTCGCGTTGCCCAACGGCCTCGCGCACGACAGCCTGCTGATGCTCCGCCGCGAGGATCAGTGGCTGGACTGCGCCACCTCCCGGCTCCCACGTACGGGCGCGCCCGCGATGCCTCGGTCGTCTGGGAGCAGCCCGGCCCGGAGCTGGACATCCTCCTGGCGAACGGAGAGGGAAAGCACCTGGAGTGCAAACAGGAGGTCCCGGAGGGCGAATCACGGAAAAAGATGCTCAAGGCCATCGCCGCCTTCGCATCGCAGGACGGCGGCACCGTCCTGATCGGCGTCCGTGACGACCTGCAGATCGTGGGCCTGCCCGAGAAGCCGACCGTCGACAAGCAGGGCGCGCAGCCAGGGCCTGCTCGGACCGGCAGATGTGATCGAGGGCCGGGCTCCTGATTTCGCGGTACGGCGAGTCGAGCGCCACGGGGGACCCATCTCGTGGGCGTCGCCGGGACACCGTCGCTGCTGCGGCGATCCGTTGTTGATCAACTCCGCGCCAACCGGCCGCTACCATGCGGCCGTGATCACGAACAGACGCATCGCACCGCGCCGCTCCATACAGGCCACGATGATGTTCATCATGGCCCTTGTGATGACGGCGCTCACCACACCGCCAGCCAACGCGGCCGAGCCCGCCAATCCTGGGAAATGCGACGAGTACGGGAGCTACGAGGTCTGCGTCACATACGCCGGCAAGGGCACGCCCGACAACCTGATCTACCAGAGGATCAAGGGCAAGCTCGACGCGACGGCCAGCTCGCCGGGCGCCAATGACTACATCCGGGTCTCCATGTACGAATGGGACATCAACTCCACTTATGGTAAGGCAATCGCGGGTTCACTGAAGACCGCCCACGACAACGGTGTCAGCGTCCGCGTGGTGCTCAGCGGCGAGTCGGTGAACCAGGCGAAGGCCTACTTCGAGGGCGTTGGCATCGACGTCGAGAAGTGCAGCGGCTCCTGCACTGAGGAACCTGGTGGAACCAATCACAACAGTTCTTCCTGATTAAGAAGGGCACCACCGAACTGGTGCTCCAGACGTCCACCAACCTGACCGACTCTCAGGGCGAGCACGCGCAGAACCTGCTGGTCAGCCGAGATGATCCCGAACTGTTCTCGCACTACGTCAACCACTGGCGGCGCCTGTACGTCAACAGCTGGACCTGGGACGGGCAAACCTGGAATGAAGCCGACAGGGCCCGCTACGGGACCAACGACCTCTCCCGCGTCTACTTCTACCCCATGCCGGAGAAGCAGCCGCTGGTCGGCGTTCTACAGAACGTCACCGCGTGCGCACCCGGCAACGACCGCGTCTTCGTGGAAGCCAGCCTCTTCGACAAGAGCGAATACTCCCGGGAGATCGCGAACGAGCTGAAGCGGCTGCACGCACTCGGCTGCGACGTCAGGGTCATCCTCCAGAAACAGTCTGGTGTAAACACTCTGACGAATCCCCTGCTGCTGGAAAACTACGGGTTCCAGGGCGGAGTCAGGTGTGACGGGCAGCATCACAACAAACTCCTCCTGATTGACGCGCAGTACGCCGGGGAGTGGCGCAAGGCGGTGTTCGTCGGCTCGTACAACATCACCCAAAACTCGCTGCGCAGCGCCAACGACACGATGCTGCGGGTCGTCAACGGCTGGGTGACCAACCGCTACATCGACCAGTTCGAGAAGATGTGGGCGAATCCTCGGGCGTGCGACGCCGAGTAGCGGGGCAGACGGTCTGTCGGCTGCCGGACGGTTAACCGTCCGGCAGCCGACAGACCGCGCCGACCGCTTTGTCCCGAGCCTGAAGAGACGGGGCGGCTTTAATCCCCGGGCTGGCGCGCGGGGTATGCCCCCTCGTCAGGTCCGTGCCCTGTCTGCCGCGTCCGGCAGACCCCCGGTCGTTCCGCTGCTGTACCCGCTCCCGGCGCTCTCGGCGCCCGCCGGCCGCATGCTGGACGGACAGCACGGTGAACTCGGGCAACGCCCGCGCGTACCAACCGAGAACCAGCTATTCCGCCCCGGCGTGATCAAATTCGTCGATTCCGTTTCATCATCCTTTCATCGGGTGCCCCTATGTTCAGTCGCGCTCGGGCCTTCCCCCGCGGAAGTGGACACGCGTTCGGGGTTGTCATGCGGCCAGCGTGAGCCTAGCGGACTCCTGCTGGTGCCGGTGTTCGAAGTCCACGGGGCTGAGCTGCCCGTTCGCGGAGTGGCG
>NZ_JBKFFO010000023.1:0-69876 GCF_046506645.1 Streptomyces sp. 5K101 | reverse complement strand
CCGAACCCGGAAGCTAAGCCTTTCAGCGCCGATGGTACTGCAGGGGGGACCCTGTGGGAGAGTAGGACGCCGCCGAACAATCATTGTGGGAAAGCCCCGGAACACCGTTCCGGGGCTTTCCTGCGTTTCAGGACCGGACGGAAGAGGGGGTTGGGCCGGACCCCTGTGCCCGGTGCCGGAGTGGCTGCCGGTAGGGTCAGGGGGCATCGTTGGTACGTTTCCCACAGGAGGCTCCCGGGTGGAGGTCCAGGAGACCCGCGTCCAGACGGACCGGGTGCTCACCATCCCCAACATTCTCAGCATGGCGCGCCTGGTCGGGGTCCCGCTCTTCCTGTGGCTGATTCTTCGACCCGAGTTCGGCGGGCCCAAGAGCGACGGCTGGGCGCTGCTCGTTCTCATGCTGAGCGGAGTGAGTGACTATCTCGACGGGAAGCTCGCCCGCCGGTGGAATCAGATCAGCAGCCTGGGGCGCATCCTCGACCCGGCCGCCGACCGGCTCTACATCCTCTCCACTCTCGTGGGACTGACCTGGCGCGAGATTCTGCCGATCTGGCTGACCGCCGCACTTCTCGCCCGGGAACTGATGCTGCTGGTGATGGTATACATCCTCCGCAGGCACGGTTATCCGCCGCCGCAGGTGAACTTCCTGGGCAAGGCGGCCACCTTCAACCTCATGTATGCCTTCCCCTTGCTGCTCCTGAGTGACGGAACGGGGTGGCTTGCGTCACTGGCCGCGATTTTCGGATGGGCGTTCGCCGGATGGGGTACAACTCTCTATTGGTGGGCAGGGATCCTCTATGTGGTTCAGGTCCGCCGACTCGTCAAGGCGGACGCAGAGGCCGATTGACCCCGAGGACACGGTGACCGGCAGTGTCGCCGGCCGTGGATGCACCTGAGGGCCTGATGCGCGGGTGAAGTCGGCTGGACCGTCATCTCTTCAAGGAGGACGCTTCCGACATGAAGGCCGTCGTGATGGCTGGTGGCGAAGGAACGCGACTTCGCCCCATGACCTCGAGCATGCCCAAGCCGCTCCTGCCGGTGGCCAACCGGCCGATCATGGAGCATGTGCTGCGGCTGCTCAAGCGGCACGGGCTCACCGAGACCGTCGTTACCGTGCAGTTTCTCGCCTCACTCGTCAGGAACTACTTCGGTGACGGCGAAGAGCTCGGAATGGAGCTCACCTATGCCAACGAGGAGAAGCCACTCGGCACTGCGGGGAGTGTGAAAAACGCCGAGGAAGCGCTGAAGGACGACGCTTTCCTCGTCATTTCCGGTGACGCCCTCACCGATTTTGACCTCACCGACCTGATCTCCTTCCACAAGGAGAAGGGCGCGCTTGTCACCGTCTGTCTGACGCGGGTGCCGAACCCCCTGGAATTCGGCATCACGATCGTCGACGAGCAGGGGAGGGTCGAGCGGTTCCTCGAGAAGCCGACCTGGGGACAGGTCTTCTCGGACACGGTGAACACGGGCATTTACGTCATGGAGCCCGAGGTCTTCGACTACGTCCAGGCCGACGTCCCCGTCGACTGGTCGGGAGACGTCTTCCCGCAGCTCATGAAGGAAGGCAAGCCGATCTACGGCTATATCGCCGAGGGCTACTGGGAGGACGTCGGCACGCACGAGAGCTATGTGAAGGCGCAGGCCGACGTTTTGGAGCGGAAGGTCGACGTCGAGCTCGACGGGTTCGAGATCTCTCCCGGCGTGTGGGTGGCCGAAGGGGCCGAGGTGCATCCCGACGCGGTGCTGCGCGGGCCTCTGTACATCGGGGACTACGCCAAGGTCGAAGCCGGCGCGGAGATCCGTGAGCACACGGTCGTCGGCTCCAACGTCGTCGTGAAGTCCGGGGCGTTTCTCCACAAGGCGGTGGTCCACGACAACGTCTACATCGGGCAGCAGGCCAACCTGCGCGGCTGCGTCATCGGCAAGAACACCGACGTCATGCGCGCCGCGCGCATCGAGGACGGCGCGGTGATCGGTGACGAGTGCCTGGTGGGCGAGGAATCGATCGTCCAGGGCAATGTGCGGGTCTATCCGTTCAAGACCATCGAGGCCGGCGCGTTCGTCAACACCTCGGTCATCTGGGAGTCCCGCGGGCAGGCGCATCTGTTCGGCGCCAGGGGCGTCACCGGCATCCTGAACGTGGAGATCACCCCCGAGCTCGCGGTGCGCCTCGCCGGGGCGTACGCGACGACGCTCAAGAAGGGCGCCACCGTCACCACGGCCCGGGACCACTCCCGTGGTGCCCGCGCCCTGAAGCGTGCGGTCATCTCCGCCCTCCAGGCGAGCGCGATCGACGTCCGCGACCTGGAGAACGTGCCGCTGCCCGTGGCGCGGCAGCAGACGGCCAGGGGCAGCGCGGGCGGCATCATGATCCGCACGTCCCCGGGCGTGCCGGACTCCGTCGACATCATGTTCTTCGACGAACGCGGTGCCGACCTGTCACAAGGTGGCCAGCGCAAGCTGGACCGGGTGTACGCGCGCCAGGAGTACCGTCGCGCGTTCCCCGGCGAGATCGGTGACCTGCACTTCCCGTCGAGCGTCTTCGACTCGTACACGGGCTCCCTGCTGCGGAACGTGGACACCTCGGGGATCGCCGAGTCCGGGCTCAAGGTCGTCATCGACGCGTCCAACGGCAGCGCCGGCCTCGTCCTGCCGAGCCTCCTCGGCCGCCTCGGTGTCGACGCGCTGACGATCAACCCGGGCCTGGACGAGTCCCGTCCGACCGAGTCCGTGGACGCGCGCAGGTCGGGACTGGTGCGGCTCGGTGAGATCGTCGCCTCCGCGCGGGCCGCGTTCGGTGTCCGCTTCGACCCGGTCGGTGAGCGGCTGTCCCTCGTCGACGAGCGCGGGCGGATCGTCGAGGACGACCGAGCACTGCTCGTCCTGCTGGACCTGGTGGCCGCCGAGCGGCGCAGCGGCCGGGTCGCCCTGCCCGTGACCACCACGAGGATCGCCGAGCAGGTCGCCGCGTACCACGGGACCCAGGTCGAGTGGACGACGACGTCGCCGGACGATCTGACCCGTGTGGGCCGTGAGGAGACCACGATCTTCGGCGGTGACGGCCGCGGCGGCTTCATCGTGCCGGAGTTCAGCAGCGTCTTCGACGGCACGGCCGCGTTCGTACGGCTCGTGGGCCTGGTGGCCCGTACGCAGCTCACGCTGAGCCAGATCGACGCCCGGATCCCGCGGGCGCACGTGCTCAAGCGGGATCTGGCGACGCCGTGGGCCGTCAAGGGCCTGGTGATGCGCAGGGTCGTCGAGGCCGCGGGTGATCGACATGTCGACACGACGGACGGTGTGCGGGTCGTGGAGGCCGACGGGCGCTGGGTGATGGTCCTGCCCGACCCGGCCGAGGCGGTCACCCATCTGTGGGCGGAGGGGCCCGACGACGCCTCCGCGCAGGCCCTGCTCGACGAATGGGCGTCCGTCGTGGACAGCGCAGGTCGGTGAGGCGCCCACCGGTGTGCGGGCCGCCTTTCCACGGCGCTGCCCGGCACACCGGTGGGGCCATTCGGCGGTAGCGGCTGCGACATGCGACGATGTGCCGCATGTCGCAGCAGCCCCCCGTTCGGAGCACAGCTTCTCCGCCCGCGCGCCCCGATGCGTCGATGTCGCTGCTGACGAACGTGATGGAGCACAGCCTCGACGACGGGTACGCGGAGGCGGCCGCGCGCCGGGCCGAGGGCGGGCGACTGCCCCGCACGCTGCGCGCCAAGCTGGGGCTGGCCGCCGGTCTGGTGCTGGCGGCCGCCGTGGTCACCGTGGGTGCCGCCGAGGCACGCATTTCGGCACCGGTGCTGGCCAAGGAGCGCGAGGAACTGATCGACCGCGTCCAGGCGCAGACAGACTCCGTGGACGAGCTGGAGGAGAGCGTCGACGCGCTCCGCGACGACGTCCAGGAGCGCCAGCGCAAGGCCCTCAACACTCAGGGCGGTGACCGGGGGGCGCTCGTGGGTCTGCTGGCCGGCGCCACCGAGGTGTCGGGGCCCGGGGTGAAACTCGTCGTGGACGATGCCAAGGGCACCGACCAGAGCGGTGACGGGCCGCGCGAGAGCAGCGGATTCTCCGACACGGGCCGCGTGCGCGACCGGGACATGCAGCGGGTCGTCAACGGGATGTGGGAGTCGGGAGCCGAAGCCGTGGCCATCAACGGGCAGCGCCTGACGGCCCTGTCGGCGATCCGCGCGGCGGGCGACGCCATACTGGTCGACAACAGGCCGCTGGTGCCGCCGTACACGGTGCTCGCGGTGGGGGACGGGAACAAGCTGAGCACCGCGTTCCAGGACAGCGCCGACGGGCAGTATCTGCACGCGCTGCAGGAGAACTTCGGTATCCGCGCCAGCATTTCCGACGAGCAGACGGTGCGGTTGCCCGCGGCCCCCAGCTTGATCGTACGTACAGCAGAGCCGAAGACCGCCGACGCCGACCGGGGCAGCGGGCCGGGGACGGCTGACACAGGGAAGGGCACATCGTGATCGCCGTACTGGGCCTCGTCGTGGGAGTCGTGGTCGGACTGTTGATCCGGCCCGAGGTGCCGGCGGTGGTCGAGCCCTATCTTCCGATCGCGGTCGTGGCCGCCCTGGACGCGGTGTTCGGCGGGCTGCGCGCCATGCTCGACGGGATCTTCGTCGACAAGGTCTTCGTCGTGTCCTTCCTGTCGAACGTGGTCGTGGCCGCTCTGATCGTCTTCCTCGGCGACAAGCTCGGCGTCGGTGCCCAGCTGTCGACCGGCGTGGTCGTCGTCCTCGGTATCCGGATCTTCTCCAACGCCGCCGCGATCCGGCGGCATGTCTTCCGGGCGTGAGGCACATGAACAGCGAAGAAGAACCCCAGCGCAGTTCGCCGGAGCCGAGGCGTGAGCCGCTGCCGCCGCTCGCCCCGCCGCCGGCGCAGCAGTCCGAGTCCTCTGCCGACGAGCCCTGCCCGCAGGCGGGACGGCAGCGGCTGCGTGCCGCCGTGTGGCCGCCGCGGGTGACGCGCGCCCAACTCATCGTCGCGGTACTGCTGTTCGTGCTCGGTCTCGCCCTGGCCATCCAGGTGCGCTCGAACAGTGACGAGAGCGCGCTGCGCGGGGCGCGCCAGGAGGACCTGGTGCGCATCCTGGACGAGCTCGACAACCGTTCGCAGCGCCTGGGGGACGAGAAGCAGCGCCTGGAGGACCAGCGCACCGAGCTGGAGAACAGCTCCGACCAGGCCGAGGAGGCGCGCAAGCAGACGCTTCAGAAGGAGCAGCAGCTCGGCATCCTCGCCGGCACGGTGGCCGCTCAGGGCCCCGGTATCACGCTCACCATCGGCGACCCGGCGGGCACGGTGGAACCGGACATGCTCCTCGACGCGATCCAGGAGCTGCGTGCCGCCGGTGCGGAGGCGATCCAGGTCAACGGGATCCGGGTCGTCGCGGACACCTTCTTCTCCGGTACGGCGGGCGACATAGAAGTCGACGGGAAGCGCGTCAGCGCGCCGTACACCTTCAAGGTCATCGGCAAGCCGCAGGACCTGGAGCCCGCGCTGAACATCCCTGGTGGTGTGGTGCAGACGCTGGAGAAGGAGCAGGCCACGGCGACCGTGGACCGTTCGGAGAAGATCATTGTGGACGCCTTGCGACCGGCGGAGCGGCCTGACTACGCTCGGTCGTCGGCGAGGTGAAACGGGGGAGTATGGGGTCTGCCGGGCAGAGGTGGAAGTGTGCAGGGGGGCGACGTACCGGATCGGTGGTGCGTGGTGGAAACTGTCCGGTGGTCACGGACGTTGTGAGGATGTCCGGGTCGGCAGGTGTGTTCGTTCAGGGTTCGTCCTGCCCCACGGGCGGGTCTATTTCGGTCAAGGGGAAACGCCCGTGAAGTTGTTTGGGAAGTTGTTCGGCAAGAGCGCACGCGAGGAGGGCAACGCCCGCCATCGCGCGCCGCGCCACGGCCAGAGCGAGGAGCAGGGCGCCGAGCGGCCGCTGTTCCGCGACGAGGTCGCCGGTGGCGACAATTCGGGCGGACAGGGCGCGTCGTCTGTTGACCCTGCCGGTGCCGGGCGCATAGGTTTCGGGGAACCATCAACCTCAAGTACGGGTGGAGGGTTTGCCCCCGATCCGTATGCGACCAATCCCCACGCGGGACAACCGCGGCAGGAGGATCCCTCCATGGCGGGTCTGCCGGTTTGTACGAGGTGCGGCCACCGGAACACCGAGGCCGGTCGGTTCTGCTCCAACTGTGGTGCGCCGCTTCGCGGTGGCGCCCCGGCCGAGCGCGCCGCCGAGACGACGTCGACGATCTCGATCTCCGGGATCGAGGCGTACGACTCCGAGGTCACCGGGCAGACCGCTCTGCCCTCGCTGTCGCCGGAGGCCCAGGCGGCGGTCGACGCCCTGCCGCTCGGCTCCGCCCTCCTGGTGGTGCGCCGCGGCCCCAACTCGGGCAGCCGCTTCCTGCTGGACGGTGACCTCACGACGGCCGGCCGTCATCCGCAGAGCGACATCTTCCTCGACGACGTGACGGTCTCGCGCCGCCATGTGGAGTTCCGCCGGGGCCCGGACGGCAGCTTCAGCGTCTCCGACGTCGGCAGCCTCAACGGCACGTACGTCAACCGCGAGCGGATCGATTCGGTGGTCCTGGCGAACGGCGACGAGGTCCAGATCGGCAAGTACCGGCTGGTGTTCTACGCGAGCCAGCGGGCCGTGTGACTGTCCCTCCAGACTCGTCCGGGGGGACTCCACAGGGAAGGTACATGCTGCGTACACCGACGGGCGGTGCCGGACACGGCCCCGCCGGCACGGGCGACCGGCTGATGAGCATCGGCGCGGTGCTGGCCCGGCTGCGTGACGAGTTCCCCGAGGTGACGATCTCCAAGATCCGTTTCCTGGAGGCCGAGGGGCTCGTCGAGCCGAGCCGGTCCCCGTCCGGGTACCGCAAGTTCACGGCCCAGGACGTCGAGCGCCTGGCGCTCGTCTTGCGCATGCAGCGCGACCACTACCTTCCCCTCAAGGTCATCCGTGAGCAGTTGGACGCCCTGGAGCGCGGTGAGCAGATCCAGCTGCCCGTCCAGGGTGCCCAGCGCGAGCTCTTCGAGGGCGGTGACGGCGGCCTTGGCGACGGCCGTACCGCCCGGCGGCTCGGCCGGGCCGAGCTCCTGGCCGCCACCGAGGTGAGCGAGGAGGAGCTGGCCGAGTGGGAGTCGTACGGGCTGCTCACGTCCGACGCGAGCGGCGGTTTCGACGCCGAGTCCGTGACGGTGGCCCGGCTGGTCGCCGAGCTCGGCAGATTCGGACTCGAGCCACGGCATCTGCGGGTGATGAAGGCATCCGCCGACCGGGACGCCGGGCTGGTCGAGCAGATCGTGACTCCGCTGCGCAGACACCGTAATCCGCAGACCAGGGTGCATGCGGAGGCCACTGCCAGGGAGCTGGCCGCACTGTCCGTGAGACTGCACGCGGCCCTGGTGCAGAGCGCTCTCGGGATCCGGCTGCACTGATCTTGGACCAGCCCGACTACCCAAACCTCATCCGCACGTCCTAGGGTTGCTGTGTGAACGAGCTCGACGTTGTGGGTGTCCGGGTCGAAATGCCCTCGAACCAACCGATCGTGCTCCTGCGTGAAGTGGGAGGCGATCGGTACCTCCCCATCTGGATCGGACCTGGGGAGGCGACCGCGATCGCCTTCGCGCAGCAGGGGATGGCCCCCGCCAGACCCCTGACGCACGACCTGTTCAAGGACGTCCTCGATGCGGTGGGCCAGGAGCTCACCGAGGTCCGCATCACCGACCTGCGCGAGGGCGTGTTCTACGCGGAGCTGGTCTTCGCCAGCGGGGTCGAGGTGAGCGCCAGGCCGTCCGACGCCATAGCGCTGGCCCTGCGCACCGGGACGCCGATCTACGGCAGTGACGGTGTGCTCGACGACGCGGGGATCGCCATCCCGGACGAGCAGGAGGACGAGGTGGAGAAGTTCCGCGAGTTCCTCGACCAGATCTCGCCGGAGGACTTCGGTTCCAGCAGCCAGTGAGGCCGTCGCGGGTGGTCAGCGGCCGACCGTGCGGCATCGGCGCATTCGAGTAGCCTTTCCCCGGATCGGGGCACGAGAAACCACTCTCAGGGTGATTATCACTCGGCGTGCCGAGTGTGGCGATCGTTGACGCACCACTGGCGACTCCCTACCTTCGAGGTGGCAGGTCAAGGACGGAGGTCGGCGTGAGAAGCAGCGGCGACAGTACGGCTGGGGGCGGCCCCGGAGTCAGTCCGGTGGGAGGCGGGCCGTATCCGCTGCACAACGGCGCGGCCGACCCCTCCTCGGACACCATCGGATACCGCGGACCGACCGCGTGCGCGGCGGCGGGGATCACCTACCGGCAGCTCGACTACTGGGCTCGTACGGGCCTGGTGGAGCCGAGCGTGCGGCCGGCGTACGGGTCGGGCACCCAGCGGCTCTACAGCTTTCGTGACGTGGTCGTCCTCAAGATCGTCAAGCGGTTCCTGGACACCGGCGTCGCGCTGCAGAACATCCGCGCCGCCGTCCAGCACCTCAGGGCCCGGGGCTTTCGCGACCTGGAGCGGATGACGCTGATGAGCGACGGGGCGACCGTCTACGAGTGCTCGTCGCCCGACGAGGTCGTCGATCTGCTCCAGGGCGGTCAGGGGGTCTTCGGGATCGCGGTGGGCGTCGTGTGGCGCGACGTCGAGGCGGCCCTGGCGCAGCTGCACGGCGAACGCGTCGACACGGGCGAGACCTTGATCGGCAACAACCCCGCCGACGAGCTGGCGAGGCGCAGGCGCGATCGCGCGGGATGATCCGGGGAGCCGTGGCCGCACGGCACCCCGCGTACCACCATCGATGTCAGTGGCGTAGGGCAGCATCGATGGTGTGAGATCCGCGCCGACGATCCTGCATCTGGACATGGATGCCTTCTACGCCGCCGCCGAGCAGGCGGCGAAGCCCTCGTTGCGCGGAAAGGCCGTGGTGGTCGGGGGGCTCGGGCCGCGGGGTGTCGTCGCCACCGCATCGTACGAGGCGAGGCGCTTCGGCGTGCACTCGGCGATGCCGATGGCGCAGGCCAGACGGCTCGCGCCGAACGCGGCGTACCTGGTGCCGCGGTTCTCGCTCTATCGCTCGGTCAGCGAGCAGGTCATGGAGCTGCTGCGGCAGCTGTCGCCGCTCGTGGAGCCGCTCAGCCTGGACGAGGCCTTCGTCGATCTGGAGGCGGGCGGTGCCGCCCACGACTCGGTCTCGGCGCGTGCCACGGGGGAGCGGCTGCGGGCCGACATCCGGGCGGTGACGGGGCTGACGGGGTCCGTCGGCCTGGCGGGCTCCAAGATGTTGGCGAAGATCGCCTCCGAGCAGGCGAAACCGGACGGCCTCGTCCTGATAGAGCCCGGCACCGAGAGGGAGCTGCTCGGGCCCCTGTCCGTACGCACCCTGCCCGGCGTGGGCCCGGCGACCGGCGAGCATCTGCGACGCGCTGGGATGACCACGGTCGCCGACCTCGCGGAGGCCGGCGAGGACGAGCTCGTACGCCTGCTGGGCAGGGCTCATGGCGCGGCTCTGTTCCGGATGGCGCTCGGGCACGACGACCGTCCGGTGGTCGCCGAGCGGGACGCGAAGTCGGTTTCCGTGGAGGACACCTTCGACGTGGACCTGCACGACCGGGTGCGGGTGCGGATCGAGGTGGAGCGGCTCGCCGAGCGCTGTGTGCAGCGGCTGCGGGCGGGCGGGCACTCGGGCCGGACGATCGTCCTGAAAGTCCGGCGCTACGACTTCTCGACGCTCACGCGCTCCGAGACGCTCAGGGGGCCCACCGACGACCCCGCGGTGGTGCGGGAGGCCGCCGGCCGGCTGCTGGAGTCCGTGGACACGACAGGCGGCGTACGGCTGCTGGGGGTCGGGGTCACGGGGCTTGCCGACTACACGCAGGAGGATCTCTTCGCGCAGGCCGCGGCCGAGGAGGCCGCGGCGGCCTCCTCGGCCGCGTCGCCGGTCGAGGCCGCTGAGCCGCCGGAGGGCGTCGAGCGGGAGGCGGCACCGGCGGCTCCGGCACCGGAAGGGCCCACCGCGCGGCACTGGTCCGCGGGGCAGGACGTCCGGCATGCCGTGTACGGGGCGGGCTGGGTGCAGGGGAGCGGCGTGGGGCGCGTGACCGTGCGCTTCGAGCAGCCGGGGTCGGCGCCGGGCCGGGTGCGTACGTTCCGGGTGGACGACGAGGACCTCCAGCCGTCGGACCCGCTCCCCCTGGTGCCGACGGCCTCCCCGGGCGGCGCCGGGCCTGGGGCGGAGCCACCGGGGTCGCGGGACGCAGCGCGGGGGCACCCTTACGAGACCGGAGCCTGAGGGGAGGGGTGGGCTTGGGGGCGGCGGGGCGAGCGTGTCCGTGCGTGGAGGGGGCGTCGGCCTGACGGACCGTGGCCGGAGGGCGGGCGTCAGTCGTCCTGGCCGGCGACCTGGCCGAAGGAGGAGTCACCGGTGGACGGGGCCGGCGCCGGGGGAGTGGAGAGGTCGAGACCGTAGTGGTGGTAGAGCTGGAGCTCCTGCTCGGGGGAGAGATGGCGGCCGACGCCGAAGTCGGGAGCATCCTTGATCAGGGCCCGCTCGTACGGGACGTGGAGGGCGTTGTCGATGAGCTTGCTCGGTTCCAGGGGGACGAACGCGTCCCGGCTGAACAGTCCCGTGCGTACGGCGGCCCACTCGGGCTCGCCCGTGGCGTCGTCCAGGTAGACCTCGTCGACGGTGCCGATCTTGTGGCCGTCGCGGTCGAACGCCTTGCGGCCTATCAGGCTGCGCGGATCGATATCGGTCTGCACGGTCCCTCCAGTGGGTCGCACCTGTTCTACAGTCACTACAAAAGGGCACATCTCGTGTGACGGCCACTTGAAGATTCGTCATAGGAACGCGCTGGTACCCTGGCAATCGGCTGTTGACCCTGTGCGGGAGAGTCCACCGGTGACCCCACCGGCGGCGCCGAAGGAGCAAATCCTCCCCGGAATCTCTCAGGCCCCTGTACCGCACGGACGAGGTCACTCTGGAAAGCAGGGCGGGCGTCGGACGGCATCCGCTCTCACCGACGGTGAAAGCCGGCGCGTCGTCCCACGGCGCCCGGTGAAGCTCTCAGGTTGAGATGACAGAGGGGGAGGCCGTCCGGGCATCCATGCCGCGATGCCCCTCGCAGGTCGATCAAGACCAGGAGGCCTCCCACATGACCGCCAACCGCATTCCGCTCTCCCAGCTGGAGCGAGGCACCCCCTTCGAGCAGCGCCACATCGGGCCCGACGCCGCTGCCCAGGCGAAGATGCTCGCGCAGGTGGGGTACGGATCGCTCGACGAGCTGACCGCCGCGGCGGTGCCGGATGTGATCAAGAGCGCCGAGGCGCTGAACCTGCCCGACGCCCGCACCGAGGCCGACGTCCTCGCCGAGCTGCGTGCGCTCGCGGACCGCAACCAGGTGCTCGCGCCCATGATCGGCCTCGGCTACTACGGCACCTTCACGCCGCCGGTCATCCTGCGGAACGTCATGGAGAACCCGGCCTGGTACACCGCGTACACGCCGTACCAGCCAGAGATCTCCCAGGGACGGCTCGAGGCCCTCCTGAACTTCCAGACGGTCGTCTCCGACCTCACCGGCCTGCCCACCTCCGGCGCCTCGCTGCTGGACGAGGGCACCGCGGCCGCCGAGGCCATGTCGCTCGCCCGCCGGGTCGGCAAGGTCAAGGGCGGCGTCTTCCTCGTCGACGCGGACACCCTGCCGCAGACCATCGGCGTGATCGAGACCCGCGCCGAGCCCACCGGCGTCGAGGTCGTCACCGCCGACGTGAGCGAGGGCATCCCCGCCGAGATCGCCGAGCGCGGCGTCTTCGGCGTGCTGCTCCAGTACCCGGGCGCCTCCGGTGCCGTGCGGGACCTGAGGCCGGTCATCGAGCAGGCGCACGAGCTGGGCGCAATCGTCACCGTCGCCGCCGACCTGCTGGCCCTCACCCTGCTCACCTCGCCCGGCGAGCTCGGCGCGGACATCGCCGTCGGCACCACCCAGCGCTTCGGCGTGCCGATGGGCTTCGGCGGCCCGCACGCGGGCTATATGGCGGTGCGGGACACGTTCGCCCGCAGCCTGCCCGGCCGCCTCGTCGGCGTGTCCGTGGACGCGGACGGCAACAAGGCATACCGGCTCGCGCTCCAGACCCGTGAGCAGCACATCCGCCGCGAGAAGGCCACCAGCAACATCTGCACCGCGCAGGTGCTGCTCGCCGTCATGGCGGGCATGTACGCCGTCTACCACGGACCCGAAGGACTGCGCGGCATCGCCGAGCGTACCCACCGCTACGCCACCGTCCTGGCCGACGGGCTGCGGGCCGGCGGCGTCGAAGTCGTGCACGGCGCGTTCTTCGACACGCTCACGCTGCGCGTGCCGGGCAAGGCCGCCGACGTCGCCGCCGCCGCGCGCGAGGGCGGGGTCAACCTCCACCTCGTGGACGCCGACCACGTCTCGGTCGCGTGCGACGAGACCACCGGCCGCGACCAGCTGACGGCCGTGTGGTCCGCCTTCGGCGTCCAGGGCGACGTCGAGGCGCTGGACGGGGCGAGCACCGACGCCCTGCCGGCCGCGCTGCTGCGCTCCGACGACTACCTGACCCACCCGGTCTTCCACCAGCACCGCTCCGAGACCGCAATGCTGCGCTACCTGCGCAGGCTCGCCGACCGCGACTACGCGCTGGACCGCGGCATGATCCCGCTCGGCTCCTGCACGATGAAGCTGAACGCGACGACGGAGATGGAGCCGGTCACCTGGCCGGAGTTCGGCCAGATCCACCCCTTCGCGCCCGCCGAGCAGGCCGAGGGCTACCTGACGCTCATCCACGAGCTGGAGGAACGCCTCTCCGAGGTCACCGGCTACGACAAGGTCTCGATCCAGCCCAACGCCGGATCGCAGGGCGAGCTGGCCGGTCTGCTGGCCGTGCGCGCCTACCACCGCGCCAACGGCGACGAGCAGCGCACCGTGTGCCTGATCCCGTCCTCCGCGCACGGCACCAACGCCGCCAGCGCGGTGATGGCCGGCATGAAGGTCGTCGTCGTGAAGACCGCGGACGACGGCGAGATCGATGTCGAGGACCTGCGCGCCAAGATCGAGCAGTACCGCGACGAGCTCTCCGTGCTGATGATCACCTACCCGTCGACGCACGGCGTGTTCGAGGAGCACGTCGCCGACATCTGCGCCCAGGTGCACGACGCCGGCGGCCAGGTCTACGTGGACGGCGCCAACCTCAACGCGCTGGTCGGTCTGGCCAAGCCGGGCAGGTTCGGCGGCGACGTCTCGCACCTGAACCTGCACAAGACCTTCTGCATCCCGCACGGCGGCGGCGGTCCCGGCGTCGGCCCGGTCGGCGTGCGCGCCCACCTCGCGCCCTACCTGCCGAACCACCCGCTGCAGCCGACCGCGGGCCCGGAGACCGGCGTCGGTCCGATCTCGGCCGCCCCGTGGGGCTCGGCGGGCATCCTGCCCATCTCCTGGGCGTACGTCCGTCTCATGGGCGGCGAGGGTCTCAAGCGGGCCACGCAGGTGGCCGTGCTCGCGGCGAACTACATCGCCAAGCGTCTGGAGCCGCACTACCCGGTGCTCTACACCGGCCCGGCGGGTCTGGTCGCCCACGAGTGCATCGTCGACCTGCGGCCGCTGTCGAAGGCCACCGGTGTCAGCGTCGACGACATCGCCAAGCGCCTGATCGACTACGGCTTCCACGCGCCGACCATGTCGTTCCCGGTGGCGGGCACGCTGATGATCGAGCCGACGGAGAGCGAGGACCTGACCGAACTCGACCGCTTCTGCGACACGATGATCGCGATCCGGGCCGAGATCGAGAAGGTCGCGTCGGGCGCATGGCCGGCGGACGACAACCCGCTGCGCAACGCCCCGCACACCGCGGCCGCCCTCGGCGGCGAGTGGGACCACGCCTACAGCCGTGAGGAGGCCGTCTTCCCGGCAGGTGTGAGTGCTGCGGACAAGTACTGGCCGCCGGTCCGCCGTATCGACGGCGCCTTCGGCGACCGCAATCTGGTCTGCTCCTGCCCGCCGCTGGACGCGTACGACAACTGACGCCCGGCGCGCGGCGCGCATGGATCGGGGCCGGTACGGAGAACTCTCCGGCCGGCCCCCGGTCGTGTCGGTGACCGCGCTACGCGGCGGTCACCACCTGGCCGGTCTCACGCGGCCGGTGCGGTGCGATGACCTGCCCGTCGGGCAGCAGTTCGCCGGTGTCCTCGAAGAGGAGCACACCGTTGCACAGGAGGCTCCAGCCCTGCTCCGGGTGGTGCGCCACCAGGCGTGCCGCCTCCCGGTCGGCTGAGTCGGGTGAGGGGCAGGGTGGCTGGTGCTGGCACATGGATGGGTTCTTTCGCTGCGATGTGGTGAGTGTCCTGCGGCTCGATGAGCTGTTCATGGCCGCCCCCGTATCTGTCGGTCGGTTCCCAGTGTTCCCCCACGGGCGTCGATCCGCAGGGATTTCACAGCAGCTCTTCCTACTGATTCATGACGCGTCACCCACGCGAGCGGTTCAGCGCAACAGGGCTGTCCTTTCGGGTGGTTCCTGGTGACCCGGCAGAGCTAGTCCGGCCGGGCCATGCGCCGCTCAGCAGTACGCCCCGCGACCGTCCGGTCGCGGGGCGTACGGGAGATGCGAGGTCAGGCGGCCGGTGAGTCGAACAGGGGCCGCGGCGTCAGCCGCAGGGTCAGCACAGGCAGCAGATCGGCGACCCGGTGCGGCCGGTGAGCCGTGATGCCCGGCGGGGCGGGGGCCAGCGGCACCAGGACGTCGGTCGGCTGAAGCGTGCCGGCGGACGCGTCCGCGTCGACGTCGCGATGCAGCCAGAGCGTGAGCATGTACAGCTCCGGCACGGACAGCAGGCGCGGCTGGAATGGTGCTCCCATGGCCTCCGCCTGGCGCAGCGCACGTTCCGTGGAACCGAGATAGGGCCCTTCGAAGAAGTGGGAGAAGGCCCAGCCGTCCGGCGTCGGCCTGGTGTCCGCCGCGGCCACGGCACGATCGCCGCTGCGGATCAGGAAGCGCCATCCGGCGAGCCGGGTGTACGGCATGCCGGCGGCCGGGACGACTCGGTCCAGGACGTGGACCGGAAGCGGCAGTTCGGGGCTCAGGGGTCCCTGGACGGACCTCAGAGCGGGTGTCGGAGCCTCACGGACGGCCGTGGGGGAACCGAGTGCTGCGAGAACGCTGCGCAGGGCGGGCGCGGGGGCCGGGGGAACATGCAGCGGCATGGTGGGTCGCCTCTCACTCAAGAGACACGGTGATGCGGGGAGGTGCGGACGGCACTGTCGGCGGATGGGCCGCGCGGGGCCGGAAAGACCACCTGGCGCCGAAGGTCGGCCCATCCCGAAGAGTTTATACGACCCGTGTTCAGTGATTGTTTCCGCTAGCCGTGCCGGCGATTTTCCGCAAGGCCTATACCGGCCCCTTCCGCTCCGGATTTCCGACGCGTTCTCCGCGTGGCGATGTCATGGCCTGCGGCTTTCTCCGCAGCGTGGTAGGCCGAATCCGTACGGTGTTTTCGCCCCGGCCGGATCCGGAAAGTGACCATCGCATCACACGGCGGGAAGTGTCCGGTGAATGTGCCCCATGACTGCGGGCTCCAGCCTATCGGGAGCGGACCTGCCGTGCAGGCGTTACGGATCAAAGAGTCTGGGCATTATCGTCCGTGACACGAGCGGCCCACGTGCGTGGCTGCCCACTCGAGGAGGGACGCTCCGATGGGGGAGAAGATCGTGGCAGGCGGGTTCGACCTGTCCGATCGTCAACGGTACCGGCGCAAGCTTCAGCAGTGCCTGGCGGGACTGGGTCGGCTGCTTGCGGAGAAGAGGTTCGACCGGCCCAGGAATCTGATGGGGCTGGAGATAGAGCTGAATCTCGCCGATGCGGACGGGACGCCGAGGATGATGAATGCGGAAGTACTCTCCCGCATCTCGAGCCCCGATTTCCAGACCGAGCTCGGAATGTTCAATCTGGAAGTGAACATCGTTCCGCACCGGCTGGACGGGCATGTTTTCGATCAGCTGGCGGAGGAGTTGCGGACCGGTCTCGCATATGCCGACCGCAGGGCCGCCGATGTGGGCTCGGGACTCGTGATGATCGGAATTCTGCCCACCTTGCGGCAGCAGGATCTGGTCTCCGCCAATCTCTCCCACGTCGACCGCTACATGCTTCTCAACGATCAGATCGTGACCGCACGCGGCGAGGAGTTCACCCTCGACATCGAGGGCGTCGAGCGGCTGACCTGCACCTCGTCGTCGATAGCTCCGGAAGCGGCCTGTACGTCGGTCCAGCTGCACCTGCAGGTGACGCCCGCCCGGTTCTCCGACGTGTGGAACGCGGCGCAGGCGGTCGCGGCCGTCCAGGTCGCCGTCGGCGCCAACTCGCCCTTCCTCTTCGGCAGGGAGTTGTGGCGCGAGTCACGCCCGCCGCTGTTCCAGCAGGCGACCGACACCCGCCCGCCAGAGCTCCAGGCGCAGGGGGTGCGCCCGCGCACCTGGTTCGGCGAGCGCTGGGTGCACTCCGCGTACGACCTCTTCGAGGAGAACCTGCGCTACTTCCCCGCGTTGCTGCCGATCTGCGACGACGAGGACCCGCTGCGGGTGCTCGACGACGGCGGGGTGCCGGGGCTCAAGGAACTGGTCCTGCACAACGGCACCGTGTATCGGTGGAACAGGCCGGTGTACGCGGTCGTCGACGGCGTGCCCCACCTGCGCGTGGAGAACCGTGTCCTGCCCGCCGGCCCCACGGTCGCCGACGTCGTCGCGAACGCGGCCTTCTACTACGGGCTCGTGCGGGCGCTGGCCGAGGAGACGCGGCCGGTGTGGACCCGCCTGCCCTTCGCGGCCGCCCACGAGAACTTCGAGGACGCCTGCCGCCACGGCATCGACGCCGAACTGCTGTGGCCGCGCCCGGGCCGGGGCGGCGGTGTCACCCGCGTGCCCGTCGCCAAACTCGTGCGCGACGAACTGCTCCCGCTCGCCGCGGCCGGCCTGGACGCGTGGAACATCGAGCCCGCCGACCGGGACCGGTACCTCGGCATCATCGAGGAACGGTGCAGGCGGCGCATGAACGGGGCCTCCTGGCAGGCGGACACCTTCCACCGGGCGCTGGAGGCCGGCCTCGAACGGGAAGCGGCGCTCACGGCGACCACGCGGCGCTACTGCGAGCTGATGCGCGAGGGGGAGCCGGTGCACACCTGGCCCGTGGGCTTCCCCGGCGTGGCGTCGTGACCGGGCGTCGTGTTGTGACCGAACTGGGCGTCATGACCGGGCCGGGCGCCGAGGCCGCTGCGGTGTCGCGACCCGGTGAGGCGCGGCGGCGAGGTCGTCGAAGGCTCGGACTCGGCAGGAACCGGCGAAGGAGAGCAACCCGCTCCGCACGGCCGCCCCCGCCCCGGCCGAGACGCCGAGACGGTTGCGGTGGCGGCGACTGTGGTACGACGGCGGACGCGTGCACGGGACCTGCCTCTTTCCGTCACCTCGGCGTCGGGCAAGCTGTGACGTCCCATGCGGTGGTGCCCCTCCTTGTGCGGTGTGCAAGGAAAAAAGGGGACCGCGTCATCGTGATGACGTGTGTCCCCCCGGCCTGTCGCGTGCGATCTTCGTACCTGCATTCGAGACTCGAGCGGGACGAGGATGGGGACGAGACGGATTGGCGAACTGGAGGCAGTTGTGCAGGCGGAGCCCGGAGGCGTGACCGGATCTCTTCCCCAGGAAAGCGCGTCGCGGAAGATCCTGCGGTCCGAGACGGTGCTCGTCCTCGCGCTGTCGCTGGGCGCGAGCGCGGTCTCGTCCCTGATCCGCTTCGTCGGGTCGCTGACGAAGCCGGGCGGGCTCAAGGACCAGGCCGCGATGCTGAACTCGTCGGCCGCACCGGGGCGGCCGTGGCTCGATCTGGCCTGGCAGCTCTTCGGGATCACCACGGCTCTGGTGCCCGTGCTGCTCGTCGCGCACTTCCTGGTCCGGGAGCGCGCCGGACTCGGGGCGATCGGCTTCGACCGGAGCCGCCCGTGGTCGGACCTGGGCAGGGGCGCGCTCGTCGCGGCGGGCATCGGGAGCGCCGGGCTGGCCTTCTACCTCGGGGCGCGCGCCGCCGGGTTCAATCTCACCGTCGTGCCGGAATCGCTGCCGGACGTGTGGTGGAAGTACCCGGTGCTGATCCTCTCGGCGATCCAGAACTCCGTGCTGGAGGAAGTGATCGTCGTCGGCTATCTGCTGCGCCGGCTGGGGCAGTTGGGGTGGTCGCCGACGGCCGCGCTGGTGGCGAGTTCGCTGCTGCGCGGCTCCTACCACCTCTACCAGGGGGTCGGCGGGTTCGTCGGCAACATGGTGATGGGCGTGGTCTTCGTGCTCCTGTACCGCCGCTGGGGCCGGGTCGGCCCCCTGGTGGCGGCCCACGCGCTGCTCGACATCGTGGCCTTCGTCGGCTACGGACTGCTGGCCGGCCACGTGTGCTGGCTGCCCACGCCGACTGGCCGCGAGACCTGCTGACCGAGGGGCGTACGGCACCGGCCGCACGCCCGCGTCGGGTCAGGGCGCCGTCAGCAGCTCCCCGTCGATGACGGTCACGGCGCGGCCGGTGAGCAGTGTGCGATCGCCGCGCAGCACGGTGCGGACCAGACCGGAACGGGCGGACGCCTGGAGTCCGGTCAGCTCGTCGCGGCCCAGGCGCGCGGCCCAGAACGGTGCGAGCGCGGTGTGCGCACTGCCCGTTACGGGGTCCTCGTCGATGCCGACGCGGGGGAAGAAGCCGCGCGACACGAAGTCGTGGCCCGCTGACGGGTCGTCGGCCGCCGCAGTGGCGATGACGCCCCGCCGGGAGTGCGCCACCAGGGCCGCGAAATCCGGGGTCAGGGACCGGACCGTCGCCTCGTCGGACAGCTCCACCAGCAGGTCGCCGACGTGCTCGCCGGTGTCGTGTGCGGACAGGACGTCGGCGCCGAGTGCCTTGGGAACGCCGTCGGGAACGGGGACGGGAGTGAGCGGCGCGGTGGGGAAGTCGAGGGTCACGGTCGCGTCGTCGTGGGCGGTGGCGGTCAGGATCCCGCAGCGCGCGCTGAAGCGTACGGTGCCGCTCGCGGTGCCCGTGCTGTGCAGGACGTGCGCGGTGGCGAGGGTGGCGTGCCCGCACATGTCCACCTCGGCGACCGGGGTGAACCAGCGCAGCGCCCAGTCCGCCTCGCCGCCGCCGGGGAGGGGGTGCGCGAAGGCGGTCTCGGAGAGATTCACCTCCTTGGCCACGTTCTGGAGCCAGGCGTCGTCGGGGAATCCGTCGGAGTCCAGCAGCAGGACTCCGGCCGGGTTGCCGGCGAAGGGACGGTCGGTGAAGGCGTCGACGATACGAATCCGCATGCCGCGACCGTACGGCCGCGCAAAGCCGCAGGCCAAGGCCAAATCGGGAGAGCTGGACCGGGCGAGCATTGTCATACGACAGGTTCCGATATATCGTTGAAGCATCGCGACAGATCAACGATGGAAGGAGCGTAGCGATGCGTTCACATGGACACGGTCAGGAAGGCGAACACGGTCGGGGTCGTGGGCACTGCGGGCCCGGCCATCCGGGTCGGGGTGATTGGGAGGGTCGGCGGGCGGCGTTCGGGCCCTGGGGGCCTCCGTTCGGCGGACCCTTCGGTGGCGGACGCGGGCGCGGCGGCGGCCGGGGGCGGGCGCGGCGCGGTGACGTCCGCGCCTCGATCCTGGCGCTGCTCAAGGACCGGCCGATGCACGGCTACGAGATGATCCAGGAGATCGGCGAGCGCAGCGGCGGGGTGTGGAAGCCCAGCCCCGGCTCGGTCTACCCGACGCTCCAGCTGCTCGAGGACGAGGGTCTGATCGTCTCCGAGAGCGAGGGCGGCAAGAAGCTGTTCACGCTCACGGACTCCGGTCGCGCCGAGGCCGAGACAGGGCCCGAAGCCCCGTGGGAGGAGGCCGGGCGCGGCGTCGACTGGGACACGGTCAACGAGATCCGCCAGGCCGGTTTCGGACTGATGGAGGCGTTCGGCCAGGTCTGGAAGACGGGCAGTGCCGAACAGCGGCAGAAGGCGGTCGCGGTCATCAACGAGGCCCGCAAGAAGCTCTACCTGATCCTCGCTGACGAGCACTGAGCCGCACGCCGGCACCGAGGGGCCCCGTGCCGCGGGGCCCCGCGCGCGTGCTCAGGTGACCAGTCCGGCCAGCTTGCGCAGCGACTCGTTGAGCGCCGCCGTGGCCGAGTCCTTGAGCTTGCCGGCCATGAGGGAGACCGCCGCGCCCGTGAACTCGCCGTCGATGCGCACCGTCGTCGCCGAGCCGTCCGGGACCAGCTCGTAGCGGGTGCCGACGTCGACGGACATGGGCCCCTTGCCCCTGATGGCGAGCACCCGTTCCGTCTCCAGCTCCTCGACGGTCCAGGTCACCTCGGCGGGGAAGCCCATCAGCTTCATGTTCTCCGCGAACGTGGCCCCCCTCTCCAGCGGCTCCGGCCCGCCCCTGGGGAAGCTGGTGTGCGTGGCGTTCCAGCGGCCGTACGAGGCGAAGTCCGTCAGCTGGGCCCAGACCTTCGCCGCCGGCGCCTCGATGCGTGCCTCCGCGCTGACCTCGGCCATGCGGCCACTCCTTCCAGTCGGGTTACGGTGCCGCGGAACGTAGCTCCGGCCGCGCGAACATTCAATACTGACGACCCGTCAGATGTGACGGCCGCCCCTGGGCAAGGCGGCGTGCTGCGCGGAGCGAGAGTTGTCGCGATCTCATCCGCAAGGAGGAGGAACCGGCCACGCGTGCCCAACCTCCGTGGGATGTGCAAATGCTCCCCGGCGGCGACGCTCCGGATCCCCGGTGCCTGATGAGGTGGGATCTGTGCAGAACCCCATGCCGCGGGTGCCCCGGCAGCCCGCCCCCGTCCGTGCCGAGATCGAGGACTCGCTCACCGTCGAGCTGGCCTCGGTGGTCGCGGGCGCGCGCCGGAGGGCGCTGCGGGACGGTGACCGGCAGATCGACACGGCCCATCTGCTGCACTCGCTCCTGGAGTCGGACGCGGAGGTGCGGGCGGCGGTCGGCGACGCGGCGCAGGTCGCCCGGGTTCTCGGCTATCTCGTGCAGCGCAGCATCGGCTACGGGCTGCGCTGGCAGGGGTCGGTGGAGGACTCCGGGGTCCTCCCGGTGGTGCGGGCGGCCGCCGTGCCCGGCTGGTCGCCGTCGGCCGTCGCCGCCATGACGGGCGCCCTCGCCCGTGCGCAGATGCGCGGCGACCTGCGGGCCCGGGGCGTCGACGTCCTCTCCCGCGTCGTCACCGACCCCGAGTGCCGTGCCGCCGACGTCCTGCGCCGCGCGGGCGTCGACACGGCGCAGGTCGGCGTGCGGATCGCGGCAGCGTCTCGACATGTGTCACGGGGGTGACGGTCCTGACGCGCGCTGACATGATGGCCCGATGCGCACGTCTTCGGGAAGAAGCGCCGGCCTGGGCATCGCCCTCGGGTCGGCCTTCGCGTTCGGTGGGTCGGGAGTCGCGGCCAAGCCGCTGATCGAGGCGGGTCTCGACCCGCTCCATGTGGTGTGGCTACGGGTGGCGGGCTCCGCCCTCGTCATGCTGCCGCTGGCCTGGCGCCATCGTGCCCTCGTGCTGTGCAGGCCCGCGCTGCTCGCCGGCTTCGGCCTGCTGGCCGTCGCGGGCGTGCAGGCCTGCTACTTCGCGGCCATCTCCCGCATCCCCGTCGGCGTCGCGCTCCTCATCGAGTACCTGGCGCCCGCCCTGGTGCTCGGCTGGGTCCGCTTCGTGCAGCGGCGGCCGGTGACCCGCGCCGCGGTCGTGGGTGTCGTCCTCGCGGCCGCGGGACTCGCCTGCGTCGTCGAGGTGTGGGCCGGCCTGAGCTTCGACGCCCTCGGACTGCTGCTCGCGCTGGGCGCGGCCTGCTGCCAGGTCGGCTACTTCGTCCTGTCCGACCAGGGCGGCGACGGCGACGACGCGCCCGACCCGCTGGGCGTCATCGCCTACGGCCTCCTCATCGGCGCGGCGGTGCTCACCCTCGTGGCCAGGCCCTGGGGCATGGACTGGTCCCTGCTGGCGGGGCGCGCCGACATGAGCGGCACCGAGGTGCCGGCGGCGCTGCTGCTCGGCTGGATCGTGCTGATCGCTACCGTGCTCGCGTACGTCACCGGGGTCGTCTCGGTGCGCATGCTCTCCCCGCAGGTGGCCGGTGTCGTGGCCTGTCTCGAGGCGGTCATCGCGACCGTGCTGGCCTGGGTGCTGCTCGGCGAGCACCTGTCCGCCCCGCAGATCGCCGGCGGCGCCGTGGTGCTGATCGGGGCGTTCATCGCCCAGTCGCAGGCGCCCAAGGCACCGTCCGGGCCGGTCGCCGAGGGCGGAAGGGAAGCCGCCCGCGGCGGCGCGGCCGTCGAGGAGTTGTCCGCCGGACACCCCGCGCCCTAGGGTGGCGATCATGCATTTGACCGTACTTCCGCCGCCTGCCGCTTAGCGCGGGCGGCCGTTTTCCGACGAGGACCGGGCTCGGGGTGCTCCCGAGCGGTTCGCCGCTGCCCGCGTGACGGAGCGAGCGATCCCTCATTCCCTGTCCTCCACACGGAGAAGTCACGTGTCGAATTCCTCTGCAGCTCCTGTCGGCGTGCCCGTCGGACGGAGCCTCCTCTACCTCGTCTTCGCCGGCGTCGCCTGGGGCACCGCCGGTGCGGCGGCCTCTCTCGTCTTCGCGGTGAGTGATCTCGGTCCCCTCGCGCTGTCCTTCTGGCGCTGCGCGGGCGGACTCCTGCTGCTGCTCGGTGTCCTGGCCGTACGCGCACGCAGGCGTACGGCGGGCCCCGCACCGCGCGCCGTCGCCGAGTCCCGCGGGCGCGCGTACCTGCGCATCGTCGGCACCGGCCTCGGGCTGAGCCTCTTCCAGAGCGCGTACTTCGCGGCCGTCGAGGTGACCGGCCTCGCCGTGGGCACGGTCGTCACGCTCGGCGCGGGTCCCGTCCTCATCGCCGTCGGCGCCCGGCTCACCATGGGCGAGCGCCTCGGGCGCGGCGGCATGCTCGCGGTGGCCGGAGCGCTCGCCGGGCTCGGCGTGCTGGTCATCGGCGGCGAGGGCGGCACCGTACGGCCCGCCGGCGTCGTGCTCGCCGTGCTGTCCGCCGCCGGGTACGCGGCGATCACCCTGCTGACGCGATGGCTCGGCCGGGACGGCGCAGGCGGCGACTCGCTGTCGACGACGGCGTGGGCGTTCGCGATCGGTGCCGTCGGCCTGCTGCCGATGGCGCTCGCCGAGGGGCTGCTGCCGCACACCGCCGACTCCGCCCGGGTGGTGTGGCTGCTCGGCTATGTCGCGGCCGTGCCCACGGCACTCGCGTACGCGCTGTACTTCGCGGGTGCGGCCGTCGTCCGCGCCGCCACCGTCTCCGTGATCATGCTGCTGGAGCCGGTCAGCGCGGCCGTCATCGCGGTGACGCTGCTCGGCGAGCACCTGACGGTCGCGACGGTCGTCGGCACCCTGCTCCTGCTGACCGCCGTGGCCGGGCTCGCGGTGGCCGAGGCACGCGTCGCCGCCGTTCGCAGGCGCGCAGCGGCCACCGTGTGAGCGACGGGGGGCGGGGCCGCGCGGCACCGCCCCTGCCCGTCGTGCCGGTGCGGCTCAGCCCAGCGCGGCCAGGTAGTCCGGCAGGGCCACCGACTCCGAGAGGTCCGCCGACGGGACCGGGGCGCCGTACGACGGGGCCACCGGGACGACACCGGCCCAGTGCGGGAGGGCCATGTCCTCGGGCTCGTCGTTCGGGCCGCCGGTACGGGACTTGGCGGACACCTCGGCGAGGTCGATACGGATCACCGCCGTCGCCGCCAGTTCCTTGGCGTTCGCCGGACGCGAGTCGGCGGACCGGCCCGCCACCACGTGGTCGACCAGGGCGTCGAGTGCCGTGCGCTTCTCGTTCTCGTCGGTGACCTGGTACGCCGTGCCGTGGATCACCGCCGAACGGTAGTTGATGGAGTGGTGGAAGGCGGAGCGCGCCAGCACCAGGCCGTCGACATGAGTGACCGTCACGCATACGTCCAGGCCCGGGTCCGCCTGGCCCGCCGTGCGCAGCGGGCGCGAACCGGTCGAGCCGTGGACGTACAGCGTCTCGCCGACGCGCGCGTACAGGGTCGGGAGCACGACGGGCGCGCCGTCCCGTACGAAGCCGAGATGGCAGACGTAGGCACTGTCGAGTATGGAGTGGACCAGCTCGCGGTCGTACGAGGCCCGGTCCCGGCCCCGGGTGGGGATCGTGCGGCCGGTCGGCTCGTATGCGGCGGCGGTGTCCGGCTGGGCGGCAGGCGGCATTGCGGAACTCCATTGCACTAGTGCATAATGTGTTTTGTGCTAGGAGAGTATCGGATCGCAGGTCGGCGTGCATCGGAGATTGCCGCGAGCGTCGAGCGCGCGGTGGGCGCCGGCGACCTCGAACCGGGACAACTGCTGCCTCCCATGCGCGAGTTGGCGACCGACCTCGGGGTCAATCCCAATACCGTCGCCGCCGCCTACCGCACCCTGCGCGAGCGCGGCGTCATCGAGACCGCCGGCCGGCGAGGCAGCCGGGTGCGCCGGCGCCCCGCGAGCACACCCCGCAACGCCATCCGGGTCGAGGTGCCGCCCGGCGTCCGTGACCTCAGCGCGGGCAATCCCGACACCGCCCTCCTGCCGCCGCTCGACGAGGCGCTGGCCGTCGCCGCGCGTCACCACGCCGAGCGCCCGACGCTCTACGGCGAGGGGCCGCTCGACGCCGAGTTCGCGCGCATCGCCAGGGCCTCCCTCGACGCCGACGGCGTTCCCCACGGGCCGCTCGCCGCCACCTCCGGCGCACTGGACGCCATCGAGCGCGTGCTGACCGCCCACCTGAGGGCCGGAGACGCGGTGGCGGTCGAGGATCCGGGATGGGGCAGCCTGCTCGACCTGGTCACGGCCATCGGGCTCAGGGCGGCGCCGGTCGGTGTCGACGACGACGGGCCGCTCCCCGCGGACGTCGAACGGGCCCTCGCGGCCGGGGCGCGCGCCGTCGTCGTCACCGACCGGGCGCAGAATCCCACCGGCGCGGTCCTGACGGCCGGGCGGGCGGCGGAACTGCGGTCCGTCCTCGGCCGGTTCCCGCACACCCTCGTCGTCGAGGACGACCACGGGTACGCCATCGTCGACCAGCTGCTGCACCCCCTCGCCGGCGTCACCGCGCACTGGGCCTTCGTGCGCTCGGCGGCCAAGGCGTACGGACCGGATCTGCGGGTCGCGGTCCTCACCGGCGACACCGTCACCGTCGACCGGGTGCTGGGGCGCCTCGGGCTCGGTCCGGGCTGGGTCAGCACGCTGCTGCAGCGCGCGGTCGCCCATCTGTGGGCGTCCGGGGCGGTCGATGCCCAGGCAGTGGCACGCGCGTACGGCGAGCGGCGGGAGGCGCTCATCGGGGCGCTGGCCCGCCGGGGTGTCGAGGCGTACGGACGCAGCGGGATGAACGTGTGGGTGCCCGTGCCCGACGAGACCGGCGCGGTGACGCGGCTGCTGCACGCCGGGTGGGCCGTGGCCCCTGGGGCGCGGTTCCGGATGTCCGCGGGGCCGGGCGTGCGCATCACCGTATCCGCGCTCGCGCACGCCGACATCGAACCGGTCGCCGCGGCGGTGGCCGCCGCGATCGGCCCGGTGCCGGCGCGCAGTTACGGCTGAGCGGCGCACGCCGGGGTGCCGGCGGGCGGGGCGGCTTCCGGTGCGGCCTCTGCGGACGGGGCGGCTTCCGGTGCGATCCGGGCGGCCGTGGCCGGCGACGACGGTTCCGTTCCGCGCGCGGGGGCCGGTGCCGGGGTCGTAGGCGTGTTCCTGGCGCGGCTCTGCGTGAGCGCTGCCCCCGCCAGCACGATCAGTGCGCCGACGGGAGTGTTCCAGGCGAGCTGTTCGCCCAGCAGCGTCACACCTGCCGCGGTGGCGATGACCGGAATGAAGTACGTGACCATCTGCGCCGTCGTCGGACCGACCTCGGCGACCAGCCCGTACTGCATGAGCAGCGCCAGTCCCGTCCCCAGCGCGCCGAGCGCGGCGACGGCGAGCAGCGGCACCATCGGGAACGATGGCGGCACCGTGGTGAACAGCGGGGTGACGACGGCCAGTTGGACGGTGGCGAGCCCCAGCTGCGCGCCGGTGAGCGACAGGTGGGAGTGGCTCGACCCGGCGAGCGTACGGCGCACGTAGATCCAGCCGACCGGGTAGCTGAGGGAGGCGAGCAGCGCCATCGCCGTGCCGCGGACGTCGAGGCCCGAGAAGCCCTGCCAGGCGCCGAGGACCGTCAGCACGCCGAGGAACCCGATGCCCAGCCCCGCCACCCGCCGCCGGGTCGGCCGGTCCTCGGACAGCGCGACGAGGGACAGTGCCATGCCCCACAGCGGCGACGTGGCGTTGCATATGCCCGCGAGCGTCGAGGGGATCGTCAGCTCGGCGTAGGCGAAGAGGGAGAAGGGCAGTGCGTTGAGCAGGAACGCCGCGACGGCGAGGTGGCCCCAGGTGCGCAGCCTGCGCGGCAGCCGCTCGCGCCGGAACGCCATGGCCACGGCCAGGACGGCGGTGCCGAAGAAGAGCCGCCCGAAGGTCACCTGGAACGGCGCGTACGCCCCGGTGCCGACCTTGATCAGAAGGAAGCTGAAGCCCCAGACCGTCGAGAGCACCGCGAACCGGATGCGCCAGTCGACGGCGCACCGGCGCGGGGCGGTGGAGGGAAGGCGCGGGCGGGTACGGCCGGACGAGGCCGGCGCCGAGGCAGCGGTGGTCATGCGCACAACGATCCCGAAGCCCTTTTCTTAGGACAAGCGAGAAAAGTTGGACCCGTTCCCTTAGCATCACTTACATGTTGAACCTGGAGCGCCTGCGCACCCTCGACGCCCTCGCCCGGCACGGTTCCGTGAGCGGGGCCGCCGACGGACTGCACGTGACGACCTCGGCCGTCTCCCAGCAGATGGCGAAGCTGGAGCGGGAGGTCGGTCAGCAGCTTCTCGCCAAGAACGGGCGGGGGGTGCGCCTGACCGACGCCGGCCGGCTCCTCGCCGACCACGCCGCGCGCATCCTCTCCCAGGTCGAGCTGGCCCAGTCCGACATCGAGGCGCAGCGCGGACAGGTCGTGGGGGAGGTGCGACTCGGCGCGTTCCCCACGGCCGCCCGCGGCCTGTTCCCCGCCGCCGTCGCCGCGCTGCGCGGAGACCACCCCGACCTGCGGGTGCAGACCCGCGAGCTGGAGCCCGAGCTGGGCATCCGGGCGGTCATCCGCGGTGACCTCGATCTCGCGGTGGTCCTCGACTGGAGCAACAAGCGCCTGCCCGTCCCCGGCGGGCTCAGCCAGGCCCGGCTGCTCGACGACGTGCCCGACGTCGCCATGCCGGCCGGCCACCCCCTCGCGGACCGCGAGGAGGTGGACCTGGAGGAGTTCGCGGACGACGAGTGGGTGTCCTGGCCCGAGGGCGAGTTCTGCCACGACTGGCTGGTGTTCACCTTGCGCGCCAAGGGCTTCGAACCCCGGATCGCGCACCTCGCCGGCGAACACCACACCCAGCTGGCGCTGATCGCGGCCGGCCTCGGGGTGTGCGTCGCGCCCCGGCTCGGCCGGGGGCCCGTACCCGAGGGCGTGGCGCTCGTCCCCGTACGCCAGCGGATGCGCCGCCATGTGTACGCGGTGTGGCGCACGGACGCCGACCGCAGGCCGTCCATCCGGGCGGCCGTGGACGCGCTGCGCACGGCCGCGGTGTCAGCGGGCTGACAGCTTCCTGAAGTCCCAGGAGGCGACCGCGTCGGGCGTCAGTCGCAGCCAGGCGTGCCGGCCGTCGTGCGGCATCGCGACCAGGCCGAAGTTCCTGCGGGCGAACAGCGCCTCGGGCACCCGCAGTTCGGGGCAGTCCGCGCCCGTGCGCGGGGCCTCCCCGACGAACACGGCCGTGCCCGCGAGCTCGACGCCCCTGAGCTCCCCGTACTCCTCGCCGTCGTCGACCACCACGGCCATGCGCGGGTCGCGGCGCAGGTCGGCCCAGCGGCGGCTGCGGGTCAGCGAGTACAGCCACAGCGACGTGCCGTCCCAGGCGAACCACAGGGCGCTCACATGCGGGCGGCCGTCCGCGGAGACGGTGGCCACCCGGCAGGTGCGCCGCTCGGCGAGGAAGGCGTCCAGCTCCTCGGGGGTCATCATGATGCGCCGGCCGCGGCGCTGGGTGACGGCCATCGGCGTGCCCCTCCCGTGTGCTGACGGTGTGTCAGAATCATGGCGGGACTTCCACCCCAGCGCAATGGCGGCACTTCCTGCCCAGCGGCGGCGGCACTTCCTGTCTCGCGCACGGGCGGCTACCCTCGCGCCCCCCGGCACAGCGAGGAAGGGCACGCCATGGCGTCCAGGGAAGAGCTCGCCGACCAGCTGGATCCCGCCACCACCGTGCTGCTCACCGTCGAGTGCCAGGAGGGTGTCGTCGGAGCCGGGGGAGCGCTGCCCGAACTGGCCGCACAGGCCCGCTCCTCCGGCGCGCTCCACAACATCGCGCGGCTGGTGGACGCGGCGCACGAGGCGGACGTGCAGGTGATGCACGCCGTCGCGGAGCGGCGGCGCGACGGGCGCGGCGCGAACGGCAACGCCCGGCTGTTCCGGGCCGCGGCCCGGCTCCCGGTGCAGCAGCACTGCGGCTCGGCCGCGGTCCGCGTCGCGGCGCCGATCGCCGTGGCGGACGAGGACATCGTCGTCCGCAGGCTGCACGGTCTGTCCCCCGTGGCGGGCACCGGGGTCGACCCGCTGCTGCGCAACCTCGACTGCCGCACCCTGGTCGTCACCGGCGTCTCGGCGAACGTCGCCGTCCCCGCCGCCGTCTTCGACGCCGTCAACCTCGGCTACACCGTCGCCGTGGTGGCGGACGCCATCGCGGGGGTGCCCGCCGAGTACACCCCCGCGATGATCCGCAACACGCTGTCCCTGGTGGCCACGATCGTGACCACCGACACTGTGCTGGGCTGCTGGAAGCGGCCGCACCGGACTCTGCGCGCCTGACCCCGCGCACACCCCGGGCCCGGCCCGGCCGCCTCCCACGCGTGACCCCCGAGGGCCGTTCCGGCGCCTGACCCCGTGCACCGGAACCGGCCGAGTCACGCGAGCTTGATGGAGTCCCCCTCCACGGTGATCTGTGCCGGGGGCAGCGGCGAGGTCGCGGGACCCGCCTTGACGCTGCCGTCCGACGCGTCGAACGCGCTGTTGTGACAGGGGCACGTGATGACCCCGTCCGCCACGTCCTTGACCGCGCAGCCCTGATGCGTGCACTTGGACGAGAACGCCTTGAACTCGCCCGCCTTGGGCTGCGTGATCACCACGTCCCCGACGACCTTGCCGCCGCCCTCCGGGATCTCGGTGGTCCGCGCGACCACCGAGCCGCCGCCCGAGCCGCCCGTCGCCGCACCGCTCTGGTCGGCCGGCTGGTCGGACACCGACCCGGCCGAGTCCTGCGAACCGCCGCAGGCGGTCAGGGCGACGGCGAGACCGGCGCCGCCCGCCGCGGCGACGACGGTACGCCGCGCCACGGTCCGTGCGGTCCCCTGCGATCCGGTCATGTTGGCTCCCTCTCCACGGCCGGCCCTCTGCCGGCCGGTTCGCAGTGAAGTACGGACCTCCTGCCGTGGATGTTCAGCCCTTTCCCACATTGCCGCGACCAACCGCTCTGCGCGGTCCCGGTGCAGCCATACGTCACGCTCCGATGCGGGCGCACACCGTGCTGCGCCTCCTCCGGCTCTGGCCGCCGGGGCCCGGGTCGAGGCAGTCGTCACGAACGAGCTGATCGTGCGATTGCGCAGCGTGTCCCGGCCCCTCCGGCGTAGCAGCGCCGGGCGCGATCGTACGATCCGGCCGTGGCTGAGGACCTCCCCAAATCCCTGATCGAACTCCAGCGCGAGGCGAATCGGGCGCGTGATGCGGCGATGGCGGCCGGCTACAGCCCGGAAGCCTGGCGGCCGTGGGTGGAGGCGGCGGCTGTGGTGCAGAACGCGATCAGCGAGTACGCGGCGTCGACAGGCGCGAACAGGTTCGAGCTGGAGCAGGCTGTGAAGAGGGCCGCCCGAGAGGATTGATCACCCGTCGTGGCACCGAGGCGTGCCGGTTCCGCCGTCCCGGCGGCGAACTGGGCATGCTCTGAGCAGCGGCCAGGCGCACCCTGGAGAGATGGGCCCGCGCCGCGGAATGCGATCTCTGACACCAACAGCCGACCCCACACGTCTGCATGCCGACCGTGCACGACGTCCTGAGACCTGGCTCGGCGTGGAAGCCGAGATCGGCTTCCACCGTCCGCTTCGGTGACGCGATATGCAGGCCGGTGTGGGAGCCGTCGAGGGCACGGGCGTCCTTTCGTCCCGACGGGAACGGACCTGCCGTCCGCAACAGTAGGATCTACGACTGGAGTACCAGGCGACCGTGCGCATAGGGGAGCGCCTTGGCGCGTGGCAGATGCACCAGGAACTCCTCCATCGCCGGAATGCCTTCCTCCCGCGGCACCTTCGCCCGGATGAGCTGACCGGCCACCTCCATCTCGAGCACGCGCTGCGGCCCGTGGTCCCGGACGCCCCGGAGCCTGGCGGGAAACGTATTGGGCCCGGGTTCCGTGACGACTTTGACGTACTCGGGCCGGATTCCCACCTGGCTCTCGGTGGTGCTCTCCGGAATGTCCCACGCCATGGCCAGGGCCCTACTCCCAAGGGTGACGTTCCCGTGTGCCCGGTCCACGGTCAAGAAGTTCATTGCCGGTGATCCGATGAAGTAGCCGACGTACGTCGAGGAGGGGGCTTCGAACAGCTGCTCCGGGGTGCCTTGCTGCATGGCTCGGCCGTCCTTCATGACCAGCACTTCCTGCGCAATGCTCATTGCTTCGTACTGGTCGTGGGTGACGTAGATGACTGTGGGCCGGAACTGCTCCGTGATCTCACGGATCTTGCGCCGCAGCGAGTGCTTCAGCTGAGGATCGATGACGGTCAGCGGTTCGTCCATCAGCACGGCGGCCACGTCATCACGGACGAGACCACGGCCGAGCGAGATGAGCTGCTTGTCGTCGGCGGTGAGCTGCCGGGCAGGCTGCCTGAGCCGGTCGTCCAGGTCCAGAGCCTCGGCGACCTGATGGACCTTGGCATCGATCCTCGCCTGGTCCCACCGGCGGCACTGCAGGGGGAAGGCCAGGTTCTCGTACACCGTCATCGACTGGTAGATGACGGGAAACTGGAACACCTGGGCGATGTTGCGCGCCTTGGTCGGCAGTGCAGTGACGTCCGCGCCGTCGAAGAGCACTTGCCCCTGTGTCGGCCTGACCAGCCCGGACAGGATGTTCAGCAGCGTGGTCTTGCCGCAGCCCGACGGCCCGACCAGTGCGTAGGTCTTGCCGGCCTCGAAGGTCAGCGCCAGTGGCTTGAGAGCCCACTGCCCTTCCTTGTCCCCGTGCGTGTAGCTGTGCCCGACATCGATGATGTCCAACTGCGTCATGTCAACGCCCTTCCACTGAAGCGAGATCGTATGAAGGTGTCCGCACGAGCGTTCCCTGCTCGTCGAATGCGAACAGTCGCTCGGGGCGCAGTCGCAGCTTCACCAGATCACCGAGAGCGACGTCATGGATGCCCTCGATCTGTATGACGAACGGGGTCTCGGAGACGGCCGCGTGGACAAACGTCTCCGACCCGGAGATCTCGACGAAGGTGACTTCCCCCTCGACGCCGGCGGAGGCCAGGCCGACGTCGGTTGCGCGCAGGCCGAACTGGTAGGCGCCGTCGGGCAGATCGGCGAGATGCGCGGACACATGCGTGGCCTGGAAGCCGGCCACCGTGACCTGACCGCTCTCGATGCGGCCCGTGAAGATGTTCATGGGCGGGTCGTTGATGATGGACGCCACCGTGGTCGTCGCCGGGCGCTCGAAGACCTCCTGCGGCGGGCCGATCTGGAGGATCCGTCCCTCGTGCATGACCAGCACCACGTCACCGAGCATCATCGCCTCGGCGGGCTCGGTGGTCGTGTAGATCACTATGGTGTCGCCCTGGTCCGAGAAGAGGGTCTTGAACTCGTCCCGCAACTGTTCACGCAGCTTGTAGTCCAGGTTGGCCAGCGGCTCGTCGAGCAGGAGGATGCCCGTGGCGCGGGCGAGCGCCCGCGCCAGCGCAACTCGCTGCTGCTGGCCGCCGGAGAGCTGAGACGGCTTGCGCCGCTCGAAGTCGGCAAGGCCGACACGTGCCAGGCTCTCCCTGACACGCCGCCGGATCTCGTCGCGTGACAGTCCCGCCCGCTTGAGCGGGAAGGCGACGTTGTCGAACACGTTGAGATGTGGGTAGTTGATGAACTGCTGGTAGACCATGGCGGTGTCGCGTCGCCAGACCGGAGTCTTCAGGAAGTCGGCTCCCTCCCTGGTCAGGGAGCCGGAGTCGACCGCCTGCAGACCGGCCAGTACCCGCAGCAGCGTGGTCTTTCCCGCCATCGTCCGGCCGATGACGGTGTGGAGCCGTCCCGGCCGAAAGACCGCGGTCACCTCCTTGAGATGATCGACGCCGTCGACGGTCAGGCACAGATCGGTGGCGCTCAGATCAATGGTGCTCAGCTTCATCGGACCGCTCCCGAGAGGTTGCCTTTGGACAGATAGCGCTCGACCCGGAGCGCGAGAAGAACCAGCGGCGTCACGCCGAAGAGGGCGGCGGCGGACAGCGTCCACCAGGGCGGGATGGACGAGTTGAGGGCGACGACCGCCTGGGGCAGGGTCTGGACCTCGGTGAAGGTGAGCCGGAAGGCGAAGAAGAAGTCGTTCCAGCCGAACACGACACAGAACATCGCGGCCACGGTCAGTCCTGGCAGGGAATTCGGCAGGATCGCACGCATGAAGGTCTGGAACGGGCCGCAGCCGTCGAGCATGGCCATCTCGTCGATCTCACGCGGAATGCCGTTGAAGAAGTCGACCATCACCCAGACCGCGATCGGCAGCAGCAGGGCAACCGTCACGATGACCAGGCCAAGGATGGTGTCCAGCAGGCCCGTCCACTGGAGCAGGTAGAAGAACGGGATCACCAGGACGACGGGCGGCATGATCCGCTGTGACACGAAGAAGAAGATGATGTCGCTGTTCTTGACGAAGCCGAACTTGAAGCGGTATCGGGACAACGCGTAGGCGGCCAGGGACCCGAGGACGAGGCTGATGGCCGAGGCGGCGACGGTGACGATGGCGCTGTTGACGAAGGGCTGCATCACATCCACACCCCCGGCTCCGCCGAAGATGTTGCGCCACCCGGTGACGGTGGGTTCGTACTGCAGCCATGGCAGGTAAGTGGCGCCGCCCTGGACGCCGTTGACGTCCTTGAAACTGGTCGTCATGGCCCAGAGGAACGGCCCCGCGACGAAGCAGGCCCAGAAGGCGATCACGGTGTACTTGAATACGGGATAAAGGCGCGACCTCATGAGTCACCCTTCAGCTTGAAGGCTCTGGCGAGCAGGGCGGCGACAACCGTGAGCGTGACGATCATCAGGACCAGATAGGTCAGGGACATCGCCCCGCTGTACCCGGTCTGCTGATCCCTGAGCCCCTGGATGTAGAGGTAGTAGCCCGGCGTCTCCGTGGCGGAGCCCGGCCCTCCGGAGGTCAGCACGTACACGCTGTCGGAAAGCTTGGAGGCCTCGATCAGCCGGATGATGATCGCCGCGACCGACACCGGCGCCATGAGCGGGAAGGTCACCTTCCGGAAGGTGCGCCAAGCGTCCGCCCCGTCGATGGCCGCGGCCATGAACGGTTCCTTGGGCAGGCTCAACAGGCCGGCCAGCAGCAGGAGGAACATGAACGGGGTCCACTGCCACACCTCGACGGTCATCAGCGCAACCAGCGCCGGACCGGACTCGGTGAGCCAGGGAACCTCGGTCAGGCCGAGCATCCCGAGCAGATCGTTCACCGGCCCCAGCGACTCGTGGAAGATCATCTGCCAGATGGCGGCCATCACCACGGGAGTGGTCATCATGGGAACGAGGAACAACACCCGCCACAGACGACGGCCGCGTGTCTCACGCCAGACGAGCAGGGCCATCCCGAATCCGATCACGTACTGGATCAGGACTGTGCCGCCCGCCAGCAGGACCAGGCGCATGATCGCGGCCCAGAATCGGCCGTCCTGCAGCATCGTGGTGTAGTTGGCACCTCCGATGAAGTCCATCTGAGGGTTGCTCACGTTCCAGCCGGAAAAGCTGACACGAATGGTGAACAGAAGCGGAAAGATGATGATGAGTGCGAGCGTGAGCAGTCCTGGGAGGAGGAACATGCTCTTGTGCCGGCGCAGAGCTTCCATGGTTGTCCTTGTGGAAGTGGGCGGGCGCCCCCGGGTGGCCGACCGGCTCGGCCGGCCACCCGGGGCGCCCCGCGATCAGGTCAGTTGTCCTCGAGTGCGACCACGTGTCGATAGGCGCTCTGCACCTTGTCCTTGCCGATCTGGCCGGTGATGGTGTCCCACTCGGCGGCCACGTCGTCCAGCGCGCGCTGCGGAGACTTCTGGCCCGCGAGAGCCGCGGCGACGCCGTCGGCCAGTGCGGACATGTACCCGTTGACACCCGGTACGCGCAGGTCGAAGACGCGGTTGATGCTCGACTCCATCCCGGAGAGCGTCTCGACGTACGACTCGGCGACGTCCTTGTCCCAGCCCTGCTGCTCCCAGAATTCCGCGCTGAAGTGCGCGGTGCGGTAGGGATTGACACCGAAACGACCGATGGTCAGGTCCAGAGCGGTGTTGGCCTCGTTGCTGAAGAAACACAGGTAGTCGAAGGCCATGTTCTGGTTGCGCGCGCCCTTGGCCACCGCCGAGGTCCAGCCCCAGGTGAAGTAGGGAGCCTGGTTGGGCTTCTTGTCCCACTTCTTCGTGGTGCGGTTGTAGACCTCCTCGGAGCCCGGCAACTCCGCCGCCTTGATCTTGTTGCGGATCCTGCCGTCCGGCTGCTGCCCCTGGATGAAGGCGTCGTCCCACGAATAGGACATCACGCTCTGGCCACCGCCGAAGGACAGGATTTCGTCCCCCAGACCGAAGTTGGCGCCCCCCGGTGCCCAGGTCGACTTGGCCTTCACCATGTCCTCGAGGGCGCGTACGAAACCGGGCGTGTTGATCAGCGGTTTCATCGTGTCGACGTCGAAGAAGAGGCCACCCTCGACATCCGGGTGCCTGACGTACGGCGCCGCACGGCTGATGAACGCCGAGAATGTCAGGTCGTCACGCTTGGTCACCTCGGCACTGCCGAAGTTCGGCTTGCCGTCACCGTCGACGTCCTTGCCGCTGAAGAACGCGGCGACCTCCTGGTATTCGGCCCACGTCCTGGGAGTCCGGAGGTCCTTGCCCGTGGCCGCCTTGTACGCCGCCTGCTGCTTCGGGTCCTCGAGGACATCCGTCCGGACCTTGAGATAGTGCCTGTCACCGTCCACGGGGTACTGCACGACCTTCCCGTCCCAGGTCGCCACGTCCATGTAGGCCTTGGTGACGTCCTTCATGCCGGGAGTGTCCAGATACTTCTTCGGCACAGGGGCCAGATAGGGGGCCATGTCACCGATCCACAGGGAGGGGTAGAACATGACGTCGTACGCCGGCTGACCCGCCTGCAGGGGCGTGAGGATCTTCTGGTGCAGCTCCCCGAAGGGGACGTTGACCACCTGCACCTTCGCTCCGGTGATCTCCTCGAACTGCCGGGCGTGCAGCTGAGTCGGCTCGCCGATGACGGGGACGGCGTGGCTGATGATCTTCAGTGTCTGTCCGGAGTAGTCCTTGCGGCTGATGGACTCATAGCTGCACGGCCCGGGGACGTCCTTGACCTTCGTCGCCGGGTACGACTTGCTGTACGCCTGGTAGCTGATCTCCGAACCCGGCTTGAACATCGCGGGCTTGTCGGGCTTGTTCTCCACCGGACCCTGGCCGGTGCAGGCGGTGGCGGAGAGGGCCACGGCGATCGCGGCGGCGACCACGCCCTTGTACGAACTCTTGCGCATGGGAGTGCTCCTTCGACGGTCAGGGAATCAAGATCGCTCTGCCGCGTACGGCACCGGCGGACAGGTCGTCGAGGGCGTCCTGGAAAGACGCCAGGGGGTACCGCTGGGTGTGCAGGCCGACCTTGCCCTGGGCCGCCAGCACCATCAGCTCGGACAGGTCGTTGTAGGAGCCGACGAGGTTGCCGATGAAGTTGATCTCGGTGGAGATGACATCGATCGTCGGAACGTCGAGCCGGCCGCCGTAACCGATCACGTAGTAGTTGCCGTTACGGCGCAGGCAGGCCACGCCCGTCTCGACGGCACCCCCCTCGCCGACGAAGTCCAGAACCGCCTCCGCCCCGTGCCCTCCGGTGAGCTCCCGTACGCGCTCGGTCTCACTGCCGTCGGCGATCAGCGTGTGCTCGGCCCCCAGCTCCTTGGCGAGCGCGAGTGCATCCGCGCTCCGGTCGATCACGATGATCTCGACCGGAGACAGAGCCCGGAGCACCTGAATGCCGATGTGCCCGAGACCTCCGGCGCCGATCACCACGGCCCTGTCACCCGGTCGCAGGATCCGGGCCGCCTTGGCGACGGCGTGGTACGCCGTGAGCCCGGCATCGGCCAGCGCGGCCACCGAGGCCGGCTCGAGGGACGGGTCGAGTGCCACGACCGAGCGGGCGGTGGTCTTCAGGTACTCGGCATAGCCGCCGTTGGTGTCGATCCCCGGGAAGGCCGAGCTCATGCAGTGCACGTCGTCGCCGGCCCGGCAGGCCCGGCACAGCCCGCAGGTCACGAGCGGGTGCAGGATGACCGGGTCGCCGACCTTGACGTTGGTGACGGCCTGTCCCACCTCCTGCACCCAGCCGGCGTTCTCATGGCCGATGGTGTACGGCAGGACAACCCCGCTCTTGGCGGCCCACTGTCCTTCGAGGATATGGAGATCGGTGCGGCAGACCCCCGCACCTCCCACCTTCACGATCACATCCAGCGGACCGGTGATCTGCGGGTCCGGCACATCCACGAGGACTGGCGGCTCGTCGTACTCGATGACCTGCACGGCTTTCATGGCGCTCCCTGCGAATCGGCGGGTGGACGGTGCGCCGATTACACAGGCCGCTGTTCGCAGGCCGATGTCTCAGAAACGGTCCGCGGATGTCTCAATGTGATACACGCCATAGGCGCGGCGTCATCGAGCTGTTCCAATCAGTCCATCGAGGGATGACGCGCGTGATTCGGAAGTGTTAAATGCCCCGACGTCAACCTGGCAGTTCACTGACAGCAGCCAGAGAGCTGTATCTGGAAGTCACCAAGGATGAGAGCGCCCGCCCTCTCGTGGTCGCTTCATGGCAGCGCTCGATCGAGTACGAGGTGAAGCCGAGCTGCATCGAGGCTCCCTACCTCGAGAATCCCAATCTGGACAGCCCGCTCGCCAGGGCGGCGCTGCCGATCGTGAACAGGCTGCACGAGCAGCTCGCCGACGACCCGGTGTCCACGATGATCACGGACCGGGACGGCGTGGTGCTGTCCCGCAAGCTTTCCCACGAGGGTCTGACGACGCGGCTCAACCGAGTGCAACTGGCCCCGGGCCACGTGTTCGCCGAGCGCTATGTGGGCACCAACGGCATCGGGACCGCGCTGGCCAGCGGCCGTCCGGTCATGATCGCCGGCAGCCAGCACTACGTCGAGGAACTGCGGGACTTCCACTGCGCGGCCGTGCCGATCCTGCATCCTGTCCGGCGCACGCTGCTGGGAGCCTTCAACCTGACCACGCTTCGTCAGGGCTCCGCCGGGATGCTCATGGCCCTGGCCCGCTCCGTCGCGGGCCAGATCGAAAATGAGATCGCCGCAATCAGCTCGCGACGGGAGCGGGCCCTGTTCCAGGACTACATGGACGCCTGCTCCTCCGTGCGCCCTGGACCCGTCCTGGCCCTCAATCGTGAAGTCGTCATGATGAACGAGCAGTTCAGATCAGCCGTGACAGGACCGGATCACTACGCGCTGCTCGACCACGCGCGGGAGATCGCCGCCGATGTCCGGTTCGAAGGGGCACGGAGTATCGCCCTCCCCTCCGGACGAGTCGCCGAGCTGCGGGTCAGCCGAAGCCGGCGCGAGGACAGCGACGCGGGCGCCGTCTTCCGGGTCCGGGTCATCGGGCGCCCCCAGCCCGGACCGGTCCTTTCCACCGGCCCCGGACGACCGGGCCTGGGGCTGGTGGGCTCCTCCCCGCAGTGGCTGCGCGCGGTCGCCGAAACCGAGGCGGCATTCGTCGCCGGATCCTGGCTTCATCTCGTGGGCGAGGCAGGTGCCGGCAAGCGGACGCTGGTCCATGCCGTCCACCGGGCCCACAGTGCCGGGCGCCGGCTCGAGATGGTGGAAGCGCCGCTGTCGGAGGCGCCGCACGCCACCGAGCACTGGCTGCGCGATGTCCGCGAGCTGCGGGCCAGGCCGTCGACGGTGGTCGTACTGCGCGACGTCCACCTGCTGGGCGATCAGCTGCGCCGGCGGCTGACAAGTTTGCTGGCGCACCCCGACGGGACCGCCCGCGGCCAACTGATCATGACCAGCCAACCGTCCATGGTCACGCCCGACGACGAGCTCGACCGTTTGTGTGGCGCCTCGGTGGAGGTGCCGCCCCTGCGTCATCGCTATGGCGACATCGAGCACCTGGTTCGGTTCTTCCTGCTCAAATATCGGCCAGGCGGGGAGAGCAGATGCTCCCCGGAGGCACTGGCCATGCTGGAGCGCTGCCCCTGGCCGGAGAATGTCCGGCAGCTGGAGTCGGTGATCCGCGGCCTCGCACGGCGCCCCTTGGCCGGGACGATCCACGTGGACGATCTCCCGCCGGAATGCCGGGTGTCGTCCCACAAGGTCCTGACCACCATCGAAGCGCTGGAACGGGATGCCATTCTGCGTGGCCTGATGGAGCGCAACTCCAACGTCCAGCGCACCGCGCAGGACCTCGGCATCTCCCGCGCCACCATGTACCGCAAGATGCGCCGTTACGGGATCGTCCCGTCGAGCCTCACCTAGCTGCTGCTGCGGGCGAGTGACCAGGTGATCACGTCCAGGTGAAGAGGCGGCCTGCTGTTGCTCTGGACGGACCCCGCCTCCCGGCCGATGGCTTGGTCGTCGCAGGCACGACAGCGCATGGACGATCTGGCGTACAGACTGTGCTTCACCGGATCACCCCCCGCGGGGGCCACCACTTCGTCCTCTCCCGTACTTTGGAGCAGCTCTTCGAGACGAACGGGATGATGGTGCTCTGACGGCCGGGCTCCGAATTACCTGGGGCCTCCTTGCGTCTCCTCGTTCTACAGCACGTCCAGCATGGCGTTATCCTCTCGCTGGTCAACCGTTTCCAGCCGACGAAGCAAGCGCGCCGAGGTCTTAGCGACGACCCAGTCGGGCTCGTCGAACTACGTCGGCGCCGGGACGACCACCACTTCGGCCTCTACGACCTCGGGTACTGAGTGACCGGTGAGGTAGGTCAGAACCTCGCAGCGGACCCTCCCGGCGACGGTCGACTTCGTCGACATCGCGGGCATCCCACGCGGGGCCGTTCGCGGATATCCCGACTGAGAAGGGTTCGAACGTCGGCTTCCGGAAGACCGGAACGATTGATGAAATCGGCGAAGGAGATGCCCGTTGTTTCCATGAGTTCTAGTGCGCGTTGTAGGAGTACAGGAGCCTCTGGATTTCCCAGGGGACCAGGCTCTACTTTTCTCCACCCTCGAACGGACAATGCTTTCCACCCTTGAGCGTAGGTGTGTTCGCTCATGACGCCGAGCGTTTTCGCTCTGACCAAAAGGCCCCGCCGCCAGCGCCCGGCGTGCATCGCCCGCGCCCAGCAGGCGCAGCGCGTGCTCGTGCACCTCGGTGTCGTACGGTGCCCGTTCGCCGTAGCGCAGCGCGTGCTCCGGGCGGGCGCTGGCGAGGACCGCCTCCCGTACGGCGACCTCCAGCCGGGCCCGCCACTCGGCGATTCCCGGCGCCTCGGACCGCGGGAGCAGCGGGCCGCGGTAGTGGCGCAGCGCGGCGGCCGTGTCACCGCTCTCGAGCGCCCGCATCAGGTCGACGGCGTCGCAGGCGACCGGCGTGGTGAGGGCGTACCGGCGGGTGGCGATGCCGCCGGACAGGGCGTGCCGCAGGTGCGAGATCTCCGCCTTGAACGTGGAGACCGTCACCGGCCGGTCCCCGTACAGCGCCTCGCGCAGCCGTTCCGGCGAGAAGCCGTCCGGCTCCAGGGCCAGCAGCGTCAAGATCTCCAGCTGACGCGGCCGCAAGGCCAGTGGTTCGCCGTCCAGCACGGCCTCCTGCGTCCCCAGGCAGCCGCAGCCGCACCGTGCGGCCCGGGGCCGTGGTGCCGGCCCGTAGCCGGGCCTCGATCGTCGACACCAGTGTCCGCACGGTGGACATGGCCAGCGGATGCGAACGGTCCCAGGTGGTCGACAGGTCGAGTACGCCGAGGACCTGCCCGCCGGGGTCGTGGATCGGCGCGCAGTAGCAGACCCAGCCGTGCAGCGCCGTCACCAGGTGCTCGGCGGAGAACACGGTGCTCGGACGGCCGGTCCGCAGGGCGAGCGACAGGGCGTTGGTGCCCATGGCCTGCTCGTCCCAGCGGCCGCCGGGGGCGAAGTTCACCTGTTCGGCGCGGCGCTGCATGGTCCGCCCGCCGCAGGTCCACAGGATGGTGCCGCACTCGTCGGTCACCGCTGTCACGAACCCGGCGTCCTCGGCGATGCTGCGCAGCTCGTCCCCGAGATCGCCGACCGGCCGGCGCAGCGGCGAGCCGGCCCAACGGCTGTGCACCGCGGCCCCGTCGGACACCGGGGCGCTGTCCCGGCCGGGATCGACACTGCTCAGCGAGCGCACCCACGATTCGGTGACCTCGGGCCGCAGGGCGTCGCCACCGCCCGGATACCGCCGGGCCGCCCGCAGCCGGGGCACCCAGCGGGACCACTCGTCCTCCAGGGCGGCCCGGCGCCGTCGGAGGTCACTGCGCTGTGACATGTTCTTCCCCTGTCGCGGATCGGGGGACGACCGCCCAATTCTCCGCCGTGACGGGGCGCAGCGCACCACCCCGTGCGCACGGTTTCGGCGGCGACCGCCGGTGCCGCGCGAGCCGTCTTCCGGCCATCCGTGCCGCCTTTCGGTCACCCCGGCCGCGTTCCCGCCGCCCGCACCGCCGTTCCGCCCGGCCGGAGCGGCACTGACCTGCGGTGATGCTCGCTTCGACGGTCCCGCCCCAAATGTCTCAACGCTTGACACCGTCAAGTTGAAGACAGTTACAACTGCCCTCCGAAAAGCCTCCGTTGAGCGAGGAGAGGGAATGTACAGGAGACGAATACGACGCACGCTGGTGATCAGCTGCGTCGTCGCGGTTGCCGTGACCGGCATGCCGCAACCGGCGTTCGCCGTGCCGTCCGGCGGCGGCGGAACCGGGTTCGTCAGCGGGCTGAAGGACTTCCTCGGCCTGGACGACGACAAACCGGAGCCCGCCGCACCACCCGAACTGCCCGACACCGCAGTCCCCAGCAACGAGCGGCTGCCCAAGGGCAAGGCCGCCCCCGCCGCCAAGCGGGTCAAGGAGCTCACCGACCGGCGCACCCCCAGCGCCCGCTACTGGCAACTGTCCGACGGGCGCGTCCAGTCCGAGGTCTCCGCCGTGCCCACGCATTATGCCGCGGGCAAGAAGTGGAGCCCCATCGACCCCACGGTGAAGCCGGCGGACCGCAAGGGCTTCACCCTGGCCAACACCACCAACGTCGCACGCACCTACTTCGGTGAGCGCCCCGGCGAGCTCGTCCGCTTCGAGCTGGACGAGGGCCACTGGGCCGCCATCGGCATCAAGGGTGCCACCGGCAGCCTGAAGCCGGAGTGGGACGGCTCTACCGTCACCTACAAGGACGCCCTCGGCGCCGGCACCGACCTCACCTACACGGTCGGCAACGGCACGGTGAAGGAGGGCATCGTCCTCAACTCGGCGCCCACCACGGCGCCGTCCTACGAGTTCACCCTCACCACCGGCGGCCTCAAGGCCGAGCGTCGCAAGGGCGGCTCCATCGCCCTCTACAGCGAGAGCTCCGGCCCCACCCGCCCCGCGCTGGTCATCCCAGCCCCCTTCATGACGGACGCCAAGAAGGACGGCGAGTCGCCGTACGGGGTGTCCGGCACGGACCGGGTCACGCAGAAGCTGAGCGGCAAGGGCACCTCGTACACGCTCACCCTGCGGCCCGACGCCGCGTGGCTGGGGGCGCCCGAGCGGCGCTACCCCGTCGTCGTCGACCCGACCATCTCCATCGCGCCCACGTCCACGCAGTCCCAGGACGTGATGATCAGCTCCGACGGCCCGGCGTCGAACTACGACGGCAACTGGCGCCTGTCGGTGGGCAACACCAGCAGCGGCTCGTCCCGCGCCCTGCTGCGGTTCCCGCTGGGGGCCGTGCCCGCCGGTACGAAGCTGGACTCGGCCGACCTCAAGCTGTACTACGACCAGACCCACACCACCGGCGACAGCGAGGTCAGGCTCGAGGCGCACCGCGCCACCGCGGCCTGGGACGAGACCACCGCGACGTGGAACAACGCCTCCGGTATCACCGGTGAGCTGTCCGGCACCTCGGTCCTGGTCGACGACCGCGACAGCGGGACCACCGCCGCGCAGGGCTCCTGGCCCGCGTCCGGCAACACCGCCTTCACGCAGTACGCGGTCAACCAGGACTACCTCTACAACAAGGACATCATCCCGGGCGACACCTACACGTGGCAGCCGAACCTCCCCGAGGACGGCGACTACCAGGTCGAGGCGCACTACGTGCCGGCCTCCGACCGCGCCACGAACGCCCCGTACACCGTCACCTACAGCGGCGGCAGCAAGACGTACAGCGTCGACCAGCGGGCCGGCAGCGGCGGCGTGTGGAAGACGCTGGGCACCCACCCGTTCAAGGCGGGCACGGCCGGCAAGGTCGTCCTCGGCGACGGCCCCGCGTCCAGCTCGACCGCCGTGCTGGCCGACGCCGTGCGCTTCACCAAGGGCGGCGTCGTCACCAAGAAGCCGGGCGAGTCCAACACCTGGCACAGCTTCCCCGTCACCAAGACCGTCCAGTCCTGGATCGACGGCACGCACACCAACCACGGCTTCGTCGTCAAGGCCGGCGACGAGAGCGCGGGCGCGCCCAAGGGCGGGCCGCGTTACGAGGCGGCCGAGTACGCCTACAAGGGCGAGGTCGCCAACTACCCGAAGCTGCAGCTCACCTGGGGACGCCCCGGCACCACGCTGCACGCTCCCGAGGTGATCCACGCCACCGGGGCCGAGCTGAACTGGGACGCGTACCAGGACCTGGACCCGGTCAGCGACCGCGACGACATCGCCGAGTACCAGGTGCACCGCAGCGTCTTCCAGACGTTCACGCCGTCACCGCAGACGCTGATCGCGCCGCTCCCGGAAGGCACCACCTCGTACACCGACACCACCGCGACGCCGACCCCGGCCGACTCGGCGGACGCGTTCGGGAACGTCTTCTACTACATGGTCGCCGTCAAGACCAAGGACGGCCAGGTCGTCCCGGCCCCGACACGGATCGTGAAGCTGCCCAAGGCGGGCCGCACCACACTGGTCCTTCAGTCGGACGCCGCCGACACCACGCTGTCCACCACCCAGCCCTCCACCGGTCACGACACCATCTCCGACTCCGGGATCGACCGGCCGTGGCTGTCCGTGGGCAACAACTCCTCCACGTACGGCACGACCCGGGCGCTGCTGAAGTTCCCGGCGCTCAGCCAGGTGCCGTCCGCCTCCCGCGTCATCGACGCCCAGCTGGACCTGTGGGGCACCACGACCACCACCGGCAGCTCCGGCGCCGTCTACGAGGTGCACGCCCTGAACCGGGCCTTCGACGAGGCCACCGCCTCGTGGAACAAGGCGGACGCCACCACGGCGTGGACCACCCCCGGCGGTGACATGGACCCGGCCGTCGCGGACACCGTCGGCACCGTCACCAACGACCCGGCCCGCCAGTCCTGGAACGTCACCTCGCTCGCCCAGTCCTGGGTGAGCGACCCGGCGTCCGACAAGGGCCTCGCGGTCAGGCTGAGCGACGAGTCCTCGACCGGACCGCAGGAGCGGACGATCTTCCTCTCCTCGGAGGCGGAGGAGCCGCAGCTGCGCCCGCAGCTCGTCGTCACCTACCTCGCCAAGTCCACGGACTCGACGTACTTCTCGCCCTACACTCCGTCCCGGATGACCCCCGGTGACCAGTACACCGTCGACGTCACCGTCACCAACACCACCACCAGCGTCTGGAAGGCGGCCGACCAGGCCCTGTCGTACACCTGGTCGCTGCCCGACGGCACGGACGCCACCACCGGCGGCAACCAGCACTTCACGCCGCTGCGGGAGGACCTGCTGCCCGGCCAGTCGGCCAACGTCAAGGCCCTGCTGCAGGCGCCCATCAACTCGGACTCGGGCAACAAGCGCCTCGACTACGTCCTCAAGTGGGACCTGCGCAACGTGACGGCGGGCACCTGGCTGTCGGCGACGGAGTCCATCGCGCCGCTGGCCCAGAACGTCCGCGTCGAGGACCCGACGTCCAACCAGCTCGGCCTGGAGAAGTTCTACTCGTACGCGGGCAAGAACACCGGCGCCGGGTCGTCCATGATGACGAACCTGTACGCGGGCAACACGGTCTGGCAGTACAACGCCTTCTCCAACCCGGGCCGCGGCCTGACCACGTTCGCGCGCTTCGCGTACAACTCCCAGGACACCTCCGACACCGTCCTCGGCCACGGCTGGTCTGCTCAGCTCGCGATGCCGGTGCGGCTCGGCACGGGCCTGGACTTCCACCCCAACCCGCACCCGACCGAGGTGACGCTGCCCGACGGCGACGGCACCGAGCACACCTTCCGCAAGCAGGACGACGGGACGTGGAAGGCCCCGGCCGGCGTCCACTACCTGCTGCGGCAGGGCGAGGGCGTGGACTGCACCCCGAACAAGGACGGCGACCCGAAGGCCTGGTCGCTGACCCGTCCGGACCGCACGCAGTTCTTCTTCGACTGCGACGGCTACCTCACGTCGATCACCGACAAGAACGGCAACACGCAGACCTACACCTACGAAGAGCGCAAGTCCAACAACAAGCCGGTCAAGTTCCTGCGGTACACCACCGACCCGGCCGGGCGGCAGAGCCTGACCGTCGAGTACTACACCAAGGCCGACACCAGCAGCCCGAAGATCATCGACCACGTCAAGTCGATGACCGACATCTCGGGCCGCAAGGTCGCCTTCGAGTACTCGGACAAGGGCCTGCTGACCCAGCTCACCGACGGCGCGGGCTCGTCCCAGCCGAAGGTGTTCGGCTTCGTCTACGACGCCGAGCAGGGCAACAAGAACGCCAAGCTGGTCAAGGTCACCGACCCGCGCGGCAACGCCACCTCGCTGGACTACTACTACCCGAGCGAGGGTGACGACCCGAAGTTCCACTGGAACACCCAGACCATCACCGACCGTCTCGGCGGCACCACCGGCTACGTCTACCGCGACCCGGACGCCACTGCGGGCTCGTTCATCGAGACCAAGGTGACGGATGCCGAGAACCACACCACGACCCAGTCCCTGGACGGCTACGGCCGCCCGAACACCATCACCAACGCCAAGTCGGAGACGACAAAGCTGGCCTGGGACGCGGATAACAACGTCACACGCCTGGAAGAGGCCAACGGTGCGGTGACCACCTGGGCCTACGACCCGAAGACCGGCTACCCGCTGGAGCAGAAGGACGCCGAGGCCAATAAGAACGGCACCGAGGCCCAGACCTTCACCTACTCCACCGGGCTGGACGGCCACATCGCCGACCTGTTCCAGAAGAAGTCCCCCGAGGGCCGCACCTGGCAGTTCGGCTACGACACCCGCGGCAACCTCACCTCGGTGACCGACCCGAAGGGCGTGGCGTCCGCCACCGAGGGCGACTACACCTCGCGGACCGAGTACGACACCTACGGCCAGGTCACCCGGTCGATCGACGCCAACGGCAACGCGACCGTCAACAGCGGCTTCCAGCCGGTCGGCTACCCGGCCGAGATCACCGACGCCGCGGGCGGAACCTCCGCCTTCGCCTACGACGAGCGCGGCAACGTCCTCAAGGTCACCAACGCCAAGGGCGCCGAGGTCACCCAGACCTACGACGCCTTCAGCCGGCCGCTGGAGAAGAAGGAGCCCAAGGACCAGGCGGCAGGTGACTTCATCGTCACCCCGGCGCCGGTCTACGACGCCAACGACAACATCACGAAGGCGATCGCCCCGAACGGGGCCGTCACGACCTCGGTGTACGACAAGGCCGACCAGCTGGTCGAGTCGAACATGCCGGGCGATCTGGCCACCGACCCCGCCCGCAGGACAACGACGACCTACGACAAGGTCGGCAACGTCCTGACCATCACCGAGCCGAAGGGCAACGAGACCCCGGCCGAGGGCGACTACACCACGACACACGCCTACGACGCGATCTACCAGCAAATCGAAGCGCGCGACGCCGCAGGCGGCAGGGTCACCACGGAGTACGACAGCGTCGGCAACGTCGTCAAGGTCGTCGACGCGCGCAAGAACGCGACCGCGGACCCCGACGACTTCACCACCGCGGTCACCTACGACCTGAACCACCGAGTGATCCGGAGCGTCGACGCGATCGGCGCCTCCACCTCGATCCGTTACGACCGCGACGGTCTGCGCGTCGGCCAGACGGACGCCGAGGGCAACGAGGCGCTGGCCACCTATGACGAACGTGGTGCTCTGATCGAGTCCAAGGCGCCGTTCAGCAAGGACGCCTCCGGCACGATCACCTACCGGACCACGAAGTACGAGTACGACCAGGTCGGCAACCGGACGAAGACGATCACTCCGCGGGGCGTCGCCACCACCGACGACACCACCGACTACACCTCGGAGACCGTCTACGACGAACTGAACCGGGTGAAGGAGGAGCGCTCGCCCTTCGACAAGGACGACGCCCGCTACTCGACGCCCGACGTCACGTTCTACGACTACGACTCCGTGGGCAATCTGAGCTCGGTCTCCGCACCGCCCTCGGACGGCCAGTCGGTCCGCAACGTCACCGATTTCACCTACTACGACAACGGTTGGACCAAGAGCTCGAAGGACCCGTGGGACATCACCACGGCCTACGGCTACAACGAGCTCGGCCAGCAGACCAAGAACACCCTGACCTCAGCCGGCGGGTCCCAGCAGCGCACGATGACCTGGGACTTCTACCAGTCGGGCAACCAGAGTGCCCGCTCCGACGACGGCGTCCCGGTGGGCCAGCAGGTCGTCCTGGTCGACAGCTCCGACTTCAACAACACCGCGATCCAGGGCAACTGGTCCCGCACCCAGGCCGAGCAGCAACACGGCTACGACACCTACTCCCATCCGGCGGGCGCCGGTACGGCCGTGTTCGCCTGGCAGCTGAACATCCCGCAGAACGGGACGTACGAGGTCTTCGTCCGCCACCCGAAGATGACCGGAGCGGCGAGCGACGCCACGTTCACCGTCGATCACAGCGGTGGCAGCGCGACCAGGACCGTCGACCAGACCAAGGACAGCGGCACCTGGATCTCCCTGGGCAGCTACTCCTTCGTCGAGGACGGCCCGCAGAAGGTGAGCGTCACCGACCGGGCGAACGGCACCGTTCTCGCGGACACGGTGAAGCTGGTCCGCTCCACCGAGGGGGAGACCGACAACGAGAAGAAGGACTTCGCCTACAAGTACGACGCCAACGGCGGCATGGTCGAGGTCAAGGACAACTCGTCCGGCGCGAAGATCGACACGTACCGGATCGCGTACGACGGTCTCAACCGGATCGCCAAGGTCGAGGAGGTGAAGGCGGGCGCGGTCCAGAACACCACCGCGCTCACGTACAACGAGAACGGCAACCCGGTCACTTCGACCCACGACCTGACCTGGTCGCAGATTGAGTACGACCCGCGGGACCTGGTCTCCAAGGTCACCAACGCGGACTCGCCGACGGCAGGCAACCAGCAGATCACCTCGCTCACGTATACCCAGCGCGGGCAACTGCTCAAGCAGACCAAGCCGAACGGCAACACGCTCGACATGACCTACTACCTCGACGGGTCGGTCAAGCGGTCCGTCGAGAAGAAGTCCGACGAGACGGTCGTGTCCCAGCACGACCTCGAGTACACGGAGAACGGGCACCGCTCCAAGGACGTCCTGAAGCTGATGAACGCCGACAACAGCGCGGCGTACATCAACAGCACCTATGCCTTCGAGTACGACCCGCAGGACCGCATCAAGCAGGTGGCCAAGACCGGCGACGGTCCGGCCACCGAAAAGTACACCTACGACCGCAACAGCAACATTGTCGAGCAGACCCTCGACGGCATCACGACGACGCAGCGTTACGACCGTAACCGGTTGATGTCCGCCTCGGCGGACGGAGTGTCGTCCACGTACAACTACGACCCCCTCGGCCGGCTGGACACCGTCACCATCGGCGGCGAGACGTCGCAGAAGTACTACTACGACGGCTTCGACCGGACCGCCAAGACACGGGCGGGCTCGGGAGCCTCCGCCGTCACCACCACCTACGTCTACGACCCGTTCGACCGGACCGTCTCCCAGACGACTGCCGGCGCCGAGTCCAAGACCACCGCCTTCACCTACCTCGGCATCGACAACCAGGTCCTGCGTGAGGAGCTGAACGGCAAGGCCGACAAGTCCTACCAGTACCTGCCGTCGGGCCAGCGGTCCACACAGATCAAGCACAAGGACGACGGCTCCAAGGAGTACTCGCAATACGTCACCAGCCCGCGCGGTGACGTCGAGGCCATCACGAAGGAGGACGGCAACACCCGGGCCACATACGGCTACACCGCCTACGGCTCGGACGACGACTCGCAGTTCACCGGTGCCGACAAACCCGACTCCGCCAATCCCGACAAGGAGTCGTACAACGCCTTCCGCTTCAACTCCTCACGCTGGGACAACGCGTCGGGCACGTACGACATGGGCTTCCGCAACTACGACCCGGGCCTGAACCGCTTCCTGACCCGGGACTCGTACAGCGGCGCCCTGGCCGACATGTCGCTGGCCACCGACCCGTTCACCGGCAACCGCTACGCGTTCGCCGGCGGCAACCCGATCACCTTCGTCGAACTCGACGGACACCTCTTCGGGCTGTCCCTCTCCGACATCGGACACGCGGCCCTCGACGTGGTCGGCCTGATCCCGGTCGTCGGCGAGGTCGCGGACGTCGCCAACGGCATCTGGTACGCGGCAGAGGGCAACTACGCCGACGCCGCACTGTCGATGTCCTCGGCCATTCCGCTGATCGGCTACGGAGCCACGGCCGTCAAGGCGGGCAAGTACGCCAAGAAGGGTCTCGACGCGATCGACAGCGCCGGTGACACCAAGAAGGCCGCGGACAAGGCCGAGACGGTCACGGACGCCGCGTCGACCGGCAAGAAGACCGATGCGGAGACGCCCAGCGCACCCGCACCCAAGAAGGAGCCGGAAGCACCGAAGTGCACCAACAGCTTCGTGCCCGGCACCCAGGTCGTCCTCGCCGACGGTTCGACCAAGGCGATCGAGGACCTTCGGGAGGGCGACCAGGTCTTCGCGACCGACGTCGAGTCGGACAACAGCCGTGGCCGTGCGGTTCTCGACACCTTCAACAGCAAGGGCGCCAAGAACCTCGTGACGCTCACCGTCGACGTCGACGGTCGTGACGGGGATCGAACCGCGGAGATCACCTCGACCGACGCGCACACCTACTGGCTGCCCGACGTGGGCCGCTGGGCGGAAGCCCGGGATCTCGAGCCCGGACAGATGCTGCGCAGTTCCAGCGGCACCTGGATCCAGATCACCGCTGTCGACACCGAGCGGCGGACCGAACGGGTCCACAACCTCACCGTCGAAGGCGTCCACACGTACTACGTGGTCGCCGGTGGTCAGACCCTTCTCGTACACAACGCGAACTGTGAGCCCGTCGAGGTCACGGTCAAGTACGTCGAGGGGATGTCGCGCACCGAGTTCGCCAAGAAGGCGGCGGCGCTGCAGAAACTCAGCGACGAGGGGAAGCTGTTCAAGGCCCCGAACCCGGTGGCACGCAACAAGCAGGTCACCAAGAACTACAAGGGTGACCTCATCCGTAGGGTCTACGACCAGTACGGATCGACAAATCCGCAGTTCGCCGACAAGCTCAAGGACCGGATCCTGAACCGCATGGACCCGGACCACATCCACGAGCTCCAGCTCGGCGGCCCGGACACCGCTGCTAACCTCAAGATGCTGGACAGGTTCACCAACCAGCACATAGGCACGCAGCAGATCTGGCAGCAGATCAGGAGTCTGGACGACTACACGCCCATCAAGATCAAGATCGAATGGTAGGGATGTCGTGACTGCCGAGCTCCAGCGCGTGGCGGACGAGTTGCGTGCCGCAATGAACAGCCGCAGTGAATGGCGCATGATGAATTCGCTGCCCGCCGGGGCTCGGCGTGACGGCCTTGATTTGCCGGGAGTCCCGGAGGCGTATCGGGAGTTCCTCTCCGTCGCGGACGGCGCCACCTGCGGTGACGTCACCGTATTTCCCGCCTCCGACATCCTCAGGATGCAGTTCTACGCCGACCCGGTCCCTGGAGCGGCGGTCGAGCTGAACAAGGACGAATGGTTCTGCTGCGGTGTCGTCGCCGACGACCCGTTCTTCCTGAACCGGGCAACGGGAGCGGTCTGGTACTTCCCGGACACCGGGATCGAGTGGACGCAGTCATCCGTATTCGAGAAAGTCGCGGACAGCTTCCACACGTTCTTCCTGGAGCACATGGCCGGCCCCGGTTATGTGCGCCTGTCGGCCACCGGCCGGGACGACCAGTGGGCCGACCTGCTCGACAGCTTCGGCCGGCTGACGGCCCACGACGGTTCATAGGCCGGCTCCACCACCGAGGCTGCCCGTCTCCCCTCAGAGGGAGGCGGGCAGTTCCCATACCGACACCGACGCCCCGTCCCCCGAGACCGTGTACCAGCTGCCGTCACCCACCGGCCGGGCCGGACCCCGAACGGGGAAGGGGTACGAGATCTCGCCGCGCAGCGTCATCGTGCGCGCGTCGACCAGCCAGTGGCGGGCCGTGCCGAGACCGGCGTCGCACCCGGTGGTGCCGGCGACGACGGTGTCCTCGTCCACGAAAGCCGCCTCGTAGTCCCAGTACACGCGCTCCCCACCGGCGCTCCGGGGATGCACCGGCACAGTGCCCTCGGCGTCCAGCTCCCGCAGAACCGAGCCGTCGTCCGACGAGTGCAGGTACTGTACTGCCCGATGTCCACGGCCAGCAGGCTCCGCCCGGACGGGCTCACGTCCTGCAGCAGCAGTTCGTCGTCGACCTTCCGGGCGGACAGCCGCTGTCCGTCCCACCGTCCGCACAGCGCGGGCGACCCCTCCTCGCCCTCACCGACGCTCAGCCCCATCTGCGCCGGGTCGGGATGCGGGGAGTGGTACGAACCGGAGCCCACCGTCATGGTCTCGGCCCGTCCCAGGACCGTGCCGTCGGCTGCGTCGAGGACGAGCCACAGTTCCTGGTCGTCCTCGCTGTCCCCGCCGGTCCCCAACGGTCCCCTGACGTGCGCCCACACGAGCTTGCCGTCCGCGGAGAAGGCGGCCGACCCGCTGTCCGGATACTGGTGGTCCTCGTCGGAGGCGTACTCGCCGAACGACTCGTGTGCCGAGAAGCACGCGCCGCCCCAGCAGCCGTGCCAAGGCCGGCGTCATCCCGCCACGTGCCGAGGGGGCGAAAGCCTGGCAGTGGGCGGCGGCCCCGAAGGCCGGTTTCCACGTGCTTCGGCCCACCTACGCCTCGATCATGTTGGAAGCCGGAGAGTCCGTCGTGACCCTGGCTCGGTGGCTCGGACATTCCTCGCCGGCCATCACCCTCGGTTACTATGCTCACTTCATGCCGGAAGCTGGCAGCAAGGGGCGCGGCACCATCGACGGTCTGCTTGGGGAGCGGGGAGACCGGCTCGCCGGCCGAAACTCCCCAGAATCTCCCCAGCGCCGTTGACCCGTGATTCCTGCCTCTACGCTCCGGAGAAGTCGTCCGTGGATTGTAAGGCTGAAGAGATGGGTGGCCTGGGAAAGTGTTGGGAGAGGTCGTAGCGACCCGCTATGTCACGCCTTTGCGTGAGGGCGGCTCGCTCCCCGGGATCGTCGAGGCCGACGATCTCGGCACCTACGTCATGAAGTTCACGGGCGCCGGGCAGGGCCGCAAGACCCTGGTCGCCGAGGTCATCTGCGGGCAGCTCGGGCGGCGCCTGGGACTGCGGGTGCCCGACCTCGTCGCCATCGAGCTCGACCCCGTCATCGGGCTCTCCGAGCCCGACCAGGAGGTGCAGGAGCTGCTCAAGGCGAGCGGCGGCCTGAACCTCGGCATGGACTTCCTGCCCGGCTCGCTCGGCTTCGACCCGCTCGCCTACGAGGTCGACGCGCGGGAGGCGGGCCGGGTCGTCTGGTTCGACGCCCTGATCAACAACGTCGACCGCTCCTGGCGCAATCCCAACATGCTCGTCTGGCACGGGGACCTGTGGCTCATCGACCACGGCGCCACCATGATCTGGCATCACAACTGGCCGGGCGCGGCCGTCTCCGCCGCCAAGCCGTACGACGCCTCCGACCACGCGCTGGCCCGCTTCGGCCCCGACATCGCCGCGGCCGCCGCCGAGCTCGCGCCCCGCGTCACCGAGGAGCTGCTGACCGAGGTCGCGGCCGACGTGCCCGACGAGTGGCTCGTCGACGAGCCCGGCTTCGACTCCACCGACGCCCTGCGCTGCGCCTACGTCGAGGCCCTGCTGGCGCGCGTGGCGAGCATCCACGAGCGCATCACCCTGAACGCCCCCGCGAAGCCCCGGCAGCCGCAGCCGCCCGGCTGGCTGACCGATCACCTGACCCCGTGGCCGCACCCGACCAAGAAGAGCAAGGACACCGACCGGTGAGCGAGAGGGACGTATTCGAGTACGCGCTGCTGCGCGTGGTCCCGCGGGTCGAGCGCGGGGAGTGCTTCAACGCGGGTGTGGTCGTGTACTGCCGGGCCAGGAGCTTCGTGGCTGCCCGCACCCACCTCGACGTGGCCAAGCTGAGGGCGCTCGACCCCGACGCGGACGTCACCGGCGTGCGCGCCGCGCTGCACGCCGTCGAGGGCGTCTGCCGGGGCGGGGAGGACGCCGGTCAGGCGGAACGCGACGACGCCGGGCGACGCTTCCGCTGGCTGATCGCCCCCCGGTCCACCGTCGTCCAGCCGGGCCCCGTGCACACCGGTCTGACGCTCGACCCCGAGGCGGAGGTGGAGCGGCTGCTCGACCTGCTGGTGCGCTGAGCCACGCGTCCGGGGCGGTGTGATGTCCGCCGCCGCGCCCCGGTGCCGTTGACACCGGGTGCCAGGGCTTCTAGCGTCCTTTCTGCCGAGGTACTAAGCGGTCGCTCAGCGTATGAGCCGGGAGCGGCCGATCCAGGGACCCGGCTCAGGCATTGACGGGCTTCAAGGGCGAGGAGAACCAGAATGTCCACCACCGAGCAGCGCGTGGCTGTCGTGACCGGAGCCGCGCGCGGCATTGGCGCCGCCACCGCCGTCAGGCTCGCGGCCGAGGGCCGCGCCGTGGCCGTACTCGACCTGGACGAGGCCGCGTGCAAGGACACGGTCGAGAAGATCACCGCGGCCGGCGGCAGGGCCGTCGCCGTCGGCTGCGACGTCTCCGACGCCGCACAGGTGGAGGCCGCCGTCGCCCGCGTCGCCGAGGAGCTCGGTGCGCCCACGATCCTGGTCAACAACGCCGGCGTGCTCCGTGACAACCTGCTGTTCAAGATGAGCGAGTCCGACTGGGACACCGTGATGAACGTGCACCTCAAGGGCGCGTTCCTGATGGCCAAGGCGTGCCAGAAGCACATGGTGGACGCCGGCTTCGGCCGGATCGTCTCGCTCTCGTCGTCCTCCGCCCTGGGCAACCGGGGCCAGGCCAACTACTCCGCCGTCAAGGCCGGTCTCCAGGGCTTCACCAAGACCCTGGCCAAGGAGCTCGGCAAGTTCGGCATCACCGCCAACGCCGTCGCGCCGGGCTTCATCGTCACCGAGATGACCGCCCAGACCGCGGCCCGGATCGGCATGGGCTTCGAGGAGTTCCAGGCCGCGGCGGCGAGCCAGATCCCCGTCCAGCGTGTGGGCCGCCCCGAGGACATCGCGAATGCGATCGCCTTCTTCACGGGCGACGACGCCGGTTTCGTCTCCGGCCAGGTCATGTACGTGGCCGGCGGCCCGCTCAACTGAAACGGGGCACGACGGACATGGCAGAGGTACCCGGAGCAGGGGAGTGGCAGATGGCGGACAGCGGAAAGGTCGCACTGATCACCGGTGGGAGCCGGGGCATCGGTTACGGCATCGCCGAGGCGCTCGTCGCCCGCGGTGACCGCGTGTGCATCACCGGGCGCGGCGAGGAGGCCCTCAAGGAGGCCGTCGAACGGCTCGGCGCCGACCGGGTCGTCGCGGTGGCGGGCAAGGCCCACGACGAGGCCCACCAGGCGGCCGCGGTCGAGCGCACCATGGAGGCGTTCGGCCGGGTGGACTTCCTGGTCAACAACGCGGGCACGAATCCGGTCTTCGGCCCCATCGCCGAGCTCGACCTGAACGTGGCGCGCAAGGTCTACGAGACCAATGTGATCTCGGCGCTCGGCTTCGCCCAGCAGACCTGGAAGGCCTGGCAGAAGGAGAACGGCGGTGCGATCGTGAACATCGCCTCCATCGCCGGCGTCTCCGCGTCCCCGTTCATCGGCGCGTACGGCATGAGCAAGGCGGCCATGGTCAACCTGACCCTCCAGCTGGCGCACGAGTTCGCGCCGGCCGTGCGGGTCAACGCGATCGCCCCCGCGGTGATCAAGACCAAGTTCGCCGAGGCCCTGTACGAGGGCCGGGAGGCCGAGGCGGCCGCAGCGTACCCCATGGGCAGGCTCGGCATGCCCGAGGACATCGGGGGCGCGGCCGCGTTCCTCACGTCCGACCAGGCGGGCTGGATCACGGGACAGACACTTGTCGTGGACGGCGGTATGTTCCTCAACGCAGGTGTGCACTGAGGCGCACCGGACCAGCCTGAGCGGTTTTGCCCCGCAATGATCCAAGTGCCCCGCCGGACCACCAGGTTGCTCCGGCGGGGCGCTGCGGTATGGTCTGCCGACCCATGGCTGAACGAGGAGCGTGCACGTGTTCTACCGGACCTGTCTGCAGGCCGCTGCAGCCCTAGCGTCCATGTCTCTGCTGGCGGGATGCGGCCTTTTCTCCGACGAGGACTCCGGCGGGGAGCAGAAGATAGCGGTCGGCACGACGAGTGAGCCCAGCACACTCGACCCGGCCGCGGCCTGGGACGGCTCGTGGGAGCTGTACCGGAACGTCTTCCAGACGCTGGTGAGCTTCCCGACGGGCTCCACCACCCCGCAGCCGGACGCGGCCGAGGGCTGTCGCTTCTCGGACGCCGCCAACAAAGTCTTCGAGTGCAAGCTCCGCCCCGGCCTGACCTTCACCAACGGTGAGAAGCTGGACGCGGCGGCGGTCAAGCACTCCATCGACCGGATCAGGACGATCGACGCCCAGGGCGGCCCCACCGGACTGCTCGGGTCCCTCGACAAGATCGAGACGCCCGACGACCGCACGGTGACCTTCCGGCTCAACACCTCGGACGCGACGTTCCCGTTCATCCTCGGCACCCCGGCCATGTCGATCGTCCCGCCCTCGGAGTACCCCGCCGACGAGCTCCGCGAGGACGGCAAGCTGACCGGCTCCGGCCCGTACGCCCTGGACGACTACGCCAAGGGCGAGCACGCCGAGCTGAGCCGGTTCAGCAAGTACAAGGGCTTCGCCAAGATCCAGAACGACGCCGTCACGATCCGGTACTACCAGGACTCGGACGTGATGATGCAGGCCCTCAAGGACCGGGAGATCGACGCGATCAACCGTGGTCTGACCGCCGAGGAGGTCGTCGAGCTCCAGGAGAAGAGGCCGGAGAACGACCACCTCCAGCTCGTCGAGACCGTCGGCGCCGACATCCGCTACCTGGTCTTCAACCCGAAGGACCCCAACGCGGGCAAGCTCGCCGTACGCCGCGCGATCGCCCAGGTCGTCGACCGCGGCGCGCTGGTCGAGAAGGTCTACCACGGCACGGCCGAGCCGCTGTACTCGATGGTCCCCAAGGGCATCGCCGGCCACACCACCGAGTTCTTCGACCGCTTCGGCGAGCCCAATGTGACCAAGGCCAGGGAGATCCTCCAGGAGGCCGGGATCACCGAGCCGGTGCCGCTGACCTTCTGGTACACCACGGACCGCTACGGCTCCTCCACGGCGTCCGAGTTCGCCGAGATCAAGCGGCAGCTCGACGAGACGGGCCTGTTCGAGATCACGGTCCAGGGCAAGCCCTGGAAGGAGTTCCAGGCGGGCTACCAGGCCGGCGACTACCCGGTCTTCGGCCGAGGCTGGTTCCCCGACTTCCCGGACCCCGACAACTTCATCGCTCCCTTCGTCGGCCCCAAGAACGTGCTCGGCACCCCGTACGACAGCCCCGAGATCACCGAGCAGCTGCTGCCGAAGTCCCGGCGCGAGAGCGACCGCGGAGCGGTCACCGACCAGTTCGAGCGGGCCCAGGAGATCCTCGGGCTGGACGTGCGGCTGCTGCCCCTGTGGCAGGGCAAGCTGTACGTGGCGGCCAACGAGGAGATCGGCGGCGGCGAGCGCGCCCTCGACCCGCAGACGATCATGCAGATGTGGGAGCTCTACCGGAAGAAGAGCTGGTAAGGCGGATTGTCAGTGGCGGCAGGTAGGTTCTGGGTTCTCGGCTCCGAGATCTCGGAACCGCCTGTTGTTTACCGGAGGTTGTTGACGTGACCGACACCGACATGCTGCCCGAGTCCTGGTGCGGCGTCCTCGGCGAGGAGCTCCAGAAGCCGTACTTCAGGGAGCTCACCGAGTTCGTCGAGAAGGAGCGGGCGAACGGTCCGGTGTACCCGCCCCGCGACGAGGTGTTCGCCGCGCTCGATGCCACGCCGTACGACCGGGTCAAGGTGCTCGTCCTCGGCCAGGACCCGTACCACGGCGAGGGCCAGGGCCACGGGCTGTGCTTCTCGGTCCGCCCGGGCGTGAAGACCCCGCCCTCCCTGCGGAACATCTACAAGGAGATGCAGGCCGAGCTCGGCCACCCCGTTCCGGACAACGGCTACCTGATGCCCTGGGCCGAGCAGGGAGTCCTCCTGCTCAACGCGGTGCTGACCGTCCGCGCCGGCGAGCCCAACTCCCACAAGGGCAAGGGCTGGGAGAAGGTGACCGACGCCGTGATCCGCGCGGTCGCCTCGCGGCCGGACCCGGCGGTCTTCGTCCTGTGGGGCGCCTACGCCCAGAAGAAGCTGCCGCTGATCGACGAGACGCGCCACGTGGTCGTGAAGGGCGCGCACCCCTCGCCCCTGTCCGCGAAGAGGTTCTTCGGCTCCCGTCCCTTCACGCAGATCAACGAGGCGATCGCGGCACAGGGCCACGCCCCCATCGACTGGCGGATCCCCGACCTCGGCTGACCGTTCACACTCCGGGCTGACGGGCTCGGGCGGTGCGCCCGAGCCTGTGCCGGATTGCCGGTGGCGGCGGATAGCGTCGGTACGTCGTCAGCGCGCCAGCGAGCCGTCCGGACGTGGGAGAGCACCGTGGTGGACCACCAGGAGACGTCGGGGGACGCCGTCATGACCCGGATCGGGCAGGCGGCCATGCTGCTCCACGGCGGCGACCGTGAGGAGGCGCGGCACCGCTTCGCCTCGATCTGGGCCGAGATCTCGGACGCCGGCGACGCCCTGCACCGGTGCACCCTGGCCCACTACATGGCCGACGCCCAGGACGACCCGGACGACGAACTGGCCTGGGACCTGCGTGCCCTGGCCGCGGCGGAGAGCCTGAGCGAGGAGCGGACGGTCCGGCACGAGCAGTCGCCCGCCGTGCGGGCCCTCTACCCCTCGCTGCACCTGAATCTCGCCGCCGACTACATCAAACTGCGCCACCCGGAGGCCGCACGGGCCCACCTGGACCGGGCGCGGGCGGCGACGGATGCCCTGGCGGACGACGGGTACGGGCACGGGGTGCGGGCCGCGATCGACCGCCTGGAGCGCGCACTGGACGCCGGCTGAGGGTCAATTCCCGTACGCCTGACGGCAGAAGCGGGCCTCGGGGCCGTCGGCGCGCCACCCGCCCCAGCCCTGGCCGAGCTCGCAGGCGTCCCCCCGGTTCACGGGGATCTCGGGCAGCGGCGGCAGTTTCGGCCGGGGCAGAGCGGGAGCCCGTGGCGTTCGGCTGTGCGTACGGGGCGGCGGGGCCTGCCGGGGCGGTGCGGGCGCGGCGGTCTTCTCGCGGGGGTGCGCCGGGGCCGATGCCGCCGGCTCTGTCCGCTTCGGCAGGGCGGCCTCCAAGGCATCGCGGGCCGGACCCTGGACGACCTGCGGTTCCACCACCTGCTGCGGCCGCCCGGCCGGGGGAGCGGCGGGCGGGGGAGCGGGCTGCGCCTCCACGGAGACGCAGCCGGTCACGGCCCACGCCGCCACCCCGACCAGGACCCTTGCTGTGATCGATGTTCGCTGCACCCGCGCAACTCTGCTGTGCGCGACGGCGGTTGCCGGGGAATACATGCCGCAAATGGCCCGCACGGGTGAAGCGGCTTTCAGCCGGACTGCCGGGAGTGGCTCATTCGCCGGTGGCGCCGTCGATCCGTTCGCGCAGCAGGTCCGCGTGGCCGTTGTGCCGGGCGTACTCCTCGATCATGTGCGTGATGATCCAGCGCAGGTTGTAGCTGCCGCCCTTGGACGTCCTGCCCGTGCTCAGGTCGTCGAGCCCGAGCCCTGCGGCCGCCGCACGGGCCGCGGCCACCTCGGTGCGCCAGTCCGCGAGCGTCCGCTCCCAGGTGACCTCGTCGGTGACGCGGAAGTCCCCGTCCGGGTCCTCGTCGCTGTAGTAGAGGGCACCGATGTCCTCGCCGGCCATGACCTGGCGGAACCACCAGCGCTCGACGTCCGCGAGGTGGCGTACGAGGCCCATCAGGGTCAGGGAGGACGGCTCGGCCGATGCCGTCCGCAGCTGCTCGTCGCTCAGGCCGGCGCACTTGGCGATCAGGGTTTCGCGGTGGTAGTCCAACCAGCCGTCCAGCATGTCGCGTTCGGCTGCGGTGGTGGACGGTTCGGTGCGCTCAACTGTGGTCATGGCGGCCATCCTCCTGCACGGGAACGCCTCTTGGTCATGGGTTATCCCTGGCAGGAGGGGCCCGGGCCGAGCATGCCGCGCAGCAGCTCGTCGAAACCGGTGCGCAGTTCCTCCTCGCCGGGCAACGCCCGGTGATAGGAGCCGGCCGCGCAGGAGAACATCAGGCCCTCGCACCAGGCGACCAGGGACAGCGCGTGCCGCTCCGGGTCGGCGGAGCCCGCGGCGGCCATCATCGCGTTCAGCGGTTCCCGGAAGCGGGCGCCGGCGTTGTCGTAGAACGCCCGCAGCTCGGGGCGGCGGACCGCCTCCAGGGCCAGCTCGTAACGGGCGACCAACAGCTCCCGGTGCCGGGTGAGGTAGCGGTGGAGGGCGCGTGCCAGCCCGTCGAGGAGCGCCTCCCGGCCGTCGCCGGGGGCGGGCAGCTCCTCCGGGGCGAGGACCGCCGCCTCCCGTTCGGCCAGGCGGCGCACCGCTGTCTCCAGCAGGGCCTGCCGGGTGCGGGCGAGGTTGGACGTGGAGCCCTGGGGGAGTCCCGCCGCCGCGTCGACCGCGCGGTGCGTCAGCCCGCGCATGCCGCGTTCGAAGAGGAGGGCCAGCGCGGTGTCGCCGATGATCCCGGCGCGCGAGCCGGCGGCCGATGCGGGTGCTCCGGCGGAGGCGGTGCGGGCTCCGGTGCCGGAGGTCCGGGAGGTGTGCGAGGTGGAGCGTGCGGCCATGAGGCCAACCTACCGGATCGACTACATCCGTAGTACGGTGTGTGACACTACGGATGTAGTCACCATGTCGAGGAGCAGTCATGCCCGAAGCCCGTGCAACCGCCCGAGCCGTCGTCGTCGGCAGCGGCATCGGTGGACTCACCGCGGCCGTCGCCCTCAGCCGGCAGGGCTGGCAGGTCACCGTCCTGGAGCGGGCCGCGTCCCTGGAGCCGGTCGGCGCCGGCATCGGACTCGCCCCCAACTCCCAGCGCGCCCTCGACGTCATCGGCCTCGGCGACGAGATCCGCGACCTCGCCGCCTGGCAGGGCGCCGGCGGCATGCGCAACCCCGCGGGCCGCTGGCTCGCCCGCACCGACGCGGCCGCCGCGGCCGAGCGGTTCGGCGGCCCCCTCGTCCTCGTCCACCGCGCCACGCTCGTCGACCGCCTCGCACGCCGACTGCCCGACGGGGCCGTACGCACCGGATGCCCCGGCGAACTGGCCGACCCCGGAGTCGCCGGCGGCCGCCGCGCGCGCGTCACCACGCCCGACGGCGATATCGAGGCAGACCTCGTGATCGGGGCCGACGGCATCCGCTCCTCCTTGCGCCGGAGCCTGTTCCCCCGCCACCCCGGCCCCGTGTACTCCGGGTTCACCACCTGGCGCCTGATCGTCCCCGCGCCCGACGCCCCCTTCGCACCCCACGAGACCTGGGGGCCCGGCTCCCTGTGGGGCACCCAGCCGCTCAAGGACGGCCGGATCTACGCGTACGCCGCCGCCACCGCACCCGCCGGAGCCGCCGCGGGTGACCAGAAGGCCGAACTGCTGCGCCGCTTCGGCCAGTGGCACGACCCGATCCCGGCCGTCATCGCCGCCGCGGACCCCGCCCAGGTGCTGCGCAACGACGTGCACCACATCCTCGAACCGCTGCCCGCCTTCCACCGCGGCCGCACCGCCCTCCTCGGCGACGCCGCCCATGCCATGGCCCCCACCCTCGGCCAGGGCGGCAACCAGGCCATCGAGGACGCGATCGTCCTCGCCCACCACGCCCCGCCCGCCGGCGACCTCGGCACCGGCCTCGCCTCCTACAGCGCCGAACGGCTGCCGCGCACCATGGCCGTCGTCCGCAAGTCCGCCCGCGTCGCCCGGCTCATGGCGCTGTCCGGCACGCCCGCCGTCGCCGTCCGCGAGACGCTGACGTCTGCGGTCTCCCGCTTCGGCCCCGGCCTCGTGCTGCGCACCTTCGATGGCATCGCCGACTGGCGCCCGCCGCGGCGCACGTATGCTGCCGGGGCACAGGACGTGCACGAAGAACAGCCGGCGCGCCGCTGACGCCGGTACGGCATCGAGGGAGACCCCTGTGAAGGTCGGCTGCATCGGGCTCGGTGACATCGCGCAGAAGGCGTACCTGCCGGTCCTCACCACCCTGCCGGGCGTCGAACTGCACCTGCAGACCCGCACGCCCGCCACGCTGACCCGCGTCGCCGAGATCCACCACATCCCCGCAGGGCGCCGCCACACCGACCTCGACGCTCTGCTCGCCGAGGACCTCGACGCCGCCTTCGTCCACGCGCCGACCCCGGCGCACGCCGAGATCGTCACCCGGCTGCTGGAAGCGGGCGTGGCCACCTACGTCGACAAGCCGCTCTCCTACGAACTCGCCGAGTCCGAGCGGCTCGTCGCCCTCGCCGAAGCACGCGGCACCGGTCTCGCCGTCGGCTTCAACCGCAGGTTCGCGCCCGGGTACGCGCAGTGCCTGGAGCACCCGCGCGAAATGATCCTCATGCAGAAGAACCGCGTCGGGCTCCCCGAGGACCCGCGCACCCTCGTGCTCGACGACTTCATCCACGTCGTGGACACCCTGCGGTTCCTTGTGCCCGGACCCGTCCAGCACACGGATGTGCGCGCCCGGATCGTCGGCGGACTCATGCACCACGTCGTCCTCCAGCTGTCCGGAGACGGTTTCACCGCCATCGGCGCCATGAACCGGATGAGCGGCTCCACGGAGGAGATCCTGGAGGTCTCCGGCCAGGACTCCAAGCGCGAGGTCCGCAACCTGGCCGAGATCGTGGACCACAAGGGCCAGCCGAGCGTCAGGCGCCGCGGCGACTGGGTGCCGGTCGCCCGCCAGCGCGGCATCGAACAGGCCGTGCACGCCTTCCTCGACGCCGTGCGCGCCGGGAAGCACCTCAGCGCACAGGACGCGCTGCGGACCCACGAGCTGTGCGAACGGGTCGTACTGAGGGCCCTGGAGCAGGCCGCCGGATAGCTCGCGAGCCCTCGACCGCCGCCAGCGCCGCCAGCACCGCGAGCGCCCCGTACACCGCCCAGTCGCCGAACCGGACGTACAGCGTCGTGCCCGTCGCACGCGGCGTCTCGTACACCGCCGCACCGCTGGTCTCGGTGGTGAGCGGGCCGCCGATCTGCTGCCCGTGGGCCCCGAACACGGCGCTCACACCCGTCAGCGTCGCGTGCACCATCGGCCGGCCCGTCTCGGCCGCCCGCAGCGCCGCCAGCGACGCGTGCTGCTCGGGTGCCCAGCTCTCCTGGAACGTCGACGTGGCGGACTGGGCCACCAGCAACTGGGCACCGTCCCGCACCAGGTGCCTGCTCATGTCGGGGAACGCCGACTCGAAGCAGACCAGCGGGCCGACGCGCAGGGGGGTGCCCTGGGCGGGGGGCAAGGTCATGACGACCGGCTCGGTCCCGCGGATCCTGTCCTCGGCCGCCGCCCTGCCGACCGAGGTCACCCAGCCGAGCACGGAGCGGGCCGGGACGTACTCGCCGAACGGCACCAGGCGCATCTTGTCGTAGCGGTCGCCGGTCGGACCGTCGGGCCCGACGAGCACGGAGCTCTTGTAGATGCCCGCCGGGCCCGACGCCGCCTCGCTGCGTGCGTCCACGTTCACGAGCACGGGCGCACCGACGTCCCGGGACAGGGCGGCGAGGCGGTCCGCGAGATCAGGACGTGCCCGCAGGTCGGCGCCCACGCTGCTCTCGCCCCACACCACCAGGTCCAGCGCCTTCTCCCGGCGCGCAAGGTCACGCGTGAGCTCCTCGCCCCGGTCGATCCGGCGCTCCACGCTGTCCGCGCCCGCCACGACGCCCGGCTGGACCACCGCGATCCGCATCGGCGCCGACTTGCCGGGCTCCGGTGCCCACGCCCAGGCGGACCCGGCCGCCGTCGCGCACACGACGACGCCCGCGACGGCGGGCGTACGGGCCCGCTGGACGGCGATGAGCAGGGCGACCGCGGTGTTCACCGCGAGCACCAGGAGGCTCACCAGCCATACGCCGCCGACCGAGGCGAGCCGCAGGGCGGGCGGCACCTCCCACTGACTGGCGCCGAGCAGGCCCCAGGGTCCGCCGAGGCCCTCCCAGGACCGGACCAGCTCGATCACGAGCCAGCTCGACGGGATCACCGCGAGGGAGGCGGCCGCCCGTGCCACGGAGGGGCTGCCGCGGGTCATGAACCGCACGAGCAGGCCCCACGGCGCCCACAGGAGCCCCAGCAGGGCGGCGATGACCAGCAGGAAGACATGGAGGCTGGGCAGCAGCCAGTGGTGCACGGCGATCATGAACCCGATGCCGCCGAGCCACCCCTCCACGAGCGCCCGACGGCCGGTCGGCGCGTTGCGCAGGAGCAGCAGCCACGGGACCAGGGCGACGTAGGCGAACCACCACAGCGAGGGCTCGGGCAGGGAGAGCGCGGGAAGCGCCCCCGCGACGACGGCGCAGGCCCCGCGCGGCACGCGCCTCCCACGCCGGCCGCCCCGCTGCTGCCCTGCCCCCCGGCTGCCCGGAATCCGCATACCGCGCCTCCTCAAGGACCAGTGTGGGCCACGAAGGGTGGCCACGACAGACCGCGGCCCGGGCCCGGGGCCCTCCTGCCGGGATCCCCGGACCCGGAGCGTGCTCCGGGGCGTTCGCGGGGCGCTGCTTGGGCCCCGCGGCGCGTGTGCCGGGGGCGCTGCCACGAACCCCGCGCCTCAATCGCCGGCGGGGCTCCAGAGGAGCACGTCCGGGGCGGTCCCCGGACCCGGAGCGCGCTCCGGGTGTTCGCGGGGGCTCCGCCCCAGGCCCGGCACTCGTGTCGCCGGCGGGGCTTCAAAGGAGCCCTCCGGGGCGGTCCCCGGACCTGGATCGCCCTCCGGGTGTTCGCGGTGCTCCGGAGGAGCCCGTCCGGGGCGCTCGTGTCAGGTGTTCGAGCGCGCAGCGCCCGTGCGGCGCCACCTCTCTTCCGTCACCACCGTGCGCACGCGCCAGCCCGCGTCCCCGCGTGTGAGCGCGAAGCGGTACCGGCCGCCCGAGACGAAGTCCTGGCCGGACGCCGGGAGCATCGGGTTGATGTAGTCGGCCCGGACCTCGGCGCTGTCCCCGGGATATCCGCCCAGGTCCTGCAAGACGACGCGGCGGTTGACGATCAGGTGCTGGCGGACGGGGAACAGCCGCATGGTCTCCGCCAGCCAGCCCGCGACCTCGTCCGCCGTTCCCTCGATCCCGCCGGACCCCCGGTAGTCGGCCCGCCCGTCGTGGGTGAACAGGGCCCGGTAGGCGTTCCAGTCGCCGTCGTCCACGGCCACGGCGTAGCCGGTGATCAGTTCATCGATGGCAAGGCGGTCCATCACGGTCGCGAGATCCACGCGCTGCGTCATCGGCTCAGTGTCGGGCAGCGCAGGGCGGCGCGCCAGAGCCGCGCAGCGCACGTCGTCCCGGCAGGGCCGGGCCCTAGCGGCGCTTCACCGCGCGCAGGACGACGAACTTCGGGTCGCTCGCCACGACGTCGCAGTTCCCGAACAGCCGCCGCAGCCGCACGTGGTAGCCCAGGTGACGGTTGCCGACGACCCACAGTTCGCCGCCGGGCCGCAGCACACGCCGCGCGTCCGCGAACATCCGGCGCGCGGTGGTGTCCGTCGTCGCCCGGTGCGAGTGGAACGGCGGGTTGTTCAGCACGAGGTCCGCCGAGCCGTCGCCCAGCGCCGAGAGGCCGTCGCCCACGACGAACTCGGCCTTCCCGGCAGGCACGTTGGCGCGGAACGTCGCCTCCGCCGAGGCGACCGCCGAGAACGACTCGTCCGTGAACGTCACCCGCGCGTCCGGGGCGGCGAGCGCCGCCGCCGTACCGACGACGCCGTTGCCGCAGCCCAGGTCGACGATGTGCGCGGCGCCGTGCCCGGTCGGCAGATGGCGCAGGAAGAACCGGGTGCCGATGTCGAGGCGCTCGGCGCAGAAGATTCCGGCGTGGTTGGTGACGGTGCGGCCCGCGAGCGCGCCCGTGTCGGCCGGCAGGTCGTACCGCAGCGGCCACGGGCTGGGGGCCCGTGGCAGGTCCGGGTCGGGTGCGCAGAAGATCAGCCGGGCCTTCTTGGCCGCGAGTGACGTCCTCGTCGGGCCGATGATCCGCTCGAAGAGCCTCAGCGTGGAGGTGTGGATCTCACTCACCATGCCGGCGCCGACGACGACCGTGTCCGCGTGGACGGCGGGCGCCAGCCGGTGCAGCTGGTCCTCCAGGAGCGCGAGGCTCTTGGGCACGCGCACCAGAAGTACGTCGACGCGCTCCGGCGGGGTGTCCCGGGCCGAGAGCAGCCGTACCGCGGCCGAGCCGATCCCCGCCCGTGCGAGGTTCGACCGGGTCGCCTGCTGACCGAGGTACGAGTCGGTGATCTGCACCACCGGGTGGTGGCCCGCGAGCGAGGTGACCAGCGCGCCCCAGCGGTCGCCGACGACGGCCACGGTGCCGGTCAGCGGTACGGGGGCGGCGTCGTCGATGCCGTGCAGATGCCGCAGCAGGTACTCGTCGGCCGCGTCCCAGGCGCGGAGCGTGTCGCGGGGGTCCTCGGGAAAGCGGGCGAGCTCGAACGCGCCCCATGACGTGGTCAAACGGTTCATCGTGCCCTCAGGCTAGCCGAGCACGGGGCACCGGCCGCTCTCAGGCCGCATAGCCTGGTGGGCGGCGCCACCGCGCCACTCCACCAGATGCGGGTCGTCGAGGATCATGTCCCCGTCGTCGAGCCCCGCCCTGCGCAGGAACTCCACGAGGTCCTTGTCGCTGCGCGCGACCCCCACGATCTCGCCGCGCACGGTGACACGCCGCCCGCCGCCGGGAGAGGGCGGGTGCACGACGATGGGTGCCTGCCAGGCCATGGCTCCAGGGTGCGCCGTCCGGGCCGCGGACGCAGCCCGGACGGTCAGGCCGCGCACGCGGCCCGGCGCACGCAGCCGGGGCGTCAGGCCGCCGGGCGCACGTCCTCGCGTGCCGCCGCGGCCCACTCCACGACGAGCGCCTCGTACTCCGGCCGCCGGTCGTCGGGGAGTTCCCCGTCGGCCCACAGGTCGCGGATGCGGGCGTTCAGCTCGGTGGCGGACAGGGCGGCTGCGGGCTCGGTGCGAATGGGGGACATGGCATCAGATTACGGCCTCGCAACGGTCACCGTCCCCCACCGCAGCGTGACCGTCAGTCCGCCGACTCACCCGCGTGCGGGCTCAGTACATCCGTTCCGACCAGGATGAACAGCACGATCCCGAGCAGGATCCGGTAGATCACGAAGGGCATGAAGCTCTTCGTAGTGATGAATTTCATGAACCAGGCGATCACCGCGTAGCCCACGCCGAACGCGATGAGCGTCGCGAAGATCGTCGGTCCCCATGAGACATGTCCCTCACCGGCCTCCTTGAGCTCGAACAGGCCGGACGCCAGCACCGCGGGGATCGCCAGCAGGAACGAGTACCGTGCCGCCGCCTCGCGGGTGTAGCCCATCAGCAGACCGCCGCTGATGGTCGCGCCGGAGCGCGAGACGCCCGGGATCAGCGCCATCGCCTGGCACACGCCGTAGATCAGACCGTCGCGGACGCTCAGCTGCTCCAGCGTCTTGCGCTCCCGGATCGCCCGGTGGCGGCCGCCGATCTCGTCGCGCGCGGCCAGCCGGTCGGCGACGCCGAGGACGATGCCCATGACGATCAGCGTCGTCGCGATCAGCCGCAGATCGCGGAACGGGCCCTCGATCTGGTCCTTGAGGGTGACGCCGAGCACACCGATCGGGATCGAGCCGACGATGACGAGCCAGCCCATCTGGGCGTCGTGGTCCCGGCGCATCGCCTTGTCGGTCAGCGAACGGAACCAGGCCGTCACGATCCGCGCGATGTCCTTGCGGAAATAGATCAGCACGGCCGTCTCCGTGCCGATCTGGGTGATCGCGGTGAACGCGGCCCCCGGGTCGTGCCAGCCGGCGAACGCGGCCGTGAGTCGCAGATGCGCGCTGGAGGAGATCGGCAGGAACTCCGTCAGCCCCTGGACGAGTCCCAGGATGAATGATTCGAACCAAGACATTGAAAGCTACGCCACCCAAGAGATGATCACGGTCCGACCGGCGAAAGCACGGGTCGGCGCTGAGGTATCGGCTGCCGGTCGGGACACCGGCCGGCTCATGGGCAGGCGTGTTCGATCGTCGTCATGCGGACCCTTCGCTGACTTGGCTGACGGACGGTCAGGCGCCCATGGGACTGACGGCCCGTGAGACGCGCGGGTGCGCGTACGCCGTCGGGCCGGCGCCGATCGTGAGGCAGCGTAGCGCCCCGAAATGACGGCACTTCGCCCAGGCCCCGTCCCGCTCCCGCTCCGCTGCGGTCCCGGAGCCGTCCGCGTCCCCGGCAAAGCCGGTCACCGGGCCCGCAGCCGGTGCCGCTTGGTCCAGGCGACGACCGCCGCCGCCACGCCCGTCACCACGATGAACCCCGCCGCGATCAGGAACGCGGGCGAGGTCGGCGACCCCGCCCGGCTGCCCGCGACCACGTAGGCCGCCGTGTTGGGGATCGACCCCAGACCCGTGCCCAGCAGGAAGGGCAGGTAGCCCATCCGCGAGACCGCCGCACAGTAGTTGGCCGCGGCGAACGGCACGCCGGGGAACAGCCGGATCGCGAGCATCGAGCGGAAGCCGTGCCGGCTGAGCTGCCCGTCCGCCGCCTTCAGCCAGCGTCCCCGCACCAGTGGCCGCAGCGCGTCCTGGCCCAGCACCCGGCCCAGCGTGAACGCGATGCCCGCGCCCAGCACCGTGCCGCCGATCGCCGCGACGAGCCCGGCCTGCGAACCGAAGAGGGCGCCCGCCGCCAGATTGAGGATCGGCCGTGGCACGAACGCCGCCGTGCACACCCCGTACCCCACGCCGAACAGCACCACCGCCGCCGGCCCGCTCAGCTGCGGCGGCCAGCCTGCCGAGAGCAGTTGCTGCGGCTCGTAGAGCAGCACCGCCGACGCGGCGGACGCGAGCAGGACCACGAGCAGCGACAGTCGCGACCACGGCGAGAACAGAGCCCTGGTGCAGCGGACGGTGAGGCCGGATGCCGGCCGGGGGACGGGGGCGAGCATCCGGGGAGACTAACCGACGAACATGTCCCAACGCCGTAGCGCGGCACACATCGCCCCGCCCGCCGCCGCCCCGCCGACCGGCCGGCCGGCGGCGAACGGGGCGGGCGACCGGGCCCAACTGCCGTACGGGAAAACCATTCGACGTGGCGGGTGCCGTGCACGATCATCGACGCCATGGTCCGGTACGCCTTCCCCGCAGCGCCGTCCGCAGTCGCGGACGCGCCGAAGGCTGCCGCGTTCCCGGCCGCCGCGGCCGCATTCCACACGGCCGCAGTCGCGGCCGACGTCGCCGTGGCTCCCGGCGGCGCCCGAAGCTGACCCTTCCCGGATCGTCCGGCGGACCCCGCAGGGGGAGGGTCGGCGAGGTCCAGGGGTCCTGATCACGCTTCGAGTTCCGGAAAGGAACGAACAAGTCATGCCCAAGACGGCATACGTGCGCACCAAGCCGCACCTCAACATCGGGACCATGGGCCACGTCGACCACGGCAAGACCACCCTGACCGCCGCCATCACCAAGGTGCTCAGCGAGCGCTCCGGCGGCGGCACGTCGTACGTCTCCTTCGACCGCATCGACCGGGCGCCGGAGGAGGCCGCGCGCGGCATCACGATCAACATCGCGCACGTCGAGTACGAGACGGACACCCGGCACTACGCCCATGTCGACATGCCGGGCCACGCCGACTACGTCAAGAACATGGTGACCGGGGCGGCCCAGCTCGACGGCGCCATCCTCGTCGTCTCGGCCCTCGACGGCGTCATGCCGCAGACCGCCGAGCACGTCCTGCTGGCCCGCCAGGTGGGCGTCGACCACATCGTCGTCGCGCTCAACAAGGCGGACGCGGGCGACGAGGAGCTCACCGATTTCGTGGAGCTGGAGGTCCGTGACCTGCTCACCGCCCATGGCTACGGCGGCGACGCGGCGCCCGTCGTCCGGGTGTCCGGACTCGGGGCGCTGCGGGGCGAGGCGCGGTGGACGGCCGCCGTCGAGGCGCTGCTCGACGCCGTCGACACCTATGTGCCGATGCCGGTCAGGTACACGGACGCGCCGTTCCTGCTGCCGGTGGAGAACGTCCTCACCATCACCGGGCGCGGCACGGTCGTCACGGGCGCGGTCGAGCGCGGCACCGTACGCATGGGGGACCGGGTGCAGATCCTCGGCGGGACTGCGCCGGGGAAAGAGGGCGACTCGGTCGTCACGGGGCTGGAGACCTTCGGTAAGCCGATGGAGTCGGCCGAGGCCGGCGACAACGTCGCGCTGCTGCTGCGCGGGGTGTCGCGCGACGCGGTCCGTCGCGGCCATGTGGTGGCCGCACCGGGCAGCGTCGTGCCCAGCCGCCGCTTCACCGCGCAGGTCTACGTCCTGTCGGCGCGCGAGGGTGGCCGCAGCACGCCGGTGACCACCGGGTACCGGCCGCAGTTCTACATCCGCACCGCGGATGTCGTCGGGGACATCGACCTCGGCGCGGCCGGGGTCGCGCGTCCCGGGGAGACGGTCACCATGACCGTTGAACTGGGCCGGGACATGCCCCTGGAGCCCGGCCTCGGCTTCGCGGTCCGCGAGGGCGGACGGACGGTCGGGGCGGGAACGGTGACCGCGGTCGTGTGACCGCGGGCCGGGGTGGCCCTCCACTGCGGAGG